>NZ_AUIU01000011.1 GCF_000423865.1 Thermodesulfovibrio thiophilus DSM 17215
GCAGATGTGCGAAGATCAATAAAGTTCTGCAAAGAAGGTTCAATTCCAATAGTTGGCATTATTGAAAATATGAGTGGATTTGTTTGTCCACATTGTGGTAGCACAATAGAGATATTTAAAACCGGTGGAGCAGAAAAGCTTGCTCAGGAGTATGAAGTTGCGTTTCTTGGTAAAGTTCCCATTGATCCACAGATAGTTCAGGCTGGAGATGATGGTAAACCATTTATAATTTACTATCCAGAAAGTAAGCCTGCAGCAGCTTTCACAACAATAGTTGACAGACTTACTGAAATGCTAAAAGTTTAGGTATTTATATGATCATTGATATAAGAGTGCTTTTTGATAACTATCCAGCAGAAGAAGGATTTGAAACAGGATGGGGATACAGCTGCTTTATAAAGAGAGGATATGCTGGAATACTGTTTGATACAGGTGCTGATGGGCAAAAATTAATCAAAAACATGCAGAGAGCTGAAATTAAACCAGGTATGATTTCAAGGATAGTAATTTCCCACCCTCATAAAGATCACTATGAAGGATTAAAAGACATAGCAAGCAGGAGTAAAAATGTACAGATTTATGCTGGTAGCTCTTTTTATGATCAAGTGAAAGAAAGTATAGATGATATAAACATTCATAAAGTAAGCACAGAGCCTGTAGAGATAATGAATGGAGTATATCTAACAGGTGAACTTGGAGAGAAAATAAAAGAACTCTCCCTTGCGATAGACACAGGTGGAGGTGTGGTAGTTGTGACAGGATGCGCACATCCTGGATTAATCAAAATTTTAGAAAGAGTAAAGGAAATATTAAATCAAAATGTTTTTGCTCTGGTTGGAGGACTTCATCTGAAAGACTACAGTGAAGAACAACTCAGGCAGTTAGTTGTATATTTAAAATCAGAGGGAATTAAATATATCGCACCTTCTCATTGCACTGGAGATTTTGCAAGGAGCATTTTTAAAGACAGTATTCCTGGATTTATTGAAGCCGGTGCGGGCACACATATCTATGTTGGAGGTTCTTGTGAATATATTTAAACAGTGGTCCATTTGCGTGCGTTTTTATATAAGTTAATCAGAGTGAACCTGGAGAGCAGTCAAGAGTTAAGTTAATTTTACAGTTTGAGCTCAACCATATGAACTGAGCAGGAGATACAGGGATCATATGCTCTTACAAGCATTTCAAGAGCAAGTGTTATTTCTTCCTGAGACTGCTTCATAATTTCTGGAACAAGTTTTAACATATCAAGCTCTATATTTGCAGTATTTTGATTTGTTGGGATAACACAGTTTGCTTCTTTAAATATACCTCTTTCATCACATTCATAATGATGAATAAGTAAGCCTCGAGGAACTTCCACCACTCCAACTCCCTGTCCAGCCCTTTGTGGTAAAGCTCCATGTTGATTAATATCAGGTATAACAATTTCATCTTGGTTTATGCCTTTGTTTAAAAGAATCTCGATAATTCTTATAGCATCTTCTACACAGTGAACACACTCGACAATCTGGGCTACTGTGTTAAGATATGGATTTATGCATTTTGGTTTTAAGTTCAACATATCTGCTGCCTGTTTTGCTTTAGTATGAAGCTTGGCTGAGTTAATGTTAAATCTCGCAAGAGCTCCGACAGCATAGGAGTCTCTGTGCCATTTTGTTCTTTTTGCTGTGGCATAAGCAACAACAAATTCATTTGTCACATTTTTATATTCATACTTGCTCACTCTGTATCCATCAGTTGAGCCAATGTCTCCATAAAGTAGAGGATATTCATTTTCGTCATTAACTAAAGCAACATACTCTGTGTCCCTTTCAAACTCAGGAAAAGTCAGTTTGCTGAATAGTTCAACAGTGTCCTGCATATCTGTCTGTAACTGTATAAGTCTCTTGTGCATTTCTTCAAGTTCAGAATTTGATGGAAGTTTTGTAAATCCTCCAACAACTGCTCCTATTGGATGAACATGTCTTCCAACCAGTATCTCGCAGAGTTCATTACAGAGTCTTTTCATTTTTAATGCACGTCTTATGATATCAGGATTAGACTTTGTTAAAGGAACAAAGCTTGGTACACCAACAAGATCAGGTGCCACCAGTAGATATATATGTAGAATGTGACTGTCAAGCTCTTCATAGTGAAGTAATAGTTTTCTTAAAAGTGTGGTCTGTTCAGTTGGTTTTATTTGTAGTAGATCCTCTGCAGCCTGAATTGAGGCCAGTGTATGTCCGCAGGAACAGATTCCACATATTCTGCATGTTATATGTGGTGCTTCATAGATTGAACGACCTCTCAGGAAAGCTTCAAAAAGTCTTGGAGACTCAACTATCTCAAGTCTGCAGATTTCAAGCTTTCCATCTCTTAGTTCAACTACTATGTTTCCATGTCCTTCAACTCTGGTTAGGTAGTTAACATTGATGTTAATGTTCTGACTCACGACTGATCAAGCTCCCTTGATTTGTTATACATCTGTATTTTTTTCATTAAAAAGTCCTCAGGTATCCGGTATTTTTTAAGGACTTCTTTAAAACCCTCTGTGTTTGGATTTATTGTTAATCCCCTACATCCATAGCATATATTTCCATTGTTTATGCACCACGAGTTACATCCTGCCTTTGTAACAGGTCCCATGCATGTGAGTCCTCTATCATACATGCATACATTCTCATTGAGTTTGCATTCAACGCATACAGGATATTCAGGAACATAGAATGGTATCCCCTGTAGAATGCATTTAAGAACTGTAACAAACTCCGGGATGTAAATTGGACAGCCATTTATAAAGTAATCAACTTTTACTACCTGATGGACTGCTCTTGTTTGTATTGTTGGAAAGAATTTAGAGGAGTCTCCATAAACGTATCTCATTGCTTCAGCAAGCTCAAAGGAGTTTTTCATCCCGTTTACTCCACCAATGGTTGCACATGAACCAAGTGCAACAAGTATTTTGCTTCTATCTCTGATTTTTTTAACTCTCTCCTTAGCATGTTCATCTGTGATGCTTCCCTCAACAAAGGAAACATCAATCTCTTTATCCCACTTTTCAGACATGACTTCTCTAAACTCAACAATCTCTATAATGTCAAGAATATCAAGCAGGGATTCTCCAATGTTTGCTACCTGAAGCTGGCAGCCCTCACAGCAGGCAAAATCAAAAAATGCAACTTTTGGTTTGCTCATCACAGTGCCTCAGCCATATCCATAATTTCTTTAAATGTGAAAACAGGACCGTCTTTACAGCAGTAAAGATTCTGTATCTGACATCTTCCACATTTGCCCATTCCGCATTTCATGTGTCTTTCAAATGACAGAAGAATCTGGTCAACTGGCAATCCCTTTGCAAGAAGCTCCTTTATCACAAATTTGTACATTATTGGGGGTCCCACCACTGCCGCATATGTTCTTATGGGATCTATATCAACACCTGGTATAAGAGAGGTTATCAAGCCAATATTTCCTTTCCAGTCAGGATCTGCTCTGTCAACTGTGCAGGCAAAATGAAGGTCAAGTCTCCTCCCCCATTCCTCTATCTCATCTGAAAAAAGTAATTCCTCCGGAGTTTTGCATCCAAAAAGTATATGTATCTCTCCAAAATCTCTGCGGTTGTCAATTGCATAAAGTATCAGGGATCTCAGTGGCGCAAGTCCAAGTCCGCCAGCAATTATTAAAAGATCATGAGCTTCAATCATCCTTATAGGGAATCCCTTACCATATGGACCTCTTATACCTATTATTTCTCCTACATTTAATCTGTGCATTGATTCTGTTACTTTGCCAACAGCTCTCACACATATCTCAAAATAATCTCTATTAAGTGGAGATGAGCATATGGAAATGGGAATTTCTCCAATCCCCATTAAAGAAACCATTATGAACTGCCCTGGTTCATAATCAAGCCACGAATTGTCCTCTAAAATAACTCTGAAGAGTTTTTCTTTTTCAGTCAATTGCTTTATATCTATAATTCTTGCTTTTTTTACATTATAAGGAGATTTTTTTATAACCACTTTCTCCATATCTTTGTCTCTGACTCCTTTATTAGTGCTGTGAGAACTTCTTTTAAATTAATTTTTGCCATGCATGTTCTTGAGCATCTTCCACAGCCTGTGCAGAAAAACATTCCGTATCTGTCTATATGATATCTGAATTTTCTGTAAAAACGATGCCTCTGTCTTGCTGAACGCTCTCTTCTGAAGTCTATTCCTCCTGCAACCTTTGCAAATGGATCAAGCTGACAGGAAAACCAGACTCTATATCTTTGTCCTGCTTTCAGTGTAAAGTCAACATCTTCTTTAATATCAAAGCAGTAACAGGTGGGACAGACAGATGTACAATTTCCACAACCAAGACACTTCTGCTCAAGTTCTTTCCATACGGATGCATTCCATGATCGATCAATAAGGTCTGGTAGATACCTTCTTTCAGTTGGTACTTCGTTGTTGAATATTCTGTCTTTTTTTTCTCTTAATGCTTTTAGTGCTTCAAAATCATAATTATCCGCAGGCTTAAAGATATTTGCTTGTTTTACTATATCCATGCCTTTAGATGAATGTATGTGTACAATAAAGTAATCTCCAAGGTCAGTAAACATTAAATCATATCCTGTTGTGGGAACATGCGCTCCAACAAAGGAACAGCTCGCATATTCATCACAGTAGGCATTACATTCTAATCCAATGATGGTTATATATCTTTTCCTTATCAGATATGATATGTCTTTTGGTTCGTCAGATAAAACTACATTAAGACATCTCAACCCAGCTATGTCACATGTATGAACACCAAATAATATTAGCTCTTCATATTCGCTAACAGGTTCAACATGTAATGTTTCTTTTGTATCAAACTCTAAGATAGTTTCTTTCTGCGGCATAAAGTATTTCTTTGGAGGAATAATTGTTGGAATATAATTGAGACTCATTTCCTGAGCTGATTTTATTTCCTCAAAGGTATAATTATTAAATCCTTTGTAAACAGGCCCTATCACTTTTTGTGATGCGATAAGACTGTTTATAAAATCATTAAATGATGACTTCTCAATTATCCTATATTGCTCTGTCTTCATTTCAAAGGTTCCTGAAAAATATCAAATTGTAGTTTTTTTAAAACTATTTTGTCAATCTAAAATTTTTACTTTTACAAATCAATTTTTAAAGATATAATAACTGACTTAAATTTAAAATTATCGCAATTATTTATAAAGCGTGGTTGAAAGGAGAGGCTAAGCCTCTCCTTTACGAATTAATCTAAAAGAATTTTTTGAGCCTCTTGCATGTCTGATTCCATTATATAAGGAATACCTGTTATTTCTGAAGCTTCTTTTGTTAGAGCCACAATGTCTCCTCTATCGAGATATTCAAGTGAGAATTTTCTTGCTCCAGCCATGAGTTGTTTGATTCCAAGAGTAAGCCTATCAACAAATGTGTATATTGCAATGGCTGCCCACGGAATCTTTTTGAAGTCCTTACCATATTTATTTTTTAGAGTTTCGGTTGTTATAAATATTTCCTCCACTGAGTTACCATACTTCTGAATGTCTGCAGGAAGCTTTCCGTCCTCGTACCATTTTTGTATATTTTTCCCTACAAAAGCAGGAATCATAAGAGCTCTTCCCATACAAACAGCTTTAAAATAAGGAGCGCCAAGTGCTAAAGCTTTAAAAATATGATCTTCCAGAGAAAATCCACCGGCAATAGCAAGATCAGGTACATATTTCCCTTTTTGTGCAAGCTGTTTTGCAAAATTATAGGCAATTGACTGAAGATAAATTGTAGGAATTCCCCACTCGTTCATCATTCTCCATGGGCTCATTCCTGTACCACCACCTGCGCCATCAATTGTTACTAGATCAATGCCAGCATCAGATGCGAATCTTAATGCTTTTGCGAGATCTGTAATTCTATATGCACCTGTCTTCAAAGATACAAATTTAGCTCCTGCTTTTCTGTAATGCTTAACTGATTTTAAAAATTCTTTATAATCTACCATACCAAGCCTTGAGTGTCTTTCAAACTCTTTAAATTCGCCACCTTTATAGGATTTTTGAACCACGGGATCTTCAGGATCTGGCAGTACAATATATCCTCTTTTCTTTAATTCAAGAGCTCTTTCGAGACTTTTTAGCTTTACTTCTCCTCCGATGTCCTTTGCACCCTGTCCCCATTTAAGTTCAATACATGAAACACCAAGTTTTTCTATTGCATACTCTGCAGAAGCAAGGCGTGTATCTTCAACATTCTGCTGGAGTATAATCTCACCATATCCATCAAACCATTCTTTAAATGCTTCAACTCTTCTTGTCAACTCAGGAGATTTGACTACTTTACCATTTTTGAATTCTGCTTTTGGATCCATTCCTACCACATTTTCTCCGATTACTACCATAATGCCCGATATAGCAGCTCCTATGGCTAGCCCTTCCCAATTATCTTTTGCAATATCGGTTGATCCGAGGGCACCTGTGAATATAGGTAAACGGAGTTTTATTTTATAGTCTTTACCGATTTCTCTTTCCGTATTAACAGCTGGAAATGTAGCCTTATCAGGATGTGGATCTATTCCTACTGCTCCTGTACAGGTTCCCTGAATATTAAGATGGGAATAATCAACAGGATATTTTTTTGTAGCACCAGCAGTGACTTTACCAAAAGGAACTGGATAGACAACCTCTCTTCCTCTAAACGAAGACTTACCAACTTCACAAAAACCTGGACATCCATCAAGACATACTGAACAGATTCCTGAGTACGGTGCTGGATCTGAAACTCTGTTTCGAGTTCCTGTAGCAGAACTCGCATTTGGTTGACCTGAAATAATACTCATAATTAGCCTCCTTAATTAATACTAAATTTAGTTTAGAAATAGTAAATCATTCAGACAAAAAATAAATAATATTTTGCCTTTAAAATTTGTAATAAATCCGATTGATTTATTACATAGTTACAGAAAGAATTTCTAGTTTTTCACCTCCTTCATTTACCCAGTTTGCAGGTACTGCTTTATTAAGGTAAAGACTGCCTCCCTCCTTTAAATTATATGAATCGTTATCAATGAAAAGCGAGACTGTGCCTTTAAGAATATAAATAAAAGCAGACTTTTCTTCAGGTAAAAAATATTTTTCGAGTGCGTAATTTGATTGAACACTGATCAAATATATATCAAAATTTTTATCAGAAATAACTTTATATATTTTTACCTTCTTAAAATTTTCAAGAAGTTGTGATAAAACATTTTTTTCTTCTATTATTTCCCCTATTTTAATTCCTGTTCTCATACTAAGGTATCTCCTAAATAGATAAAATCGATAAGTAAATTAAGGTAATTTATACCTGTTGAAATCTTATATACGGTAAACGGTTACCTCCTTTATACACTCCAAATTATATTATTTTAATCTTTGTCTTTGTCAAGTCTTCTATGTGCTTCAATTTACATATAGGCAGACTTTAAAGAAAAAGCTCAAGATACGTAATATGTTCAAGTATATTTTAACTTTGCATTCAGGTTAAATTGCCTTATACTTTATGTTGTTTTTTGATATTTGAATGCCGATAGAGATAAAAATACAAACTTTAAATAAATCTGTCAGAAGATTGATATTATACTATATTTAAAATTCAAGATCATAATATATAAACTCATGTGGCAGTATGGAAGAATAAGTTACAATATTGACAAAAATGTATTACGATAATTATTCTAAATCTAATAGGTAACCTTTTGCCGATGGAGAAATAAAATGTGCAGATTAGCAGCAATTACTTCAGCAAAATATTTTTCGCCAATGGAGAACATCCTTGCTCTTGAAACGATGAAAGAAGGGCATGATGGTTCTGGTCTTGGCCTGACGCTTAAAGACCTTGGAGGAAAGTTCAAAGAACTAAAAAATTATCCAATTTTATCGGGTATATGTTCAAGGAAGGGCAAAAAAAATCTTGATGAATACATGATAGGACTGGGTTTTAAGCTTATTTATGAATGGACGCCAAAGATTAGACCTGTAAGAGGTATAATCAGGCGAGATCACTATTTTGCCAGAGTTTATGATTATCCAGAAGAGTGGCAGGAGAAATCTTTTAAAGATAAAGAAGACCTGCTAATGAATACAAGGTTAACACTCAGAAGAATGGGTGAAGCGGATGAATCTATCTTTGTCTTCTCTTTTTATCCAGATGTAATAACTCTTAAAGAAGTGGGAGATCCTCTGGAACTTGGAGAATTTTTCGGGCTTGATAAAGATAATTTAGAGGCAAAAGTTATATTTGCCCAGGGAAGACAGAACACAAACTATCAGATTTATCTTTATGCATGTCATCCATTTTTCCTTCAGGGATACTGCACAATGACAAATGGTGAAAATACTGCTTTTGTTCCAATAAGAGAATTTTTGATGAGTAGAAGATTTCCAGGATACGTTGGTTATAACTCAGACAGTGAAGTGTTTGATCATATTCTTCATTATTCAGTAAGACAACTCGGATTTCCGCTTACTTACTATAAAGACATAATAACGCCACTTAAATGGGAAGAGGTAGAAAAAAGGTCTGATAGAGAAGCTTTATCATTAATTAAACAGTCTTTGAGACCTCTATGTATTGATGGTCCAAATATGGTCATAGGTTTTGTTCCAGATGGAACATGCTTCATGGTACATGATTCTAAAAAATTAAGACCTGGTGTTGTTGGAGGTGTTAAAGGTAAGTATTCTTTAATGTCAGAGTTATGCGGACTTGATAAGGTTATTCCAAACAGGGATAAATCAAAAGATATATATCCAATGAAGTATGATATGGTGATTGTATCACCAGAGGCAAGGGAGGTAAAACTATGGAACCAGCTACAGGCTTAAAGCTTGATTTTAATAATAAATTAACGTTAGAGGAATTTCCTTATATTATTAGATGGAGAGATGACCGTTGCAAAAGATGCGGACAGTGTACATCTGTATGCCCTCAGGGTGCTATTAGACCAGCTGTTAAGTATACAAGAGTTATTGAGTCTGGAGGGGATACTCCCAAACCAAGACCTGTAAGAAGAATAATTCATGTTATTGAGCAGGTAAACAATATAGATAATTACTGTACAGGCTGTGCGGTTTGTACTCTTGTGTGTCCAAATAATGCAATAGAGCCAGAGTATAACCCCCAAAATAAGTTTCTCTTTTATAAAAACCGCGGTGGTGAAGGATACAAGAGAGGTGGCAGAAGAAACGATCCAGGAGTCTCTACACTTGATCGGCTTAAATTCACAAGAATATCAATGCTAACAGACCCTGCTCTTGATGCAGGAAGGCATGAGTTTAGAGTTCGTTCCTATATTGGAAGAATTCTTCCACCAGAAGATCTTCCACTTAAAGTTGAAGACGGAAGGCTTGTTTTGGATAAATCATCAGGAAAGTTTATACCTCCTGTAAGAGAAATATTTCCGATTATGATTGGAAGTATGTCGATTGGCGCTCTTTCTCCTACGATGTGGGAAGGGCTTGCAATGGGAGTTGCTTATTTAAATGAGGTTGAAGGTATTCCTGTGGTGATGTGTTCTGGAGAAGGAGGTTTTCCTCCAAGACTTCTCAAATCGAGATATGTTAAATATTTTATCTTACAGATTGCATCTGGATATTTTGGATGGGATAGCATAATTCATACATTACCTTATATGACAGAGGATCCTGCAGCAATAGAGATAAAATACGGGCAGGGTGCAAAGCCAGGTGATGGTGGTCTTCTTATGGCTCCAAAGGTTATAAAGTTGATTTCTGAAATTAGAGGAGTGCCTCAATATGTGGATCTTCCATCTCCTCCAACTCATCAGACGCAATACTCAATTGAAGAGTCTGTTATGAAGATGATTCAGTCAATGTCAATGGCATTTGGTTTCAGAGTTCCTGTTTATCCAAAAATATCAGGAACAAAAACCGCCAAGGCTGTTTTAAATAATCTTGCCAGAAACCCGTATGCAGCAGCTCTTTCTATTGATGGAGAAGATGGTGGCACTGGAGCTGCTTATAATATATCACTTGATAAAATGGGACATCCAATTGCTTCGAACATAAGAGAGTGTTATCTTGATCTTGTAAAACAGGGTAAACAGAATGAGCTTCCGCTTATTGCAGCAGGAGGAGTTGGTAAAAAAGGAAATCTTGCAGCAAATGCAGCAGCTCTTATAATGCTTGGTGTATCCGCGGTTTCTGTTGGGAAATATATAATGCAGGCAACTGCTGAATGTCTCGGTAATGAGTATAATCGCTGTAATATATGTAATACTGGAAAATGTCCAAGAGGCATTACTACGCAGGATCCGAAGCTTTACAGGCGCCTTGATCCTGATAAAGTAGCAGAAAGAGTTGTGGAGATTTTCAAGTCTGCAGATGTTGAACTTCGTAAAATATTCGCTCCAATGGGAAGAAGCGTTGAACTTCCAATTGGTATGTCAGATGGATTGAGTATAGATGATAAAGCAATAGCAGAAAGATTGGAGATAAGCTATGCCTGTTAAAAAAATAATACAAAGAGAAATGCCGAAGGTTGGATTGCATGAAACTGTAATTCCATATGCAGAAGTTGTCAAATGGGTTAATGACAAATCTGTAATTATATATGGAAATATAAAAGGAAATAGAATTCCTTCAAGGATACTGGAAGAATTCATTCAGGAAGCTGTAAAGAATGGAGCAAGAAATATTCATGTATATGCTGATGGACAACACGGAATTGGTGGTAGAATCTTCTCTCAGGGTGAACCTGTAAAAATTACTATTGAAGGACCTGTTGGACAGAGATGTGGCTCAATGGGAATGTTTGGCACAGAGATTACTGTTAGGGGAGGTGTATCTGACGATGTAGGATGGATCAACTGCGGAGCAAAAATTACTGTTCTTGGAGATGCAACAAATGGAGCATGGAATGCGGCTGCGCAGGGAATTCTATATGTTCAGGGAAGCGGTGGTGCTCGTTGTGATACAATGACAAAACATAATCCAAGATTTGATCCCCCTCAGTCGTGGTATCTGAGGGATGTTGGAGATTCATTTGCAGAATTCAAAGCTGGTGGAATTGCCGTAGTCTGCGGAATTAATCCAAGAAATCAGAAATCAGTTCTTGGATACAGACCTTGTGTTGGCATGGTTGGCGGTGTTATTTATTTTCGCGGTTCAATAGATGGTTATTCAGAAAGGGATGTTAAACTGCTTGAAATAAGTGAGCAGGACTGGCAGTGGCTATGTGACAATCTAAAGCCATATCTCACAGCAATAGAAAGAATGGATTATTATCATGAACTTACAAAAAGTCCTGATGAATGGCGTAAACTCGTACCATACACACCACAGGAAAGAAGACGTAAAAGATGGTTCAAGGTTGAAATGGAAGATTTCAGGAAAAACTACTGGGAGAAAGAGGTTGGAAAGGGAGGAATTTTTGCAGAATACATTGACCATGAACCAACAATTATTCCCTATATAGTAACTGGACAGTATCGCAGATATAAGCCTGTGTGGGCAAATGAGAAGTATGCGCCACCATGTGCATATAGCTGTCCAACTAATATTCCAACTCATAAAAGAACTGCGTTGATAAGGCTTGGTAAAATAAAAGAAGCGTTGGAGCTTGTGCTGAATTATAGTCCGCTTCCAGCTACAGTCTGCGGAATGATATGTCCGAATCTCTGCATGCAGGCATGCACTCGCGGAAGAATTGATATACCGATATCTGTAAAAGAACTCGGCAAAGCATCTCCGGATCTACCAGCACCCAAAAAAGCTAAATCAACAGGTCACAGTGTGGCTGTAATCGGTGCAGGACCTGCAGGTATGTCAGTTGCATGGCAGATTTCATTAAAAGGACACAATGTAACTATGTATGAAGCTACAGATAAGATTGGTGGAAAAATTGAACTTTGCATACCTGAACACAGATTTAATAAAGACATACTTCATAAAGAGATTGAAAGATTTAAGGAGGTTGTTCCAGATATTCGTTTAAATACAAAAGTTACAAAAGAACTTTTTGAAGAAATATATAGAGAAAATGAGTTTGTAGTGATAGCTGTCGGAGCGCATCAACCAAGAAAGATTCCTTTCCCCGGTTCAGAGCATATTATTTCAGCATATGAATTTTTAAGAGCCATAAATGAAGGTAAAACCTTTGATCTTAAAGATAAAAATGTCGTTGTAATTGGTGCTGGTAATGTTGGAATGGATGCATCTGTTGAGGCTTTCCTCTGTGGAGCAGCCTCTGTGACTGCTGTTGATATTCAGAAACCAGCAGCAGCCTTTGGAACAGAATTTGAACAGGCAAAACAAAAGGGTGTTGAGATTCTCTGGCCTAAAATTACTGAGAAATATGTTCCTGGTGAAAGAAAAATCTATTTTAAAGATGGAACAAACATTGATGCTGATTTTGTTATTATGTCAATTGGTGATATACCTGATTTAGATTTTATCCCTCCGCAGATTCATACTGAGAGGGGATGGATGGTTGTAAATGAATTTTTTCAGACATCAGATCCCAAGGTTTTTGCAATTGGAGATGTTACAGGGCTTGGTCTGGTAACCCATGCAATTGGTCATGGAAGACTGCTTGCTGAGTACTTACATGGAGAGCTCATGCATTCTCCTGTTACAAGAGATTTAAGAGCAAGAATACCTTATGAAAGAATTAAACTTGATTATTATGAAAGGTGCAGAGCCACTTCATCTCTTGAACAGGAAGCTGAAAGATGCCTTTCCTGCGGATCATGTAGAGACTGTCATATGTGTGAGATGACCTGCTATTGGGGAGCAATAAGCAGAGTGGAAAAGTCTGATGGTCGGTATGAGTATGTTGTTGATGAAAATAAATGCATTGCCTGTGGATTCTGCGCTGGAGTCTGCCCGTGTGGAGTGTGGGAGATGGTTGAGAATATTTAACAGTTATTATGGAAAATTTAATTTTTTTAAATTTCTCAGAGATGGGTTGTTGAATAATCAGCTATACTCCCGACTAATCGAAAATTCTTTCATAACCAAAATGAACAGCTGCTATCAGATTGCCCTATTATTTTATATAATTTTATATAATAAAGAATACCTTTATATCGTAGATTTATGAATCATACTCTGCGATATAAATGAAAAAATTAGTAATAAGCTGGAGGTAAATATGAATGAGATGAAAGGTAAAAAGCTAAATGTTAATGAATTACACGATCCTACCAGAAGAGCATTTATAAAAAACATCGGAATTACTGCGAGTGTCATCTTGCTTGAAAGATTTGGAATTCATTCAATAGTATGGGCTTCTTCAGAGAAAAAAATCCTTAAAATGATTCTTGTAGATTATGAGGAATGTACTGGATGTAGAACATGTGAAACTGTCTGCTCCTCATACAACAATCCAGTAACAGTGAATGGAGAGACACTCCCAGGACTTGGAAATCCTGTTTACTCAAAGATTCGTGTTGTAAGCTTTAATCCTGATGTGGATGTTCCTACTGTGTGTGCAATGTGTCCTGATGCTCCTTGTGTGAATGTATGTCCTGTAGAACCTGATCCTAAAACAGGAAGAAGAGCTCTATACAGAAATGAGACAACTTTGACAATTCAGAATGATCCACACCGATGTATAGGTTGTGGAAATTGTGCTAAAGTATGCCTTGAACAAAGAAGAGGGGTTATAATGCTCGATCCTCAAACAGGCAAACCAGGTGGTATATGCAATCTTTGTAATGGTGATCCACAATGTGTAAAATGGTGTCCTGTTAATGCACTCTCTTATGTTGAAGTGCGACCTGAACGAAAATTTTATGGACTTTCACCTGAAAAAATAGCAGCTGAATTAGCTCAAAAATGGTATGGAATAAAAGATGTAGGAGGTTTAAAATGAGTACCCCATATGGATATAATGGCAGAATACTAAATATAGACCTTACAACAGGTAAAATTGAAAAACTACCTGTTGCTCAGGATGATCTTATTAAATTTGTTGGTGGACGAGGGCTTGGAATGAAAATACTCTGGGATCATTTAAAGAAACCAGGAGTTGATCCATTTTCTAATGAAAATCCACTTATATTTATGACAGGTCCTTTTTCAGGATTTCCGGTTCCATCCTCATCAAGAACATGTGTTATTACCAAATCTCCAATAACATCTCCAATTCATTCTTCTTATTCATCTGCATCCACTGTAACCTATTCCAATGTGGGAGGGTTCTTTGGACCAGAACTTAAATTTGCAGGTTACGACGGCATCGTTATTACAGGAAAAGCTAATGAGCTTTGTTACATTGTAATTGATGATGATAAGGTCGAAATTCGTGATGCTAGAAAATTCAGAGGTATGCGAACAGATGCCTTTGACAGAACAATTCTGGAAGAACTCAGAGACAGAAGATTCAAAACTGTATATATCGGACCTGCTGGAGAAAATCTTGTCCGTTATGCCAGCATACTTCATACAGCTGCACGTGCAGCGGGTCGAGGCGGTGTTGGATGCATAATGGGTTCTAAAAATTTAAAAGCTATAGCAGTTAAAGGGACTAAACAGCCATTTGTTGCTAATCATAAGCGATTCCTTACAGCTCTTGAAAGAGCCAGATTGGCCCTCAAAAACTCACCAAGAACAAAGTCGTGGATGGAACTAGGAACTGCCTCTTTCATTCTGGAAAGCAGCAATGCTGGAACAGAGACTGTGCGTAATTTCCGGGAAGGAACATTTCCAGAGGTTTATAAGATCAGTGCTGATACTGCAAGACGTGAGGTATGGGTTAGAAACATTGCTTGTTATTGCTGCCCATTAGCATGCAAAAAAAGTGGCCGTACGCAGGGTAAATACGGAGGGATAGTTCACGATGGACCAGAGTATGAAACTGGTACAATGTTTGGTTCAAACCTTTTGATATCAGATATGGCTGGTATGTTAAAGGCAGTTTACAATGTTGATGATCTTGGCTTAGATGCAATTTCAACAGGAAATGTTATAGGATTTCTCATGGAAGCTTATGAGAAAGGGATGATAGATTCAAAATTGCTTGATGGAATAGACCTCAAATGGGGGAGTGTTGATGCGACTCTTGCAATGATAGACAAGATAGCCTACCGAGATGGAGTAGGAGATCTTGCATCTAAGGGTGTAAAGGCTCTTTCTCAGAAGATCGGTCATGGTAGTGAAAAGTTTGCCATACATGTGAAAGGGCTTGAATTAGCTGCGCATAATATTCAGGCTAATCCGCCGAGAGCTTTGTGTTATGCTACTGCAAATAGAGGTGGGTGTCATTTAAACGGTGACAGCATTGAAATGCAGAACATGAGAGCAATGATTGATTCAACTGGCATTTGCCTTTTTGCCGCATTTGATCCTTCATTAGAAGACCACATGCTCACTCTGCTCAGCTCAATCACCGGTCTGGAATATGATAAAGCAACTTTTGCAAAAACAGGAGAAAGAGGGTTTAATCTTGAAAAAATGTTCAATTATCGTGAAGGTTTTCGTAGAGAGGATGACTGGCTACCAGACCGCTTCTTTGAGGATGCATTCACTATAGGACCGAAAAAGGGATCTGTACTTGACAGAGATAAGTTCCGTGAAATGATTACACAATACTATACAGGCAGAGGATGGAATACTGAAACATCAAAACCGGGTGAATCGAAGTTAAAAGAGCTTGGACTGACTGAAATAGTGACCTAACAATCAGGTTGAAAAAATTTATAAAATAGAAAGAGATTTAACAATAAATAGTTATGGGTAATTAAAAGATTTTTATAAGATAGCGACATAGTGTATTTTATTACAATATGTCAGTTTTCCAGAAAGGCACTGTAAAAGTTCTCTGCGCGCTGTGAATATTCAGGGATTATTTTTTCTGCTTCGTTGAGAATTTGTGATCTGAGAGAATGTGAATTAAACCAATTTATGAGTAAAGCCCTTGTTACTTCAATATGAAACTGCAAGGCATAAACTTTTTCTCCATATTTAAAAGCCTGATTTTCATAAAGTTCAGATTTGGCTAAATGTGTGCAGCCATATGGTAGATCAAAAGTATCCCAATGCCAATGAAATACTCTGAATTTTTTCCATACATCTCCAACGGATGGATGTTTTGCTAAAGCTATCATTAATGGGTCTCGTAATCCATCTCCTGTAAGCTCAATATCTTGCCATCCAATTTCTTCCACATGCCCCTGATATACCTTTGCTCCTAGTGTGTGGGCTATTAACTGAGATCCAAGGCATATTCCGAGAACCTTTAAATCTCTGTTTATAGCCTCTCTTATAAGCCTTGAAACTATTTTAAGATGTGGATAAATGTCCATCTCATAAACACCCATCGGTCCACCCATAATGATTAACCCGGTGTAGTCTTCAAGAGTGGATGGAATTATACCATCTTCAGCTTCGAATACTTTATAAAGCAATTTGTTTTTTTTAAGAAAATTTTCAATACTTCCTGGACCTTCTGATTTTACATTTTTAACTATTGCTATCATGTAGAAATCTCCTATTCAACCCCTTTTTTTATTGATATACCGTATTTTTTTATTTTATAGTTTAACTGTCGTTCAGTCAAACCCAGTTCCTGAGCTGTTTTTCTTAAATTGAAATTAAATTTTGGTAGTGTATCAATAATGTTTGTTTTTTCAATTGCTTCAACTTCAGCTGGCAGATTGATTTTTGAAGCTGGTGTTATTTTATGTATTTTGTATCCACATCTGACAGTATCAGGTAAATCATTAACTTTAATAATATTGCTTTCAGACATTACAACAAGCCGCTCTACAGTATTAGCAACTTCTCTGACATTTCCCGGCCAATTATATGAAACAAGCATTTTTAAAGCTTCTTGATCGATTGATACAGATTTTTTATAAATAGTAGAGAACTTTTTCAGATAATATTCTATGAGTAAAGGAATATCTTCTTTTCTTTCTCTTAAAGGCGGGATATATATCGGGATAACATTCAGCCTCCAGAACAGGTCTTCCCTGAAGTTTCCCCTTTTTATCTCTTCAGTAAGATTTTTATTTGTTGCAGATATAATTCTTACATTGATTTCAACAGACGTTGACGAGCCAAGAGGCTCTATTGCTCTTTCCTGTAATACTCTCAATAACTTTGGCTGAAGTACAACAGGTAGCTCACCAATTTCATCAAGAAAGATAGTTCCTCCATCAGCCTGTTCAAACTTTCCTATTCTTTTAACTGCACCGGTAAATGCTCCTTTTTCAGAACCAAACAATTCTGCTTCTAACAGAGTTTCTGGAATAGCTGCACAATTTATAGCAACGAATGGTCCTTTTGACCTTTTGCTTTGAAAATGAATTGTTTTTGCAATTAACTCTTTACCAGTACCTGATTCTCCAAAAAGCAGTACTGTTGCATCTGTGCTTGCAATCTTTATAACTGTTTTAAGAACTGCCTGAAAGGAAGATGATTGTCCAACAAGATTTGGGAAATTATATCTATCCTGCAGCTGATGTCTCAAAAAAATATTTTCATCTTCCATATTTTTATAATTTTTCCATAGTTTCAGAAATTGGGCTATGAGAGATGCAACTATTGAAAGAACTCTTAAATCATCATCAACATCGCCTTCCTGAGAAGTATAAATTCTATCAGCAGATATAACTCCAAGAATTTCATCTTCAATTTTTATCGGAACACATAAGAATGAAATACCTTTTTTGTTTGGTCGGCTGCCTGTTTTATTAAGGAACTTGGGTTCCTTTTCAATATCAGGAATAACCATTGGAAGTCCACTGTCAATAACTTTTCCTACTATACCCTCACCAATTCTGTATTTACCCCTCTGAATCTCTTCTCTGGTAAGACCGTAGGCTACTACAATTTTTATTTCACCTGTTTTTTTATCCAGAAGGAAGACACATCCTCGTCGCATATCAAGCTTTTTTGAAAGAATTTCCATAACTGAATAGAGATTTTTTTCAAGTTCAAATGAAGCGGTTAAAACTCTGCTTGTTTCAAAAAGGGCTATAAGTTCTCTGTTATTTCTTTTATGCATTTTTATATGGCAAATGATTGCCGTTTAAATATTATATCATTGATGTGTCTTTTCGGGTCAACATAAATATTGAAAGTTTGTAAGGAGCTCACATATGAGCTCCTTACAGTAATTGACTTATATAGCCTGTTCGCTTTTTTCCTTTGTTCTTATTCTTATCGCATCTTCAACTGGAATGATAAAGATTTTTCCATCACCAACAGAACCTGTATAGGCTTTATTCAGAATAACCTCTACTGCTTTGTCGAGCAGACTGTCAGGTACTACAACTTCAATTTTTATTTTTGGAACAAATAACACTTTAACTTCAGAACCTCTGTATATTTCAACATGCCCTTTCTGTCTTCCGAACCCCTTTACATCTGTCACTGTCATTCCCTGAATGCCAGCATGAACAAGGGCTTCTTTTACTTCTTCGAATTTAAAAGGTTTGATTATTGCTTCAATCTTTTTCATTCTATCCTCCTTAAACTGGTTTATAAATTATAAGCTTTCTCGCCATGTGCTGAGGAATCAAGTCCTATAATTTCATCCTCTTCATGCACCCTGATTTTCATAAAGAGTCTGATAATAAGAAAGATCACACAAGTCATTATGGCAGTGTAAAGCATTGTTACTCCAACAGCTGCTAACTGAATTAGAATCTGTTTGGCATTACCATATAGTAATCCTTTACCTGCTTCATTTACTGAAGGGTCAGCAAAAACTCCTGTAAGGATTGCTCCCATGATTCCTGCTAATCCGTGAATGCCGAATACATCGAGAGCATCATCATATCCAAGTTTTGGTTTCATAGCTGTAACAGAAAAGTAGCATATAACACCAGCTATAGCACCTATAATAACAGAGCCTGTTATATTTACAAATCCTGCTGCAGGAGTAATGGCAACCAGTCCTGCTATAATTCCTGATGCTATACCAAGCACAGTAGGTTTTTTAGTGATTATCCATTCTGTAAGCATCCAGGCTAAGGCTGCAACAGCAGCAGCGGTGTTTGTATTTATGAATGCCTGAGCTGCAACAGCATTTGAAGATGCAGCTGAACCAGCATTGAATCCAAACCATCCAAACCACAGAAGTGCTGTACCAATACTTACAAGAGTAAGATTATTGGGAATTAGCATGGTATTTTTTCTTTTTCCGAGCATTAGAACACCTACCAGTGCTGCAATTCCTGCATTCACGTGAACTACTGTTCCACCGGCAAAATCAAGTGCTCCCATTTTTGCAAGGAAACCTCCGCCCCATACCCAATGGGCAACCGGAACATAAACGAAGCTCATCCATAGAATTGAAAATAATATCCATGCTGAAAACCTTATTCTTTCTATATATGCACCACTTACCAGTGCAACAGTTATGGCGGCAAAAGTAAGCTGAAACATTGAAAATAAGACTTCTGGGATTGTTCCCTGAAGAGATTCAATTTTTACACCTTTAAGAAAAGCTTTATCAAGATATCCTATAATACCTCCAATATCACCTGAAAAGCTGAGGCTATAACCATAAACTATCCATAGAAAACTCACTATGCAATAAGAGACAAAGCTCATGGCAATGGTATTGAGAACATCCTTTTTCTTTACAAGACCTCCATAAAACAGAGCAAGTCCTGGAACAGTCATCAACATAACCAAAGCTGTTGAAACAATCATCCAAGCAGTATCTCCTTTATCAATCTGAGATTGAGACTGTTCAGCAAATGCATTTAAACTACCAGAAAAAAGCAAGCTTAATAATGTTAGACTGAAAACTGCTTTTTTAATCATTGTCTTTCCTCCTTTAAAAGTTAAAAGTTATTCCAACTCCTGTTACCCAGGTATTATCAAGATGTCCGTTTGGATTATAAGAGTGACCATCAACAGTTCTTTTAGCCTTGCCTGACAGGGGAAACCAGTATTGAACAACTGGTTGAACTAAAACAGTTTTAGCAATTGGAATACTTAGCCCTGCCTGAAGCTTTCCATCATGCAGAGCATTATATTTTTTACCTGTGTAGTCTCCTGTGCTATCTTTATAAGTTTTCCAGTACGCGTTATCACCTTTAAAATATCCAAAGGAAGCTGCGAGATCAAGAATAATATCTCTGTAAACAGGCAGTGAATGAGAGAAACTGAGATTGATATAAGTACTAGGATAGCTTGATATATCCCTGTAAATTGTTAGAGTTGGTTTTGTGAGGATATCGTAACTGCTACTTAAAAAAACTTCCTCTGTCTCATCTGCATATTTTGTTCCGTAGTATATATAACCAACTGTAAGAGAAAGTTTATCAATTGAATAAGTGTAACTAATCGTTAAATCAGATTCATTAAAACTTTTTTTACCCTCTCTGTCTGGAATAAATGACTGTGTTGGATGTTCGTCACTGTCAATGTTTCCCCAGTATATTGCTGAAAAACCTTTGTAGGAGACTGTAATAGAAGGTTGAATTACTATGCTTTTTGAACTCAGCTCATAACCTCTAAAAATATACCTGTTATACACTCCAGCAGAAACACTGCCGGTAACTTTGTCTGAATTCTGTCCGATATCATCTGCATGTATAACTCCAACAGCAATAGCAAACAAAAATACAATCATAGTCATCAGATACCTGAAACGTTTTATCATGCCACCTCCTTTAGTTCTTTTCATAGAGATTAATACCAAAAACCATACCACTATGTAACTTTTTGAAAATTAAGGGATTTTTATATTGTTTAAATCTACAATTTTGTATAACTATACAATTGTGTTTTAAAAATTGAAGCAGATGAATATCGAAATGTTTGATATTGATGGTGGATTTTTAAGACGTTAAGAAAAATGATTGACTAATTTAATAATCGTCTGATAAAGATTGCTTGCTTGTGAAGAATAAGCCCATTATATTATAATTTTCTTGTTTTCAATCTCAATGAATTACTAACAACAGAGACCGAGCTAAGAGACATTGCCAGTGATGCAATCATTGGATTTAATAGAGGGCCACCAAAAACATAAAGGACACCTGCTGCAATAGGAATTCCTATTATGTTATATATGAATGCCCAGAACAGGTTTTCTTTAATGGTTTTAAGAGTAAGCTTGCTCAGTTTTATTAAAACAGGAATGCCTTTAAGCCCGCCTCTTATGAGTGTTATATCTGCTGTGTGAATTGCTATGTCAGTACCTCCTCCCATTGCAATGCCAACATTTGCTTCAGCTAAAGCAGGTGCATCATTTATTCCATCTCCTATCATTCCAACTACTTTTTGCTCTTCAATCCTGAATCTTCTGACTATTCTGGCTTTTTCATGTGGTAATACACTGGCAAAATATCTTTCAATTCCAAGCTGTAATGCAACTGCTCTAGCAGTTTTTTCATTATCTCCTGTTAGAATAATCATCTCTATGCCCATTTTTTTTATTTCATTTATGATTTCTGGTGTTTCATCTCTTAAAGGGTCAATAATGTAGAAAATAGCTTCTACTTTTTTATCGATTGCAGCATAAACTCTGGTGGCTGTTTCAAGTTCTTTGTCAAGAAATAGTTGTGGTAGAGTTATTCTATGCTTTTCTATCAACTTTTCGCTTCCTATTAAAACCTCTCTTTCAATGCTATCAAAATCTTTGACTTTTGCTGATAAGCCGCCACCTGTAATAACCTCAAAATTCAGAGGTTCATTTATAATAATTCCCTGTCTCATGCAGTGTCTCAAAATAGCTCTTGCAAGAGGATGTTCTGAGTATTTCTCTGCTGTACCACAGATGTGTAATACTTTTTCAGGCTTCATATCAAAGAATTGAACTTCCTTTACCTCAGGTTTTCCAATTGTTAGTGTACCTGTTTTATCGGAAAAGATAATCTCAATTTTATTCACTTCTTCAAGTTTTTCAACATTTCTAAGAAGAATTCCATTTGAAGCAGCTCTTCCTGTTGCGACCATGACTGCTGTTGGGGTTGCAAGTCCTAATGCACAGGGACAGGCAATAATGAGCACTGCAATGCAATTTGAAAGAGCCATTGAAAGGTCGTTTCCGAAAAAAAACCACAGGGCAAAACACAGCACAGCAATAGCCAGAACAGTTGGAACAAATACCGCTGATATTTTATCTGCAAGTCTTTGTACAGGTGGTTTGTGAGTCTGTGCATCCTGTATAAGTTTTATTATCTGGCTGAGCATGGATTCTTTACCGATAGCTTCGGCCTTTATTTTTATCAAACCAGAAAGAACAATCGTTCCACCGATTACCTTGTCTTCGACTCCCTTGTCAACAGGGATGCTTTCTCCTGTTATCATTGATTCATCTATCGATGCAGAGCCTTCATTAATTGTTCCATCAACAGGGATTTTTTCTGACTGTCTTACAATAACAATATCTCCGATTTTTACATCATCTATTGCAATCTCAAGCTCTTTGCTCTCTCGTATTACAATTGCTGTTTTGGGTTGCATTTGAATTAGTCTCTGTATTGCCTCTGAAGTTTTAGCCTTTGCCCTCTCTTCAAGGGTTCTTCCAAATAGTATCAGTGTTATTATTACCGCAGATGTTTCAAAGTAAAGATGTGGCATGGCAGGTGAGGTTATGAGAATTATAAGACTATAAAAATAAGCTGCATTTGTGCCAATACTTACAAGACTGTTCATGTTTGTGCTACCATGCTTTAAAGCTATAAATGCAAGTCTGTGAAATCGCCATCCTGTTATGAATTGGACTGGAGTTGTGAATATGAGTTGCACCCAGCCATCTCTTAAAAAAGGGATATGAAACATACTGCCTGAGAAAACAGGGATTGCAAACAGGAGACTTATTATTAAATCCCTTTTAAGTTTTGCAAACTCTTTCTTTTTTTCTTCATAGTCTGATATTGCATCAACATATTTTTTTACTTTTATGCCAAGAGTTTTAATATCAGATAAAATTTTGTTTTCAGCAATAACTGTTGGGATATAAGAAATAAAAAGATTTTTATTGACAATATCAGGTTTAACCTCAATTACTCCTTCAATCTGAGAAATTTTTTCTTCAATAAGTCTTGCGCTATCCTGGTCAATCTCATGAACCTGTAAATAAAGGCTTGTTTTACCAATGTCATAGCCTGTTGCCCTGACTATGCTGATTAATTGTCTAACTTTCACATCTTCTGTAATGGTAATTGTTGCTTTTTCAGTAAGGAGATTTACTTGGGCATTTTCAACACCTTTTACTTTACTTAAAGCTCTCTGCACAGCAGCTGCACATGCAGCACAAGTCATTCCCTTGATTGGTATTTCAATTGTTCTTGTCATGAGTTTATCGTGTTAAATAATTTTTGAATAATAATTAAACAGTATGGAATACAATAGGCTTTTCATATTGAAAGCTATCTTTGTAATTTGCTCATTCATTTGTTGTATTTTATCACAAAGAAGTGCTGTGTGATATAATGGGAAAACTACAAAACAATAAGGGGGCAGCAATGAAATCATTGATGAAGGCATTTAAAAAAGCAATAGCTCTTGATAGCACAATTCATAGATATTTAAAGGTTAAAATGCCAGATAATTACTCTTTTATGAAGGATGTTGAAATTGTTCCTCTTACATACTCTGAGATTTTATCCGCGACAATGTATTATCCTGTTATGTTTGGTGTTCAGGATAAGATAGTTTTTCCTTTTGCTGTGGTTGGAATTAATAATGAGAATATATTTTTAAGAGAAGATGGCACATGGAAGGTTGATGTAATACCAAATGTCTGCAAATACTATCCCTTCGGAGTTTTAAAAGAAGCAGATGAATATACAATTATTTTTGATGAAATTTTTGCTTCAGATGATGGGCAGAGACTTTTCGATGAAGAAGGAGCAGATACTGAGTTTTTCTCAAAGATAAAAGCAGGACTTACAGAACTCGCAAGGGATTTTAGAGATGCTGAAGACTGCGCAAATGAACTTTTTCAGGAAGGATATTTCATGCCATTGAATATTGATGTTGATACGAAGCTTGGAAAGATGAAATTTCGCAATATGCTAATGGTAAATGTAGAACAATTTACAAGAATTCAACCAGAAAAATTATATGCTCTTAACTCTAAGGGCTATTTGTTAATTCTTTATGCTCATTATTTGAGTTTAAGGAATTTCAAGCTTTTTGATATTTTTGTAACTGTTTGAAATAAATATTTTTTTAACATTGACTTAAGCGTAGTGGATGCTAAATAATTTAGTTGATTTTCATGTCGCTAAGACAGAAAACTATATTAATTTTAATCAGCATACTGTTAATAACTCTTCCTGGTTTTTATTTTACAGTTAATGTCTTTATATTGAAAGGTTATTCGTCTGAAATACATCAAGCCTTAAAAGAAGAAATATTTATAGTGTATATTTTATGGAATGTTCTGGTATTTATTTTACTGTATTTTTTTGTATTCAATCCATTTATTAAGTTTATTCACAACATTATTGAAGGCGTTGTAAAACTTAAAGAAGGACAAATTGACAGTCTGAGATTAGAAAAACAGAAGGAGTTTAGTTTCCTTGTGCAACAAATAAATAGTTTTGTAGAAATATTAAAGAAACAACAAAAAGTAATTGAAGAAAAGGAAAAGCTTTATAAAATAATTGCAGAAAATATAGAAGATTTAATCATAATTTTCAATAAAAAAGCTCAGATAGTATATGCAAACCCAAAAGCAAGAGAGTATTTAGAAATACAGGAGCTTAAAACATCAACAAAAAATTTGCAGGACTTTGTTAAGAATCTTTTAAGTTTAAGTGATGAAGAACGAACCTTTTACAGAGAAATAAAACTTCCATATCAGACGTGGATTGGTTCGTGGATTATTCCTGTAGGAGACAATGATTTTCTTTTTATAGGACGTGATATTACACTTTTTAAAGCTCAGGAAATTAAACTATTCGAAGCTGCAACAAGAGATCCGCTTACGGGCTTGTATAATCGAAGATATCTGGAGGATGTATTAAACAAGATATGGTCTTCCGCTAAAAGAGGACAAAAATCAACGCTTTTATTTATTGATATGGATGACTTAAAAAAAATTAATGATGAATTGGGGCATCTTGCAGGAGATCAGGTTATAAAAGGAATAGGGAATGTGTTACAAAAAAATATAAGAGATGAGGATATAGTAGCCAGATGGGGTGGAGATGAGTTTGTGGCAGTTTTGAGATGTTCTTTGAAAGAAGCAATTGCAATAACGGAGAGAATATTAAAATTAATTAAGGGAACAAAATTTGTTTTTACAAATAAACCAATTTATGCTTCTGTAAGCATAGGAATTGTAGAAATTGATGGCAATAAAACAATTGAAGAACTCATCAAACTTGCAGATACATTAACTTATGAAGCTAAAAAAGATGGCAAGGGGAAAATTAAGTGTTTATCATGATCGAAATAAATCTTTAATCTTTTCAATTAGTTTTTCTCTGCGTAAACATTGTCTATCTGTGCATATATTCGGAAAACATGGTTGGCAATTTTCATCTCTGATTACGGTAACATTTTTACCAATCGGATGCCAGACCACAGGGTCTGTTGGACCAAAAATAACAATCGATGAAATTCCAAGATAACTGCTCAGGTGACTGACTCCGCTATCAACTCCTATGTACAGGGATGCCTGAAGAAGAGTTTTTGTAAGCTCCGTAATATCTTCTAGATAAATAGAGTTTTTAAATAGTGCTTTATTAAAATATTTTTCAGCGGGTCCTGAAATATAGAGAACCTTATAACCGCAATTTTCAATAAATTTCTCCAACTGCAAAAAGAAATTTGGTTCGGGATTTTTCTTCTGTGAACCACTTGATGGATGAATAATGCAGAGTTTGTCTGATTTTTCTATTGAAAAAGGAAGTTTGAGTTTTTCTGAAAATGATTCTCTTTCAAAGTTAAGCTTTTTAAGATAGTATTTAACTATCCAGATTCTTTTATCTGGTAGAGGCTCAACATAAATTGTTTTATGATTATGTAAAAGCTCTCTGTTTTTTGAAAATACTATTATTCTGTCAAACTGGTCTGCTGGTTCATAAAAAATCGATTTTTTGCAGAAGCCAGACTTCTCAGCCAGCTGAAAATACTCAGGATTACCCCATACAGTTACCTCATAACCTTTTCTGGTTAGTATCTCAAGGACTGGATAAACAAGCAGACTGTCTCCAAGTCCTCCCATGCGATAAACAAGAGCTTTCATGATATAATTTTAAATCATGTTCAAGATCATGACAAATAGAGGTGAAGTTTTTAATTCTGATGGTAAAAACATTCTTCAGGTTCTGCAGTCTTCTGAAATATATCTTCCCGCATCCTGTGGAGGTAAAGGAATATGTGGAAGATGTAAAATCAGAATTATTGATGGAAAGGTAAAATCTCGTTCTTTTTTGGGAATATCAGAAGAAGAAAGAAAACGAGGTTATGTTCTTGCTTGTAAAAGCTATCCTGAAAGCGATGTTTTAATAGAACTTCCGCAGAAATTAATTACAGTTTCAGAGAGAATCTCTATAGCCCGCATTGAACTTATTGAACAGTTGTTTAAAGAGGCTCCATCGCTTCTTGATCCTCTGTTTAAAAAGGTTAACTTAAATCTTTCTCCCCCAACCATCGAAGACTCACAGGCAGATTTTGAAAGATTACAGCATGCATTGGGCAGGAGATTATCAATCTCAAGACAACTGGCTTCAAAAATTTCTGATTTTTTCAGAGAGAAAAACTGGCAGATATCTATTGTTATCTCCGAAAATTCAAAAGCATTTTCTGAAGATAAATTTTCAGCAGAACAGAATGAAATTATTGATTTGATAGAACCTTCTACAAAACTGTATGGAGTTTCAGTTGACATTGGAACCACAACAGTTGCTCTTGCTCTGATTGATATTGAAAATAAGCGGGTAATTGATATAACGAGCTGCTATAACTCGCAGGTTTCTTACGGAGATGATGTCATTACGAGAATTATTTATACAGAGGAAAATCCTCAAGGGCTTGCTATTTTAAGAAAATGTATTGTTGATGATATAAATGCTCTTATCAATACAGTATCTATCAGACATGGAAATGGTAAAATTCTTTTTGTTACAGTTGCTGGCAATACAACAATGTCACATATTTTCTGGGGCATTAACCCTGAATATATAAGACATGAACCATACACACCTGCATTGAATCACTATCCTGTATGGAAATCTTCTGATGCAGAACTTTTACTGGAAAGTCAGGTTCCTGTTTATACATTGCCTTGTGTTGCCGGATATGTTGGAGGAGATGTTGTGGCCGGAGTTCTGGCATCAGGAATCTATAAAGATGAAAAAGTCTCGCTTTTCATTGATATAGGGACCAATGGAGAGATAGTTATAGGAAATAGAGAATGGCTTGTCACGGCATCAACCTCTGCTGGTCCATGTTTTGAAGGAAGTGGAATAAGCTGTGGAATCAGAGCAACTGAAGGAGCAGTTGAAGCATTTAACTATCATAAAGAAACTGACTCTTTTGAAGTGAAAATAATCGGCAATGTAAAACCATCTGGAATATGTGGCTCTGGAATGATTGATATCGTGGCAGAGCTTTTTTCAAAAGGCATTATTGACAGAAGAGGGAAGCTGATTTTAGGAAGTTCAAAATGGATTAAGCTTTTTGATGAACCGAGGTTTTTAATCTCTGAAGATTGTTATATTACACAGTCAGATATAGATAATATAATTCGGGCAAAAGCCGCTCTTTATGCTGGTGTTTCCACTTTAGTTGGAGAAGTTGGCATTACAGAAAAAGATATTGCAAAGATTTACATTGCTGGCGGATTTGGAGAGTTTCTTGATATAAGAAAGGCTATTAAAATAGGGATGTTACCAGCTTTGCCAGAGGAAAGATTTATATTTCTTGGAAATACATCTCTGGCAGGTGCAATTTTATGTCTTTTAAGCAATCCATTAAGACAAAAGGTAGAGGAACTTGCAGAATATATGACTTATATTGATCTGTCAAGTTCAAAACGATTTATGGATGAGTATGTTTCAGCACTGTTTATTCCTCACACTGACTTTAAGAGATTTCCCGATATGATAAAATAATTAGAACATCTGGAGGCATCGATGAGAGTATTCAATACACTTGCAGGAAAGCTTGAAGATTTTAAGCCGATAAATGATAAAAAAGTTGGAATTTATGCCTGTGGAGTTACTGTTTATGATCTCTGCCACATCGGTCATGCAAGGAGTGCTGTGGTTTTTGATGTTATTGTAAGATATCTGCGATACAGGGATTATAATGTTACATTTGTGCGAAATTTTACAGATATTGATGACAAAATTATAAATAGAGCGAACAGAGAAGGAGTCTCATGGAAGGAGATTGCTCATAAATACACAGAAGAATATTACAGGGATATGGATCAGCTTGGAATAACCAGAGCAGATATAGAACCAAAAGCGACTGAGCACATACAGGAAATGATAGAGATCATTCAAAGTTTGATTAATAAAGGTTATGCTTATGAGGTTGATGAAGGACATTCAAAGAGTGTCTATTTTGAGGTTTCTAAATTTTCGGATTATGGGAAACTTTCAAAGAAAAAGATTGATGAGTTAATGCATGGAGCAAGAGTTGAGGTTGATGAAAGAAAGAAAACCCCACTTGATTTTGCTTTATGGAAGGCATCAAAGCCAGGAGAACCATGGTGGGAATCCCCATGGGGAAAGGGGAGGCCTGGGTGGCATATTGAGTGTTCTGCAATGTCAATCAAATATCTCGGAGAAACCCTTGATATTCACGGTGGTGGAGCGGATTTGATCTTTCCTCATCATGAAAATGAGCTTGCTCAATCTGAGGCATACACAGGCAAACCATTTGCAAGATACTGGATTCACAATGGATTTGTGACAATAAACAAAGAAAAGATGTCTAAATCCATAGGAAATGTTCTTAATATTCGGGATTTGCTTGATAAATATGAGCCAGAGGCATTAAGACTGTTTCTTCTTTCAAGTCATTATCGCAGTCCCATTGAGTTTAGCGATGAATACATAAAGGAAGCAGAAGTATCTGTTGACAGAATATACAGCAGTATTATGAGAATTGAAGATTTCATCAAATATCCTGATTCATCAGCATCAAAAACTCATCCAATTATTGAAAACACTAAATCAGAGTTTATAAAAGCTATGGATGATGATTTCAATACAGCCAGAGCATTGGGAGTAATATTTGAGTTTGTGAAAGAGTTAAATCGTATAATGGATAAAAAACCTTCGCAGGAAGAGACAGTCCTACTGCAAGATGCTAAAAAAATAATAAGAGAGCTTGGAAAAGTTTTAAATCTTTTCCAAAAAGACCCTGTTGACTGGTATAGAAAGTTACTCATGCTTAAAAAAATTGAAATGACAGAAGCTGAACTCAACGAGCTTATTGAAGAAAGAGCTCAGGCAAGAAAAAATAAAGACTGGCAAAAAGCTGATAAAATTCGTGCAGAGCTTCTGTCAAAAGGCATTATTCTTGAGGACAAAACAGATAAAACTCTATGGAAGGTAAAGATAGGTTGATGTATATCTATGGAGTAAATCCTGTTATTGAAGCCTTTAAGTTTAAGGAAGCACTTCAGGAACTATATATAGCAAAAAATAGACTGCCGAAAATCAAAGAGCTTATTAAACTTGCAGAGAAACACTCGGTTTCAGTCAAAGTTGTAGATGAAGATTTTATAAATAAACGAGTGGAAGGGAATCATCAGGGAGTGCTGGCAAAAATCAAACAGAAAAAAACAATTACGGTTTACGATGCTATCAGGATTTCAGAAGAAAGCAAAGAGCCAGCATTTTTTTTGATACTTGATTTGATTGAAGATCCTCAGAACTTTGGAGCGATTCTCAGGGTTGCTGATGCTGCGGGTGTTCACGCTGTAATATATCAAGAGAGACGCTCAGCAGGCATTGTTCCATCTGTTTGGAAAGCATCAGCAGGAGCTGTATGGCATGTTAATCTTGTTGAGATAAACAATATTAAATATGCCATCAAGGAGTTGAAGAATGTCGGTATTAGTGTATATGCTTTAGAGGCTTCTGGAGAAAGGATATTATGGGAATGTAATTTTACTCAACCATTAGCGTTTGTTGTTGGCTCTGAAGGGAAGGGAATCAGACAAACAGTTTTATCCATGTGCGATGAAGTTGTAAAAATTCCAATGAAGGGTATGTTAAACTCATTAAATGTATCAGTTGCGGCGGGCGTTCTTGCCTTTGAAGTTTTAAAGCAGAGACACTATCGCATCTGACAGTATAAATAAGTTTTGGTTCACAGAAAGGAGAGATTATGAATAAGGTTTTAATGAAAGGAACTGAGGCTGCAGCAGAAGCTGCAATAAAAGCAGGTTTGAAGTTTTATGCAGGATACCCTATCACCCCTCAGAACGAGATACCTGAATATTTTTCAAAAAGACTGCCAGAGGTAGGGGGGGTATTTATTCAGGCAGAAAGTGAGATTGCTGCGATAAATATGGTTTACGGTGCATCAGCATGTGGATTTAGAGCTATGACATCATCGAGTTCACCGGGTATCAGTCTTAAACAGGAGGCTATCTCTTATCTTGCAGCAGCAGAACTTCCAGCCGTAATAATTAACATGATGCGTGGAGGCCCAGGGCTTGGAAACATTTCAGGTAGTCAAGCAGACTACTTTCAGGCAGTAAAAGGTGGTGGCCATGGTGATTATCGTATGCTTGTCTATGCACCTTTTAGTGTTCAGGAGTTATGGGACTATACAATCTTTGCATTTGAAAAAGCAGATGAATGGAGAACTCCTGTTATGATTCTTGGAGATGGTGTAATTGCTCAGATGATGGAACCTGTTATACAAAAAGTACCTGAGCTAAGAAAAATTGATAAATCTCAGTGGGCACTTACAGGAGCAAAGGGAAGGCCTTCAAGATTTATAAGAACTCTTTTGATGGAAGAAGGAGAACTTGAAAAACATAATTACAAACTTCAGGAAAAATATAAAAAATGGAACGAACAGGAGATTCAATACAAAACTTATTTTATTGATGATTCAGATATAGCAGTTGTTGCTTTTGGCTCAGCTGCCAGAATATCTCTTTCTGCAATAAGAAAACTCAGGCAGGAGGGATTAAAAATAGGACTTATAAGACCTATTACTCTGTTTCCGTTTCCTGAAGAAGCAATAAGGCAGCTTGCTCAAGACATTGAGACATTCATTGTTGTTGAGTTTAATGCAGGGCAGATGATAGAGGATGTTCGTCTTGCAGTAAATGGTGTGGCTGAGGTTAAACTATATGGCAGGCCAGGGGGAAGTATTGTAACAGCAGAAGATGTTTATGATGCCATCATTAAGATTACAAAATTTGCAAAAGCACAAGTTATATAGCATAAGATGAATATTAGCATTAACTCAGGGAGAAACACTGCTTTATAGTCTTGTTTTGTTTGGTTAAAAAATTAGAATCAATCTACTTTGCTCGTGGATGATGTTTGAGATATTCTTTTTTAAGTCTGTCCATTGATACTTTTGTATAAATCTGAGTTGTGGATATATCACTATGTCCAAGCATTTTCTGAAGAGATCTTAAATCAGCTCCTCCTTCCAGTAAATGGGTTGCAAATGAATGCCTTATCATATGTGGAGTGACATTTATTCCTGTCATTTTGCCCATTTTTTTCAGGTTCTGCCAGAATCTCTGTCGTGTCATGGGTTGTCCTCTATTGTTCAAAAAAACATAAGCTGAAGCCTTTTTTTTAAGAAGAGAAGGTCTGAGTTCCATTAAATATTCTTTGATTGTTTCAATTGTTCGTGGAGCTATTGGTACTACTCTTTCTTTATCCCCCTTCCCTCTGACTCTTATAAATCCAGCTTCGAAATTAATATCCTGGAGTCTGAGTTTTACAAGTTCACTAACCCTTAATCCTGAAGCATACATAAGTTCAAGCATTGCAATGTCTCGCAGAAAATATCTGCTGGAAAGCATAACAGATAGTAATTTTTTTATTTCATCTACATCCAATGCTTTCGGAAGTCTAATCCAGAGTTTTGGCGATTTTAAACCTTCTGTTGGATCGTGATGTATAATATTTTCAAGAATCATGAACCTGAAAAATTGCTTTAAAGTAGAAAGATTTCTTGCAATCGATGAAGAATTGTAACCTTTTTCTTTTAAACCTAAAAGATAGTTTATAATGGTTTCTTTTGCGCAATTCAGAGCAGAAATGTCCTGTTGTTTAAGATATGTAAAAAATCCTTTTAAATCATTTTCATATGATTTTACTGTGTTAATGGAAAGAGCTTTTTCAGTAAGAAGGTAGTTAAGAAATTTTTTGTGGAGTTCTATTTCTTCCATTGCCTATAAACTCTTCAATGCCTATCTGAGAACGTAACATATCATAGAAGATTTTACCGATATAAAATAAATTTTCCGTATCTGCTCTATTGTAAGAAATTAAAAGTTCAAGACTATCAATGCTTCCCTTTAAATAAGACTGCCATAGTTTTATTGCATCATATCCATTAAGTCCTTTAAGTTCATCCTCTCTTTCAATTAGAAATAAGGTTTCAAGTTTTTTAAGTCCGCCCTGAATTCCAAGCCTTTTAGCAGCAAAAAATAGATCAAAATGAGGAAGGTGATCAATCTTTAAATTAGGGAACTCTGTTTTAAGGAAAGGAATATCAAAAATACTTCCATAAAAGGTGATTAAATACTTATATTCATCCAGAGCCTGCTGCAGGCTTTCTCCAGTTAAATTTTCTCCTTTAACTAAAGCCTGATATCCAGTTGGTGAATATAAGCCAACAACCGTTACATACCCACCTTTTTCTACAGTATATCCATTTGTCTCTATATCAAGACATACTGCATTATTTAAAAGATCTTCAAAAAGCCTCCAGTGTTCCCTTTTTCGTAAATTTTTTGTAAAGAAGCAACAATCTCTGTTTTGCAAAGCTTCAAGTGCCTTATAGAGGAATTCATCATATAACTTTTTTCTTTCATAATCTATATCTAATATTTTTTGATACTGGAAAAAATCTTCCCATGTAAGAATTCCCTCTTTCCATAGCTTTCTTTCACGTTTTTCTCCAATTCCATCAAGAAATATAAAGCTATTTTTTATCATACTGTATTATATTAGGCTTTCTGAATTTTAGACAAGCAGTGTTTCAAGAATTTATTAAATTTAAGATTTAAATTTTTCATAAAAGCAAAGTATTTATTTGAATTTATCTTTTTGTCTACCTTAAAATAAAATTTATGGATAGTTTGGTAGATATAGCTCAGAAAGTTCTTTCCATTGAAGCTCAATCAATAGAAGATCTTAAGACAAGAATTAATGAAAATTTTCTTAAAGCAGTGGAAATAATCCACAATGCAAAGGGAAGGGTTGTTATCACAGGGATTGGTAAATCAGGGCTTATTGGAAGGAAAATTGCTGCAACACTGGCATCAACAGGTACTCCTTCGTTTTTCATGCATCCTGCTGAGGCAAGTCATGGAGATCTTGGAATGGTTACCGAGGATGATGTTGTGATTGCTATAAGTAACAGCGGAGAAACAGAGGAAGTACTCAGGCTTCTTCCATTTATGAAGTATTTTAATATGAAAGTTATAGCAATTACAGGAAATCCTCAATCCACTCTTGCCAGACAGGCGGATACTTTTCTTGATGTCTCAGTTAAAGAAGAAGCGTGTCCTTTTGGATTTATTCCAACAGCTTCAACAACCGCCACACTTGCAATGGGTGATGCTCTTGCAGCTGCTTTAATAATGCGTAATGGATTTAAAAAAGAAGATTTTGCATTTTTTCATCCCGGAGGTTCTCTGGGTAAAAAAATGCTTACAAAGGTTAAAGATTTAATGCATGTTGGAGATGAATTGCCTGTTGTTTATCCGCAAACACTGATGCTGGATGCAATTTTAGAGATTTCATCAAAAAGACTTGGAGTTGTTGTGATTGTTGATGAAAATAAAAGAATTCTTGGAATTATTACTGATGGTGATGTAAGAAGAGGAGTTCAGCGCTGGGGTAAGGAACTTTTTGAATTAAAGGCTTCAGATGTGATGACTGTAAATCCAAAGACAATCAGTGAGGAAGAACTTGCAGCAGCAGCTCTTTCAATAATGCAAAAATATTCAATAACAACTCTTGTTGTTCCTGCAAGCAATGGAACACTGAAGGGCTTAATTCATATACATGATATTCTTAAAAAAGGCATCTTTTAATGACATTAATTCATAAAGCCTTAACTTTTGAGTTACTTCAAAATATTATTCTTTCAGTTATTTTTTTAAATGCAGTTTTAATAATTGAGAAATTATTAAAATTAAGTAAAATATTCGCTTCTGTTGGAATTGATTTGTTCGATCTTATATTGCTTATAATTTTTTTACAGCCTGGTTTACTTATATTTACAATTCCCATGGCATTGCTTTTAAGTATCTTGCTTACATATGGAAGAATTCAGACAGACAACGAGATGACAATCTTTATGGTAAGTGGTATGCCATATAAAAAAGCATTTAGACCAGCTATTTATATTGGATATATTGCATTTTTTTTAGCAATTCTGATGAGTTCTTATCTTGCACCTGCAGGGGTAAGTCTTATGAGAGAAAAAGTTCTAACTATTCTTGCAGAGAGAGCACCTATGGGATTAGAGGAAGGAGTTTTTAATCAGGGCTTTAAAGATATAACAATTTTTGTTAAACAAAAACCTGATAGCGTACATTTAAAAGATGTAGTAATTTTTGATGAAAGAAAAAATGATACAAAAATAGTAATTGCAAAAGAAGGGGTGATTAAGAAGGAAAAAGATAATATAAATCTGAGTTTGCTTGATGGGAAAGCCTATTTTAACAAAAAATTGTTTTTAAATGAGGTAAGCTTTAAAGAATATATATTTCGACTTTCTCCAGATATAGAACCTCTTGCAAAAAAAATCGGTGAACTGTCTTTATTTGAGCTCATTACAAAAATTAATACTGACAAACTAAAACAGATTGATTACAAACTGGAGCTTTATAAAAGACTGTCTTTTCCAATGCTTTGTATAATAAGTGTTTTTTTATCCCCTTCGTTATGTATCTTGATTGGCAGAAGTGGCAGACTTGGGGGGGTAACAATTGGACTGGCTATTTTTGCCATTTACTATATTTTCATGATATATGGAGCAAATCTTGCAAAGTCTGGAAAAGTTTCAGCTGAGGTAGGTTCTCTTGTGCCTGTTATTATTATGGCTGTGGCGGCTTTTACTCTTTACAGAAAAATTAAAATATAGGATGAATTATGAGCATAAATATTGTATGCAAACAATATATCAACGATTTTTTAAAAACTTTTTCCATCCTGATTTGTTCAATGTCTATTCTTCTTTCAATTGTAGGACTTATAGAAAAAATTGATGATTTTATACCTTATAAACCTCATGCTGTTTTTTTTATTAACTATTCGTTATACACTATCCCAAGATATATTTTTTATCTTATTCCTTTTGTTACACTTATAACCTCTCTATTTATATTTTCAATAGGTGTTAGAACCAGAGAGTTCCTGGTTCTTTCTGCTTCTGGAGGGAGATTACGGATAATTTTAAAGCCTTTTTTAGTGTTAGGTATTTTAATTGCTATTTCTGGATTTATATTTGGAGAGTTTATACAGCCAGCTTTTACAAAAAAGATAACTATCATTATTGAAGAATTAACAGCAGAAGGCAAGAGTTCCATTCAGAAGGATCTTTTTCTTACAACCAGAGATGGCACTTTTATAAAGATAGGCACATTTTCACAGGAGGATAACAGAGGAAAAGATGCAAAAATATTTCTTATAAAAAATAATAATTTGATTAAAAGATTAGATTGTCAGGAAATAGAAGTCAAAGATAACGAATGGACACTGAAAAATGTTGTTATTTATGATTTTGTTTCAGGAAAGGTTGAGAATGCTCAGTTAATGAACTATCCACTTAACTTAAAAATCTCAATTGCTGCATTTAAAGATATCAAAAAAATTGAAGAATTTGGTATATCTGAACTACTTAAACAGAGGAAGGAATTAAAAAGGGTGGGGCTCAGCAATCCCAAAATTGATACTGATATAAGCGGAAGACTCGCATATAACTTTGTCACATTTTTTATGATGGTGCTCGGAATATCGTTACCTCTTGGTGCTCATGAAAAATTCAGTTTTCTTTTTTCAAAAACAAAGGGTGGTGCGGGAACTGGTGGTATGATTACTGTTGGTATAGGAATTATGATAACAATAATATACTGGCTTGTATATTCATTTTTCATGTTTCTAGGTTATTCAAAAATTTTACCGCCTTTTGTTGCTCCATGGATTACTCCATTAATTTTTGGAGTAGTTGCTATGAAACTTTATTATTCAATCAGAGAGTGATTTAGAAAAAAGCGTTTTCGATGTGTTCAATGCTATTATTTTTAATAGCAATAACATCGAATCGTATTGGATATTCTTTTTTTAACTTATGGATATAGTATAAAGCCAGTTTCTTAAGCTTTTCCTGCTTTTTAAAATTCACGGCCAACTGAGGTTCACCAAATCTGTCAGACATTCTTCTCTTTACTTCTATGATCACGATAAAATCTTTATCCCTTGCAATTATGTCAATCTCGCCAAAAGGAGTACGAAAATTTTTCTCTAGAATTTCATATCCGTTGCTGACAAGATAATCAACTGCTAATTTTTCTCCTTCTTTGCCTGACTCTATTCTTCCCATTCTCTAATATCAAGCGATTCACCCGCTATTCTGTAAAATAGTACAGGAATTTCTTCTATTTCTGAGATTTCTTTCTGACATAAAATTTTTAAGAGTTCTCGTATTGGAGCAAAATCCTCCCACATTCCCTGAAGATTATTCCCAACTTTCATGTAAAGTTCTTCTCCCTTTTCATCCCAGTCAATCAGCAAAATAACTTTCTCAAATCTGCTGGCGATGCTTTCTGAAAAATCATATATTGATTTTCCACTGTGAAGTGTTATTATTTCTCCATCAAAACCTATTTGCTTCAATGCATTTTTATCTCTTTTGCCCTCTACAATTATTGGAGCAAATTTATTAATCTCATATAAATAGTGGAGGACTTCTTTTATTTTCTCTGCTCTTTCAGAATCTAAAGGAACGAATTCTTTTATGCTATTTCGTTTTTTATCATGTAGTGACATAGAAAAATCGTTCTCTGAATTGTTCTTCACTCATTTTTACCACTTCTGCTAGAGCTCTTGAACGTCCTTCATCAAAATCTTCTTTCTCAAGCCTTATCATATATTTTCTTCCAACTTCGTAGTTTTCTGAAGTGATATCAACTTTTCTTATTTTTACCTTTCCGGTTTTATAATCTAACAATTCAACAAATGGAATAGGACGTAAATGACCCTCTTCAAATGTAATCATCGCACCTGTTCCACCTCTTAAAAGATAACGAACTGCTCCGTATCCAAGATTTCTTGTGTATTCAATATCATAGGGAATTGGGTCTGCAGATCTGAGTTCATAGCCAATATTTTTATCAACAATTGTAGGGTTAATTCCCATTTCTTCAAGGGATTTTTTAACAAAATTTTTTACTATTCTTCCAAGTTGAATCTCACTTAGTCTTACTCTACCTGTTTCGTCCTTTTTAAGCTGTTCGTATTCAATGAGTTCATCAGGATCAAACTTTTCTGCCAGTCCCTCTGCTAAAATGGCAACTCCATGATCTCTTCCCATGCTCAACCTTTTTATAATGGCTCCTGTGAGAATATCAGCAACTTTTTTGAATGAGATTTTTTCTTCCGGAAACTCCTCAGGTATAATTGTAAGTGTAACACCAGCAGCTTTCCCAACCCCAAGAGCTAAATGTCCTGTATAACGTCCCATAATAGTAAGAAAATACCATCTTCCAGCAACTCTTGCATCTTCCATTATGTTTTTTGCTATTTCAACACCCCAGTGTCTTGCTGTCTCGTATCCAAAGGTTGATGCACCTCCAGGAAGGGGGATATCATTATCAATGGTTTTTGGAACATGAACAACATTCATATCTCCTCTTGCCTCTCTTTCTATCCAGTTTGCCATAAAAAGAGTTCCATCTCCCCCAATAGTAATAAGATATTTAATGTCAAGATTTTTAAGCGTTTGCATCAGGACGGAAAATCTTTCTTTTACCCTTTCAGCATGCTCGCGCGAAGTTCTTAAAATTGAACCACCTTTTGTATGTATTCTTGATACATCATCAACTGTAAGAGGCTCTGCACATTTAAGATCCCCATCAAAAAGGGGCTTGAATCCGCCCTTTATTCCAATAACTCTTTTACCCTGATTGATTGCCTCAATTGTTGCAGCGCTTATTGTTCCGTTTATTCCAGGAGCAGGTCCTCCTCCTACGATTATTCCTACTGTTTCCATGTCTTCCTCCTAAAGCTCAATCTTTACTGGAACTTTGACAAGACTGACTGTTTTTTTAATTATGTCTTTTGTATTAAACACTTTCAGTTTATTAAATAGAAGCTCAAACTTTTGCTCAAGCTCTGTCATTAATGGCTCTTTAACTTCTCTGGGAAGACTCCACCACTCTTTTTTAAATAGACCGAATCCTTTTTTTCGAGTGCTATATATGAATTGCTCTTCAGTCTGCCCTTCTTTCTGCTCTGAGGCAAACTGTTTTTTTAAAGCTTCATAAATCATTGTTCTGAATTCTTCTGGAAGATGTTTACTATCATAAATGATATTCTGGAATCCAGTTGCGAGATGGATCTCTGATGCTCCTATTTCAGGAAATTTGTCAAACGCTTCTTCAGGAAGGGTGCTTGCTCCGTGCTGAACACATCCAGAAAGTCCATATTCTTTACGAACAAGGTCAGAAAGAATTCTGAGAGTTTCAAAATCTATCTTAACCTGTGCAATACGGCCATCAGGAAGGACTACTCCACCATGTTTTGTTCCTGTCTGAACACTGAGTTTACTTAAGCCTTTTCCTCCTTTAAATATATCTCTAAATCCATTAAGATATGCCCTTGCTTCATCTGGGGTGGAGTTTTTTCCTCCTATCTCTCCAATTTCGCCTCCGATTGAGATTGTAACTCCATGTGGCTCGATTTTTCTTACATATTCAGCAAGAATAGCAGTGTTTTCAAAGTTAGGCCTCTGCTGTTCATATACTGTGTCTTTGCTTAGGTCAACAAGTGTAGAGGTGTCAATGTCAATGTTGTAAAACTCAGCTTCAATTGCTTCTTTTATCAAGCTTTTAAGATAGTTTATTTCTGCATCCGGGTCCTTTTCAAAATATCTTCTTACGACCTGGAAGTGGTCTCCCTGTATGAAAACCGATCCTTCGAATCCTTCTCTTATTGCAGCAGCTAAAACACATGCAGAATATTCAAGTGGTCTTTGTTTTGTATAACCAATTTCAGAACGGGCGATCTCAAAAATTAAAGCTCCGACATTTTGAGTCGTAGCTTTTCTGAAAATTGCTCTTGCAACATCATAGGTTAAACCACGAATATTAATTGCAGGCACTGTGAAACCAGGAAAATTCCTGCCCATCTCTTCGTACAGTCCATGAATTGAAGCAGGAATAACACCCATTTCTTTCGCCATTTCTTTAATTAATAACAATTGTTTTATTTTTTCTTCTTCATTTTCTTCAAAAACTGCGTTGAATATAATTTCATCCATTGATTTTCGTGTCAGATCTTTATTTTTAATAGCAATTTTGCCATTCTCAATACTTAAAATCTCTGATAATTTTTTTAATGTCATAATACACCTCCGTAAAAATTTTCTATATTATACCCAATTTAAACTATATAAAATCCACTTGAGTTGACAAATGAATTATTTTTTATTTAGAATTATTCTAATATGAAGAGAATAAAATGGACACCACAGAGACTTGCAATTTTAAAATTTCTTGATGGTAATAAAGACCATCCATCAGTAGAAGATATTTATGAAGCTTTATCAAAAGATTTTCCTACAATGTCTGTAGCGACTGTTTATAATGTTTTAGAGTTTTTAAAAAATACCGGAAGAATAAAAGAAATTTATGTTGATCCCCAGAAGAGAAGATTTGATCCTGATACAACAACACATCATCATGCCATATGTATAAATTGTAAAAGAGTGTATGATATTTATCAAGATATTGAAATTCCAACTTTAAATCAATACCTTCCAGATTTTAAAATTATCGATACTCACATTCAACTACATGTTCTTTGTCCTGCATGTAAGAGCAAGACAGATATTAAATTGGATGAAAAAGAGTATCAGTGCACCATATGTGGTTCAATAAGAACAGCTAAGCACAAGCCTCATAAATGTTTTTCCTGTGGTAGCAAGGGTTCTATGCAGGAGATCAATCTTACAAACAATAATTAAAAAATAATTAAAAAATGAGGAGGTTGATTATGATTAGCAATGAATTAATGGAAAAGCTTCAGAAAGCGATTGCAAGAGAGCTTCAGGTTAGTATTCAGTATATGTGGCAGCATGTTTTAGCAAAGGGGATTAAAGCTGAGCCTGTCGGTGTATTATTCAGACAGTTTGCAATTAATGAGATGTTACATGCCGAAAAAATTGCTGAGAGAATCTCTTTTTATGGAGGAATCCCTACAACTCAACCAGACCCTATTACTTTGGGTAAAAATTTAAAAGAAATGATTGAAATAGATAAAAAAGCAGAAGAAGAAGCTGTGTCACTTTATAAGCAAATAATAAGACTTGCTGAAAAGGAAGAAGATTTTGTAACAAGAAAGCTTTTTGAACAGATTCTTGAAGAAGAAGAGGGGCATCTTGATAAATTCAGTTCTCTTCTTGAGGAATAGGAAATGAAGTCTGAGGAATTAAAAAGTGGAATTTACTGGGTTGGTGCAATAGATTGGGCAATAAGGGATTTTCATGGATATGAAACTCCTCGGGGTACAAGCTATAATAACTACCTGATTGATGATAAAGAACCAACACTTCTTGATGCTGTTCATCATGACTTCGTTCACATATCTATAGATAATATATCCAGAATTATAAGCCCTGAAAAAATTAAACACATCATTATAAATCATATTGAAAATGATCATGCCTCAGGGGTCGAGAAAATTTTAGAGATTGTTCCTGAAGCGAATATTTATATTACAGAACGAGGCAAGAAAGGATTAAACAGATTCATTGACCTTTCAAAATATAAAGTCAATATTGTTAAATCAGGAGATAAACTTAAAATAGGCCAAAGAACTCTTCTTTTCATTGAAACCCCAATGATGCACTGGCCAGATTCAATGTTTACTTATATTCAAGAGGAAAAAGTTCTTATAAGCCAGGATGCCTTTGGCCAGCACATTGCTTCTATTGAAAGATTTGATGATGAGTTTGCTAAGAATAATTCAATGGAAGATTTAGAGGATGCTGTTATTGATTACTATGCAAACATTCTTATGCCATATGGCAGTGTTATTAAGGGGAAAGTTGAGGAGATTAAGAAGCTTGGAATTAAGATTAATATGATAGCACCTGACCATGGTGTAATATGGCGTTCTCATATTGATAAAGTATTAAATTTATATTCAAGCATGGTTGATGCAAAAGCGCAACTCAGCAATGTTATTGTTTATGATACAATGTGGCATAGCACAGAGCAGATGGTTTTTCCGATTGCAAAAGGTCTTGAAGATGAAGGAGTTCCTGTAAAAATCATCAAACTGAGATCAACCCCCAAAAGTGTTGTTATAAAAGAAATATGGAAAGCAAGGGGAGTGATTATTGGTTCTCCAACTCTTAATAATGGATTGTTTCCTTCTGTTGCAGAACTCCTCACATATTTAAAAGGACTTAGGCTTAAGAACAGACTTTTTGGAGCATTTGGAAGCTATGGCTGGTCTGGTGAGGCAGTCAAGGAGATGTATGATGTTGCTAAGGCAATGAAACTTGAAACGTTTGAACCAGGCATAAAAGTTTTATATAAACCATCTGAGGAGGATCTTGCTAAATGCTATGAGTTTGGAAAAGCCTTTGGGAAGGCATTAAAAGAGTATCATGCAAAAATTTAGAAGGAGGGATGAATATGGAAAAGACACTTAAAAATCTGATGGAAGCATTTGCTGGTGAATCTCAGGCAAACAGGAAATATCTTGCTTTTGCAAGAAAAGCAGAGGAAGAGGGATATCCGGGAGTGGCAAAACTTTTTAAAGCTGCTGCTGAAGCTGAAACAGTTCATGCACTTAATCATCTTAAAGCTGCAGGTGGAATAAAAAATACAAAGGAAAATCTTGAAGCAGCAATCAGTGGTGAAACATATGAATTTGAAAGCATGTATCCCCCTATGATTAAAGATGCAGAAGCGGAAAACGCTATACAGGCTAAAAGAAGCTTTTCTTATGCTTTTGAGGTCGAAAAGGTTCATGCAGAGCTTTTCAAAAGAGCACTTGAAAGTCTTGACAAAAAATTGAATGCTGACTACTATGTATGCCAGGTATGCGGGCATACAGTAGAAGGTGAGCCTCCTGAAAAATGTCCTGTTTGTGGTTCTCTTAAAAAAATGTATAAAAAGATCGATTAAAACTAATAAATGCTCCTCCGAAACAAGGAGGAGCATTAATAAAAAATGAGAATTCTTGCGATATCAGGATCACCAAGAAAAGGAAACTCAGAGATACTTCTTACAAAAGCTTTAGAATTATGTCAGCAATATAATCATCAAATATCCTTTATCAAAGCCTCAGATTTGAATATTTCAGGCTGTACAGAATGTGATGGATGTAGATGTACAGGAGAGTGCATTATCAGGGATGATATGGATGAAGTTTATACTCTTATAAAACAGACTCACAGGATTATAATAGCATCTCCTATTTTCTTTTTTGGTATTTCCGGACAGTTAAAACTCTTGATAGATAGATGTCAATGTTTCTGGTATGCTAAATATATGCTTAAAAAACCTATTCCTGATAAAGGATTTAAAAGAAAAGCCCTGCTTATACTTGTTGGAGGAATGAAAAAAGGACAAATCGGGGTTGAATGCTCAGAAGCAACTATAAAAGCATTCTTAAGAACAATCAATGTTAAGGAACATGATATGCTTTCATATTTGGGATTTGATGAAGCAGGATCTATTTTAAAACATCCTTCAGCAATGAATGATGTAATTAGAGCTACCAGGCAACTTTTAAGCCATGATTGAGTATGTGCAATTTTTCCCCACATTAAGATGTGATAAAAGTTGCGATTTCTGTTTTAATAAATTAATTACGAGCAATACAGATTTTCCTGAAGAAATGCTTGAAGCATTCGTTGATATCTTAAAGAGAAACGAAGTTTATAAACTTGATATTCTTGGTGGTGAACCTTTTCTTTATGATTCTCTAACAAAATTAGTCCATTTTGCTATCGAAAGTGATATAGAAGTTACTATTAGCACAAATGGAAGTTTCATTGAAAAAATAGAAAGTTTTGTTAATATTTTTAGAAATGAAAAAATCAAAATCGGTGTTTCAATTAATTATGACGCTGACCCTGAAATTTTCAATCTCATAAAAAAATATAGACTCTGGATTAAAAGTATATTTAATAGAGGTATCTCAGAAGAACTTCTTAAATTTGCAAAAAAATTTGGAATTCCTTATTATCTTCTTTACATGGATGCAGTAACAGTGAAAGATCTGGAACAATCAATGCCTTTTTATGAATTTATTACATTTATAGAAGAATTAAGATTTCTGTATCCAAACATTCAGCCTGTTTTCTGTAGAGGATTTACAGGAAGCTATGCTAAATATCGTTGTCCTGCAGGAACAGAAAAAATAACTGTAATGCCTGATGGATCAGTATATCCCTGTTATCTTCTGGCAGGATTTGAAGAGTTTTGTCTCGGTAATATCTTTGAAGATTGTATTAATGAAATTTTAAATTCCGACAAACTCAAGATATTTAAAACTTATAATGCAGTATGCACTAATTCATCATGTCATTTAAAAAATGATTGTAATGGAGGATGCGTGGCTCATAGCATTATTCACTATAAAACATATGATAAACCGGATCCAAGATGTAAGGGAGTCATTTAAAATGATACAATATTTAAAAATAGGAGGAATAAAAATGGGAGAGATGTTAAGAGTTGAAAATCTCCATGTATCTGTAGAAGGAAGGAAGGTTCTTGAAGATATTAATTTTTCTATAGATTATGGAGAAATAGCAGTTCTTTTTGGGCCAAATGGAGCAGGGAAAACAACTTTTATCATGACATTAATGGGTTTTCCAAAGTATAAGGTAGAACAGGGAAGAATTTATTTTAACGGTATTGATATAACGCACATGGATGTTTCTGAGAGATCAAAGCTTGGAATGGGAATTTCTTTCCAGCGCCCTCCAGTTGTAAGAGGTGTAACCCTGAAAAAATTATTAACCATTATTTCCAACGGTAAAAGTGATTCACAACTAATGGAACTTGCCGGAAAGCTTAACCTTTTAGGGCATTTAAATAGAGATGTAAATGATGGATTTTCAGGAGGAGAGGTAAAGAGAGCTGAGCTTTTACAATTACTCATGCAAAATCCTGATCTTGTCTTTATTGATGAACCAGAATCAGGGGTAGACCTTGAAAATATTGTGTTAATTGGTGAAATGACAAATCATCTTCTTGGAAGAGGGCAGAGAATAAAAGATCCCAAAAAAAGCGCAATAGTGATAACGCATACAGGGTATATTCTTGAGTACATTAATGCTGATAGAGGTTATATACTTTTTAATGGAAAGCTTATGTGTAAGGGAAATCCAAGAGATATACTTACTGAAATAAAGAAAAATGGTTACAGGAGGTGTGCAACATGCCAGTAAGCAAAAAATATATAGAAGAGATTAATTTAAAAGCAGAAAAAGCTATAAATAAGCCTGCTATTTATGGAGATGACATAGATTTAACAAAATTTCAAAAATATATTGAAAGAGGTAAAATTGAAAGTCTAGAACTTCTTCCTGAACTTGTAAAAGAAGCAGCAGTGATGGCTGGTGTGGATGTTGAGGAAAAAGAGCGTTCAGGCTCTTATGTTCAGATGGATCATTCTGTTGTATACAAAAGACTCAACAAACTTTATGAAGGTAAAGTTGAAATAATGAGCACAGATGAGGCGGTAGAGACTTATGACTGGCTTGAAGACTATTTCTGGAGAATTGTTCAGCCAGACACTGATAAATACACAGCTCAGGTTGCATTAAATCCAACGCATGGCTATTTTATTAGAATTCTGCCTGGACAGAAGCTTGAATATCCTGTACAGACCTGTCTTATGATTGCAGAGGGATACATAAGTCAGAATGTTCATAATATAATAATTGTTGAAGAAGGAGCAGAACTTAATGTAATAACTGGATGCACACTTTCTCGGTCTGATGCTACTGGAATTCACCTTGGTATTTCAGAATTCTACGTTAAAAAGGGAGGCAAACTATTTTTCACAATGATACATAACTGGGCAGAAAACTTTTACGTTAGACCCAGAACAGCGGTTTTAGTTGAAGAAGATGGTGTTTATGTAAATAACTATGCTTTGCTTAAACCTGTAAAATCAATACAATCCTTTCCAGTTGTTTACTTAAAAGGAGATAGATCTTCTGCGAGGTTTAATACAGTAATATATGGATTGGAAGAATCATACATTGACCTTGGTTCAAAAATAATATTTGAAGGTAAAGATACAAAAGGCGAGTCTATAGCACGAACAATTGCTGACCATACAAGCGTGATCTATTCACGAGGTGATTTAATTGCAAAAACTAATAACTACTGCATGGGCAGGCTTGACTGTAGAGGCATTATTTTTTCTCAAGAAGCTTCAATATATGCTATACCTCAGTTAATCTCCTACGGAGCAGACAGAGCAGACCTATCCCATGAAGCTTCGATTGGTCCTATCTCGGAGGAACAGGTTGAGTATCTTATGGCAAGAGGAATGACAAAAGATGAAGCCACCAGTCTTATTACTAGTGGTTTTTTAAATCTTGATATCCCGTTTCTGCCAGAAATTATAGATAAACATATTAAAGAAGTAGTACAGATTACATCAAAGGAATCAATGTAAAAAACAGCTGACCATGTGTCCAGGTGCAACTTCATACAGGGAGGGAGACTTATTTATGCAATCCTTCCCTGTATATTTACATCTTGGATGAAATACACATCCCTGTGGTAACTGTTTAAAATCAGGAACATTTCCAGGGATACCTTCTATCTTCTTTTTTTCCCCAGGTACACAATCTAATAGAGCCCTGGTATATGGATGCAAAGGATTTTTGAAAATTTCTTCCACTGAAGCCATTTCCATAATTCTTCCTGCATACATAACCATAACTCTGTCTGCATACTCACCGAGGATATTTATATCGTGTGTTATCAAAATTAAAGCTCTATTTTCTTTTTTTACAAGCAAGTACAGAAGATCGAGGATTTCTTCCTGTACAGTCACATCAAGCGCGGTTGTAGGCTCATCAGCAATGATAAGGTCTGGTTCACATGCTACAGCCATTGCTATCATTACTCTCTGCCTCATTCCACCAGATAGTTCGTGTGGATAGCTATTGATTGTATGAGCTATTTTAAACTTCTGCAATAACTGTTTTGTTTGCTCCAATGCTTCTTTTTTTGATAATTTATTATGATAAATGAACATTTCTGCAACTTGATATCCTATCTTAAGAACAGGATTTAATGAAGCCATTGGATCCTGAAATATACAGGCAATCTGTCTTCCTCGAATGTTTATAATCTCATTATAAGAAAGAGTTAAAATATTTTGATTTTTAAATATTAATTTGCCATTAATTAAGAAATAATCCGGCAATAGATTAATTATTGATAATCCTGTGAGTGTTTTTCCACTACCACTTTCTCCAACAATAGAGAAAATCTCACCTGTATTAATATGAAAATTAACATTATCTATATAGGTTGAATTTTTATATTGAATACTGAGGTTTTGAACCTGTAACAGCACGTTACTACTTGTTTAAAGCTTCTTTCAGAGCTTTGCTCATTTTAAAATTTATTGCTTTTTGAGGTGGAACATTAATCTGCTCACCTGTTTTGGGATTTCTTGCAATTCTTTCCTGCCTTTGTTTAAGTTTAAAATTGGCAAAGCCTCTGATTTCAATCTTTTCACCTTTTGATAAACTATCTTTCATGCAATCAAAAATCATATCTATGATTATTTCAATTTGTTTTTTTGTTAAAATATTTACTTTTTGAGCAACTCGTTCAACTAATTCTGACTTTTTCATGGTTCCTCCTCAATTTTAATTTTGTGGTGTTGGTAAATATAAGTAATATACTTGCATATAAGGTAAAATCTTTTTCAGCAATGACTCAGCATCTCCTTTTAAAAAATTAATCAATAATGGTGATTTTTTTATTACTATCTCTGGTTCACCTTTTATGTTACCAAGCTGTGCAGCTATTTTAATAGCATAGTCAAGGTCGCCAACTTCATCAACAAGCCCAAGATCTTTTGCCTTTAATCCTGTGAATACTCTTCCATCTGCTATTTTTTTAACATTTTCTAAAGGAATTTTTCGTCCTTCAGCAACAGCCTTAACGAATTGATCATGAACATCATTTGTTAATTTCTGCAAGATTTCTTTCTCTTCACTTTGTAACGATTTGAAAGGAGATGTAATATCCTTATATTTACCGCTTTTTATAACTTCTGCTTTTACTCCTATTTTATCAAGCAGTCCTTTTACATTTGGGATTTCTATTATTACTCCTATGGAACCTGTAAGTGTCCCTGGATTTGCAATAATTTTTGTGGCGGGGCAGGAAATGTAGTAGCCTCCTGACGCTGCAACTGATCCCATTGAAACGATAACAGGTTTAAATTTAACCGTTCGTTTAATTTCTTCATATATTTCCTGTGAAGGAACAACCGCACCTCCAGGGCTATCCACTCTTAAAATGATCGCTTTTATTGCATTATCCTTTCTGTATTGTTTCATTTCATCAATAATTGCAGTTCCATCAACAATAATACCTTTCACATTGACAATGGCTATTTTACCAGCAGACATACTGCTTTCCATAATTGTCATAAAAAAACTTATTAAAGCTATCACACCTATAATGATCAGGAAAATTTTAAGTTTTTTATTCTTCATTTTCATCTATTTTTTTCATGCTAAGTCCAATTTTTCTTTTTTCCGGATCTACCTTGACAACAATCACTTTTATTTCATCTCCTTCTTTTACAGGTACATTCTTCTCAATTTCAGAATTATAAACAAGTCCTTCTGCAATTCCTTCAAGGTCAACAAATAATCCATGCTCTGTTTTTCTAATTACTCTGGCATTGTAGACTTCTCCGACTTTGAACTTCTCAGGAATTTCTTTGAGCCAGGGGTCTTCACTTAGCTGTTTTATTCCAAGAGAAAGTTTTTCTTTTTCAGGTTCAAGATTTAAAATGACTGCATCGACCTTTTGCCCTTTCTTAAAAAGTTGCGATGGATGTTCAATATGTTTTGTCCATGATATGTCGGATATATGAATAAGTCCATCAACTCCTTCCGGTAATCGGACGAATACTCCAAAATCTGTTATTGTTTTAACTTTACCAGTAATTCTGTCACCAACTTTGTATTTTTTAGCTACAAATTCCCATGGCTTAGGCTTCAGTTGTTTAAGACTTAAAGAAATTTTCTTATGTTCCTTGTCGATATCAAGAATTTTTACATTTATCCAGTCATCAATTTCTGCATAATATGATGGGTGTTTTGAAACTGTCCAGTCTAGTTCGCTTATATGAACAAGGCCTTCTACTCCTTCTTCAAGCTCAACAAAAAGACCGAAATCTTCAATCCTTGTCACCTTTCCCCTAACTTTCATTCCAGGGTGATATTTTTTATCAATACTCTCCCATGGATCGCTCTTTTTCTGTTTATATCCAAGCGTTATTCTTTCGTTTTCCGGGTCAACTTTTAATATTATAAATTCATATTCCTTTCCAATTTCAAAAACCTGTGAGGGATGTTTGATTTTTCCCCATGATATATCAGAAATATGAAGAAAGCCGTCCAATCCTCCTAAATCCACAAAAACACCATAATTGGTTATATTTTTTACAGTACCTTTTATTTTTAGCCCTTCTTGAATTTTTTCAGAAAGTTCTTTTTTGAGGTTTTCTCTCTCTTCATCCAGATAGGCTTTTCTTGAAAAAATTAGAGAAGTTTTTAGATTTTTCCACTGTCCGTAAAGATTTTTTGGTGGCTCGATTTTTTCTATTTTTACTTTTAAAGTTTTACCTACGTATTCGTCCAGATTTCTGGGTTTTCTGAGTTCAAGCAGTGAAGCGGGTATAAAACCATTGATTCCATAAAAAGATGTTAAAACGCCTCCCTTTGTTTTACCAGTAACTTGAACTTCAACGGGAGTGCCTTTTTCATAGGCATCAATAAGAGTTTCCCATCCCTTGATTTTCAATGCTCTGTCTTTTGATAGAGATATTACACCCTGAGCATCATCTATTTTTTCAATAAAAACTTCTATTTCATCTGATTCCTTTATGTTTTCCAATTCTTTCTCGGAAAACTCTTTAAGTGGAATAATTCCTTCAAATTTATATCCAACATCCACTACGACACCATCATTTCTTATTGTCATTATTTTACCTTTTATTATTTCTCCTCTTTCCAGATGAGAAAGCGAACCTTCATACAAGCTTTCTAATTCTTGCTTTTCGCTCAACTGATTCTGCATGTTCCTGTTCCTCCTTAATTTATAAACTCTTTAATTTTATCAATAACTTCATCAATTATCCACTGAGGAGTTGATGCTCCAGCTGTTATGCCTATTGTGGTAGTGCACTCAATCCATTCTTTGTTAATTTCCTGTGCATTTTCTATATGATAGGTTTTAACCCCCATATTTTTACAGAGTCTGGCAAGCTGGGTGGTGTTTGCACTATTTTTACCTCCTACAACAATCATTAAGTCAACATTTCTTGCAACTTTTTCAGTTGCCTGCAGTCTTTTAGAGGTAAAATTGCATAGCGTGTTAAAGATTCTTATTTCTTCGAATTCATTACGAGAGTTTATTAATTCATTCATTATCTCTTTAACTTTCGTTAATGGTTGCGTTGTCTGTTGAATTATACCAATTTTTTTATTTAATATGGGAATTTCAGAAGAATTAATAACAATAGCATCAGGACCAGCATAGCTGAAAATTCCTTGAACCTCTGGATGTTCTCTATCGCCTATGATTACAACCTGATATCCCTCAGTAGCTAATTTTTCAGCAAGACTCTGAGCCCTTTTTACAAAGGGACATGTGGCATCTATAATTTCCATATCTTTTTGTTTGATCTCATTAAATTTTTCTTTTGGAATTCCATGTGCTCTGATTATCAATGTTTTTATTGATTTTTCCTTAGAAAGTTCTTCTAAAGGATAAACTCCTAATTCCTTAAGTTTTTCAACAACATGAGGATTATGAATTATAGGACCTAAAGTAAAAACTCTTTCTTTATAATTCCTGGCAACATCAAATGCTATATCAATTGCTCTTTTTACTCCAAAACAAAAACCTGCACCTTCTACCAGAACAATATTTTTTTGCATACTGTTTTTGATAATACAAGATATCAATCATCCTCTGCAACTTTTTTTAAAATTATCGATATAACTTCTTCTTTGGAACGGTTTGATGTATCAATATAAAATGCATCTTTAGTTCTTGTTAACGGCGCATTTTCTCTGGATGAATCCCGTATATCTCTGTTCATAACATCCTGCAGGGCTTCCTCGAAAGTGGTGTTAATGTTAGAAATTTTTAGTTGTTCAAATCTCCTGATTGCTCTTATTTTTGCAGATGCATCAAGATAAAACTTTTTCCATGCATCAGGAAAAACAACTGTTGTCATGTCTCTGCCTTCAGCAACAATATCATATTTTTCAGCGAATCTTCTCTGAACAGGCAACAAAAAGTCTCTTACAACTTTTTTAGCAGAAAGCACTGAAGTAATATAACCAATTTCAGGTGCTCTTATCTCAGTAGAAATATCTTTTCTTGAGAGAAACACTCTACCATCTTCATATTCAATATTGATTTGTTTTAGTTGTTCTTCTATCTCTTGATCTGTTATGGCTGAAACATTACAGTTGCTATACTTTTTAAAAAAATAGTATCCAATAGCCCTGTATAGAGCTCCTGTATCAAGATAAAGAAATCCAAGAGTTTTTGCAACTTCTCGAGCTATTGTGCTTTTTCCTGCACCAGATGGTCCATCAATGGCTATAACTTTCTTCATTTCTGAAGCATCTCAAGTAGCTCATAAAATTGAGGAAATGATATATCAACGCATTGAGCTTCTTTAATGAGAGTCGGCCTTTCAGCAATTAATCCAGCAATGGTTAAAGCCATTGCGATTCTGTGGTCTTTATAGGAGTAAACTTCAGCGCCTCTGAGTTTACATGGTCCATTTATTATAACTCCATCCTCAAACTCTTCTATTGGAGTTCCCATTTTCTTTAATTCTGTTACCATAGCTTTTATTCTGTCAGATTCTTTTACCCTTAGCTCCTTGGCATCCTTTATAATGGTTTTGCCATCTGTCTGAGTTGCCATAACACACAAAACTGGAAATTCATCAATGAGTCTTGGAATTAAACTGCCCTGGACTGTAACGGCTTTCAATTTATTTGAGGTTTTACATACAATATCTCCAACAGGTTCGCCTCCTTGTTGTTTCACATTTAAAATTTCTATATTTGCACCCATCTGCATCAGAACATCAAGAAAGCCTGTTCTTGTTGGATTAAGTCCCACATTTTTGATTAATATTTCAGACCCTGGAACCAAACAGGCTCCAGCAATAAAAAAAGCAGCTGATGAAAAATCATTTGGTATTGTCATATCAATTGAGCTTAACTCATCCTGTGGTGGTTTAATTTTTATTGAATAAGCCTCGTTATTATGTTCCTTAGAGGCTTTTTTTGTAATCGCATTCAGCTGTATTTCTGCTCCCATATTTTTGAGCATTCTCTCTGTATGGTCTCTGCTTTTGTGAGGTTCTATAACCTCGGTTTCACCATTTGCATAAATTCCAGCAAGTAAAATAGCACTTTTTACTTGAGCACTTGCCACAGGCATAATATATTTTATTCCTTTAAGATAGTTTCCTTTTACTACAAGAGGAGGAAATCTATCGTTCAGTCTTCCAAAAATATTTGATCCCATAAGTCTTAATGGTTCAATAACTCGTCTCATGGGCCTCTGCCTTAAAGAGTCATCTCCGGTAAGTACTGTTAAAAATGGCTGTCCTGCAACTATTCCACTCAAAAGCCTTATTGTGGTCCCGGAATTACCACAGTCAATAACATTATCCGGCTCTTTTAAAGATTGCAGTCCCTTTCCATTAATGATGATTTCCTTTGAATCCATTATTTCTATCTCAACTCCGAGAGATTTCATTGCATTAAGGCTGTTAATTGGATCCTGTGCCCAGAGAAAGTTTTTTATTCTCGATTGCCCTTTTGCTAAAGATGCAAACATCACTGATCTGTGAGAGATAGATTTGTCAGCAGGAGGTGTTATCTCACCTCTGAGATGTCTGATTTTCTTAATCATTCTTTCCATAGATTCAGTCAATACTCTCTCTTAATTTTTTTGCTTTTTCCATGAATTTTTTTAGTTCTTCAGTTGGTTCACTGGACATTAAAGTTTTTATCTCATCAAGTTTCCTGATAAAAACATCAAGACAATGCAAGATATTTTCCCTGTTCATCATGAAAATATCTTTCCATAACTCTGGAGAGCTTTTGGCAATTCTTGTGGAGCTTTTAAATCCGGAACCTGCATATTTTATAAAATTCGTATCAATCTCTGCTACTGTATTCACAAGGCAAAATGAAATTAGATGAGGCAGATGGCTCATCAAAGCATAGATTTTGTCGTGCTCTGCAGCATCCATAAACTCCACAACAGCACCTGTTGACTGCCATAATCTCATAATCCTTTCAACTGTTTTAATGTCTGTATGGTCAGTAGGTGTGATGATAACTTTTGCTTCTTTAAATAGGTCTGCTCTTGCATATTCAAACCCTGTTTTATCTGAACCTGCAATTGGATGTGTACCGACAAATTGAATTCCATCAGGAAAAATTTTTTCAAGTGTATTGACAACATGTTCTTTTACGCTTCCCACATCAATAACAACTGTTCCTTTTTTTAAATAACTAACCAGCTGGGTTGTCAGTTCTTCAAAAACTCCAACAGGAGTTGCCAGAACAATGAGGTCTGCTTTTGCACTTTCTTCAAGAGAAGTTGTGTAATGATCTATAATTCCTAGCTTTAAAGCTTCTTTAAGTCTCTGATGATTTCTTCCATAACCTATAATTTTTTTTGCTAATCCCTTTTCCTTTAAGGCTAATGCTAAGGAACCACCAACTAAACCAACACCAATAATTGAAACAGTGGTGAATCCATCCTCCATTATTAAACTTCCCTACCAATAGCCTTTGCAACTGCTGATATCTTTTGCATCATTTCTTGAAACTGTGATGGAGTTAGAGATTGTTCGCCATCTGATAGAGCTTCCTCAGGATTTATATGAACCTCAATCAATAGCATATCAGCACCAGCTGCAACTGAAGCAACTGACATTGGCACAACAAGTTCCCTTTTGCCAACTCCATGACTTGGGTCAACAGCAACAGGTAAATGACTCAATGACTTTAAGAGCGGAACAGCGCTCAAATCCAGCGTATTTCTTGTAGCTGTTTCAAATGTTCTTATTCCTCTTTCACAGAGTATAACCTTTTCATTTCCTCTTGAAAGTATGTATTCTGCAGCCATGAGAAGTTCTTTTATTGTGGCAGACATTCCCCTTTTAAGTAAAACAGGTTTATTAACAGACCCGACTTCCATTAAAAGTTTAAAATTCTGCATATTTCTCGTTCCAATCTGAAGAATATCAACATACTCTATCATAATATCTATGTCTCGTGGATCCATTATCTCACTGATAACAGGAAGTCCTGTTCTTTCCTTTGCTTCTTTTAAATATTGAAGTCCTTCCACTCCAAGTCCCTGGAAAGAATATGGAGAAGTTCTGGGTTTAAATGCTCCACCTCTTAAAAAAGTAGCACCAGCCAACTTTATTTTTTCAGCAATTTCAAATAGAGTAACTCTGTTTTCAACTGCACAGGGACCTGCAGCAATATGTATTTGTTTGCCACCAATAACCAGATTATCAATCTGAATGGTTGTATCTGTCTTTTTAAAGTCCCTACTTGCAAGTTTGTACGGTTTGAGAATTCTTACAACATCCTCAACTCCTGGGATTGCTTTTATTGCATTTTCCTCATCTTCGGTTATTTTAGATGTATCTCCTATAACTCCAATTATTGTTCTTTCAGTACCTTTTGAGATATGCGGTTTAAGACCTTTTACTTCAAGCTTTTTAACGATTTTTTCAATTTGTTCATCGCTTACATCAGGTTTTAATACAATAATATCCATATAATTAACCTCCAAAAATTTTTTTAAACGCACTGATAAATGCTTTATTTTCATCAGGTAAGCCTATTGTCACTCTGATTTCTGCTGGGCCAACAGGTCTTACTATCACACCCTGTATTAGCAAAGTATCAAAAACTTCTTTTGAACTCATTTTATCAGGCAATATTATATAGATGAAGTTAGTCTGTGTTGGAATATATTTAATCTCTGAGATTTTATCAAGTTCACTGTAAAGATATTTTTTGCCATTTTCATTGATTTCAATTACTTTCTTTAAGTGTTCGTCGTCTTTAACTGCTATTTCGGCCGCAATCTGGGCTATTGTATTTGTGTTAAAAGGCTGTCTTATTTTATTTATTTCTGTGATTATTTCCTTTTTAGCAATTCCATAACCAATCCTGAGACTGGCAAGTCCATAAGCCTTTGAAAATGTGCGTAAAATTAATATATCCCTGTCATCTTTAAAGTGTTCTAAACTGTCAGGATAATCAGGCTCTCTTACATACTCATAGTAGGCTTCATCTATGATAACAAGAATGTTATCTGGTATTGCTTTCATGAATTCACCAAACTCTTTTTTGTAATTAATAGTGCCTGTAGGATTGTTTGGATTGGCAATAAAAATAATTTTTGTTTTATCTGTGACTTTTTTTAACATCTCTTCAAGGTTGTGTCTGTAATCTTTAAGAGGAACTTCACATGCTATACCACCCTGGGCTATTACACTCATAGAATAAACAACAAAGGATGGTTGGGCCATAATTGCTTCATCACCAGGACCAATGTATGTTCTTACAGCGATATCTAAAAGTTCATTTGATCCATTACCGAGAATTATTTCATCATGGCTTAATTGTATTCCCTTCTTTAAAAATAGCTCACAAAGAGCGTTTTTAAGTTCGTACCCACTTCCCTCAGGATATCTTCCAAGTTCTACAGGCTTTGATAGAAAGTCTTTGATTGCATTAATAACTTCTGGAGAGGGACCTACAGGGTTTTCATTTGAGGCAAGTTTAATGCACTCTTTTATCCCTATCTCTCGTTCAACTTCTTTAATTGGCTTTCCTGGAATATAGGGCTGGATTTTTTCAACATAGGACAGCGGTTTAATCATAAATGCAAAATCCTCCTTTATTCAAATATTGGATATGACCCAAGATGAACAACTTCTGTGCAGTATTGTTTTACCGATTCTAAGGTTTTTTGAACTATTTCATCTGTAATATGTCCGATAAAATCAACAAAAAATATATATTCCCACTTACGCATCTTCGCAGGACGGGACTCTATTTTTGTGAGGTTTATATTAGAATCTTTAAATGGTTTCAATGCATTGTAAAGTGCTCCTGGCTTGTCTTGAAGTGAAAACATTATTGAGGTCTTATCAGAACCTGTTTTGGCAGAAAAATTCTTCGATAGAATGAAAAATCTTGTATAGTTATTAGAATAATCTTCAATATGCTTTGCCGCGAATTTAAGGCCATAAAGAGTAGATGCAAACTCACTTGCTATAGCAGCAATTTCTTCATCATGTGAAGCCTGTCTTGCTGCTTCTGCAGTTGAAGCAACATCATAAACAGGAATTCCGGGCATATTTTTCTGTAACCATTCTTTACATTGAGCTTTTGCATGAGGATGAGAATAAATCTTCTTTATTTTTCTCTTCTCTCCTGTAAGAGAAAGTAAGTGATGTGAAATTGGAATTGTTATCTCACCAGAGATTTTTGCATTATATTGCATGAACATATCAAGGGTATAGGTAACAGTTCCTTCATTTGAGTTTTCAATGGGTACAACTCCAAATTTTGTTACTCCTTTTTCCACGGATTCGAAGATATTTTTAATGTTATCTTTAGGTTCAAATTGCGCAAAGCTACCGAAATACTTTATCGCTGCAAGATGCGTGAATGTGCCTTCAGGGCCAAGATAAGCAATCTTCTGTGATTCCTGTAAAGAAAGAGTGGCTGAAAGAATTTCTCTGAAAAGAGTTTTTATTGTTTTATCTGAAAAAGGTCCTTCATTCAGTTGAGCGAGATTTTTTAAAACTTCTCTCTCTCGTACAGAATCATAAAAAGAAAGCCCTTCTGCTTTTTTTATTTCTGCTATCTGTATAGCAAGTTCTGCTCTTTGATTTAGAAGTTTGAGTATTTTTTTATCAATGTTGTCAATGTTTTTTCTTAATTTAGCTAATCTTTCATTTTCCATTTTTTATTCTATCATAGAATATGATAAAATTCTAAAATTATGGGAAATATGAAAAACAGCCTTATGGACAGAATATTAAACTGGATAGCCTGTCATGATGACGAACCTCCATTTCTTCTTGTTGATAGAGAGATTTTAAAAGAGAAAATTTCTTTAATCGGCAGAGGAATTAAAAACTCACGAGTATTCTATGCGGTCAAGGCTAATCCAGATATAGAGGTTATTAAATACCTGAGTAGTTTTCAAATAGGTTTTGAGATAGCATCAGAGGGCGAACTTGCAATTCTGAAACAGTTGAATATTGAGGCTGAACGTATTATAACCAGCAATCCAATAAAAACATTCAAATTTCTTAGAGAAGCTGCTGAATATGGAATTGATTATTTTGCTTTTGATTCAGTAGCTGAAGTTGATAAGCTTGCAAAGTATCTACCCGGTAAAAAGGTTTATGTGAGGTTATCTGTTCCAAACGAGGGTAGTGAATGGCCATTAAGTAAAAAATTCGGAGTTGAGATAGAAGAAGCTGTAAAGCTACTTATTTATGCAAGAAAAAAAGGACTTGATCCTGTAGGAATTACTTTTCATGTAGGTTCTCAATGCAGTAATGTTTATAACTGGCATATTGCAATAGATAAGGCGCATCAGGTAAAAGAACAGGCATTTAAGGAAGGTATAGAAATTAAAATGCTCAATATAGGCGGTGGTTATCCGATTCAATATCTAAAGAAAGTTCCAGACATAGAAACAATAGAGTTAAAAATTAATAGTCTTCTTCAGGAGTATTTCCCTGAGACGGAAATTTTTATTGAACCTGGAAGGGCTGTGATAGGAGATGCAGGGGTTTTTGTGTCAAAAATAATTGGAAAAGCAAAGCGAGGCAATGAGAACTGGCTTTATATTGATGTGGGGGTTTTTAATGGATTGATGGAGAGCATTGGAGGTATAAGATATCAGTATATTGTCGGAAGCCGATTGGAAGAAAAAGAATGGACTGTAGCTGGACCAAGCTGTGATAGCATGGATGTTCTTGATAAATCCGTGCTATTATCTGAGCCAGATGTTGGTAGTCTAATTCTTATACTTTCTGCTGGAGCCTATACAATATCCTATGCATCTGAATTTAATGGTTTTTCAATTCCAAAAACTTTTTTAATTTAGGAGGATTGCTATGATTAAATTTTTTGAACAGGACCCTTATGCACCGATAAAGTATGTATACAATGTGGACAATATCCTATACAAAGCTAAAAGCAAGTTTCAGGATATAATGGTTTTAGAAAATTCTTATTTTGGGAAAATTCTTGTTCTTGACGGAGTTGTCCAGCTTACTGAAAGAGATGAGTTCATTTATCATGAGATGTTAACTCATGTTTTAATGCATGCTCATCCAGATGCCAGGACTGTTGCTGTTATAGGAGGTGGCGATGGTGGAGCTGTTAGAGAGGTTCTAAAGCATGACAGTGTTAAAAAATTATATTTTATCGAAATTGACGAAGAGGTTGTAAATGTTTCAAAAAAATTTTTCCCAACTGTGTCATCTTCAGTAGATGATCTGAGAGTAGAGTTAAGGTGTATGGATGGAGCAGAATTTATAAAAGAGATGAAGAATGCTCTTGATGTTATAATTGTCGATTCAACTGATATTATAGGTTTTGCAAAAAGTCTGTTTACAGTGGAGTTTTTTAAGTCAGTGAGGGATGCTCTTACTGAAACCGGAATGTTTGTTACACTTTCTGAATCTCTTATTTTCCATAAAGACCTTGTTTATGAAGTACAGAATGCGATGAAGCTTATATTCCCGATAGTAGACCTTTATACTGCAAGCATAGCTACATATGCAGGAAACTGGTGGAGCTTTTCTGTTGGCTCAAAATCATTAGATCCGAGACAGATCAGAAAAAATGTAACAGTTAATACAAAACTTTATACCTCTGACTTGCACAGATCATGTTTTTTACCAGCTGACATATATAAAAAACTCTTAAATAAAGAACTTATCTGGTAACCTGTTGACTTTTTTTAGACTTGAATGATAATTTTAGAATATTAGCACTTAAGTATGAGGAGTGCTAAAATGAAAAATATAATAATGGATGAAAGAACAAAACGAGTATTATATGCAGTAGTGGAAAGCTATATTGAAAAGCCTGAACCTGTGGGTTCTCGTTATATAATGAAGAAATATGGTTTTGATGTGTGCCCGGCTACAATAAGAAATATAATGTCTGATTTGGAAGATGCGGGATTACTGTTTCAGCCTCATGCTTCAGCAGGCAGGATTCCAACCGATACAGCTTATAGATTATATGTTGACTATATATTTGAAGAAGTTCTGTCTTATCAATCAAATGAGATTAAAAAATTTATAGAAAATTTGACAAAGAAGTTGAAAAGATTGAAAAACAATATGAATTTACTTTTTGTGGAAACTACTCAGAGTTTGTCTCAGATTAGTAAATATCTCGGTTTGGCTTTTTTACCATCACCAGACAAGACAGCTCTGCATCGAGTTGATTTTATAAAATTTAAAGATGACCTTGTAATAGCTGTTGTTGTAAATGATAAAGGTATTGTGAAAAATAAAATTATAAAAACCTATCCAGAAATAACCCAGCATGAGCTCAACAGTCTCGCAGACTTTGTTAACAGCAACTATCATGGGAAAGCTATTGACGAAATAAGAGAAGACTTAATTAAAAGAATAAAAAGAGAAAAGATTTTCTGGGATAAATTGATATCAAAAATTTTCAAGATGTGTCAGGAAGCATTATATTTTTCTCAGGAAGACGTGTATGTATCGGGTCTTTACCATATAATGCATCTTCCGGATTTTTCTGATATTGAAAAACTCAGGGAAGTAACGAAGACATTACAGGATCAACATCTTTTAGTAAAACTTTTTGAAAATATCTCACAGGACAATGAAGTTAAGGTAATAATAGGGCAGGAGAATCCTGTGGAGGAATTCAGAAACTTCAGTATAATTGCTTCTCCATACAGGGAAAAAGATAAATCAGCAGGTATTATTGCACTTGTAGGACCAAAGAGAATGAACTATCAACGAGCAATTATGTTAATTGATGCATTTGCAAGGTCATTAACCAGAACATTATCAGATTAGGAGGTATTTGATATGGAAGAAATAAAAAAAGATATATCCAATGAACAAGAAAAAGAGGAACTCTCCTATGAGGGTTCAGCTCTTGAAGATAAACCGAGAGATGTTGTGGAAAATCTTCAGAATGAGTTAAATCAGCAAAAAGAGAAATATCTTAGATTGTATGCTGAATTTGAAAATTACAAAAGAATGGTCCAAAAAGAAAGAGAGGAATTGATAAATTATGCAAATGAAAAATTGATCAAAGATCTTCTTCCTGTTATAGATAATTTTGAGTTAGCTATCAAACACTCAGTTGGTGAATTGAATTCTAGTTGGCTTGAAAGCATGAAACAAGGCATTGAAAATACATTGAAAGAATTTTTGCGTATATTAGAAAAGTATGGAGTTAAACCAATTGAAACAGTAGGACAGCTTTTTAATCCTGAAGTTCATCATGCTGTCTCTACATTTGAAACAGAAGATATGGATGATAATATAATCGTTGAAGAGTTGCGTAAAGGATATTTATACAAAGATAAACTGTTAAGAGAACCGCTTGTCACTGTTTCTAAAAAACCGAAACCGTCTTCAGAGTCTGAAACTTCGCACCCGTCGGGTGCTGAGGATGAAAAAAATTAAAAGGAGGATTAACCATGGGTAAAGTTATCGGAATAGACCTCGGAACAACGAATTCAGTTGTAGCAGTTGTTGTTGGTGGAGAACCGGTTGTTATACCAAATCAGGAAGGACAGAGAACAACACCATCTGTAGTTGCCTTTACTGATAAAGGTGAAAGGCTTGTTGGACAGGTTGCAAAAAGGCAGTCAATAACAAATCCTGAAAACACTATTTTTTCAATAAAGAGATTAATGGGAAGAAAATATAATTCCAGGGAAGTTCAGGAAGCAAAAAAGAGACTGCCTTATAAGATTGTTGAAGCATCAAATGGAGATGCTCATGTTGAGATAATGGGCAAAATGTACTCTCCACCTGAAATCTCTGCAATGATACTTCAAAAACTAAAACAGGCTGCAGAAGACTATCTCGGAGAGACAGTAACAGAGGCAGTTATTACTGTTCCGGCATATTTTGATGACAGTCAGCGTCAGGCAACAAAGGATGCGGGAAGAATTGCTGGTCTTAATGTGCTCAGAATAATAAATGAACCTACTGCTGCAGCTTTAGCTTACGGTCTTGAAAAAAAGAAAGAGGAAAAAATAGCGGTATATGATTTAGGTGGTGGAACTTTTGATATCTCTATTCTTGAGATTGCAGAAGGTGTCATTGAAGTGAAATCTACCAATGGAGATACCTTTCTTGGTGGTGATGATTTTGATATAAAAATTATGGACTGGATTATCGATGAGTTTAAAAAACAGGAAGGTATTGACCTGAGAAAAGACAGGATGGCTCTTCAGAGGCTTAAAGAGGCTGCAGAAAGAGCCAAGATAGAGCTCAGCTCTGCAATGGAAACAGAGATAAATCTTCCATTTATTACTGCAGATGCATCAGGACCAAAGCATCTTCTAATGAAACTAAGTCGTGCTAAATTAGAACAGCTTGTTGATGATTTAATTCAAAGAACTCTTGAACCGTGTAAAAAGGCTCTCTCTGATGCAGGATTATCTCAAAATCAGATAAATGAGGTTATTCTTGTTGGTGGTCAAACAAGAACACCAAAAGTTCAGAAAGTTGTTGAGGAGTTCTTTGGGAAAGAACCTCATAAAGGAGTTAATCCAGACGAGGTGGTGGCTGTTGGAGCTGCAATTCAGGGAGCAATTCTAAAAGGAGAGGTAAAGGAAGTTCTGCTTCTTGATGTTACACCTCTTTCACTTGGAATTGAAACATTAGGTGGTGTTTTCACAAAGATTATTGAGCGTAACACAACCATACCTACCAAGAAGTCCCAGATATTTACAACTGCAGCTGATAATCAGACAGCTGTGACAATAAAGGTTTATCAGGGTGAAAGAGAAATGGCTGCAGACAATAAACTTCTTGGAGTATTTGAACTTGTTGGAATTCCTCCTGCTCCCAGAGGTGTTCCCCAGATTGAGGTTACATTCGATATAGATGCAAATGGAATTATTCATGTTTCTGCAAAAGATCTTGCAACAGGTAAAGAGCAGTCAATCAGAATCACCGCTTCAAGCGGTCTTTCAGAGGAAGAGATTAAAAAAATGGTTAGAGAAGCTGAGGCTCATGCAGAGGAAGACAGGCGCAAGAAACAGCTTGCAGAGGCTAAAAACGAGGCTGATAACATGATTTATACAGTTGAGAAAACTCTAAGCGAGATGGGTGATAAAATTTCTGATGATGAGAAAAAGAGAATCCAAGAAGCACTGGAAAAATGTCGTCAGATTAAAGATACAAGCAGTGATATAAATGAAATAAAATCTGCCACAGAAGAACTTGCGAAGGCTTCACACAGAATTGCAGAGGAGCTTTATAAAAAAGCAGGTGCTTCACAGCCAGGGGCTGGTCCTTCTTCAGAAGCCAAAAAAGAGGAAGATGTAATAGAAGCTGAGGTCGAGGATAAGGATAATAAATGAAAGACTACTATAGCATTCTTGGAGTAAGCCGGGATGCCTCACCGGAAGAAATCAAAAGGGCGTTCCGGCGCCTTGCAAGAAAATATCATCCTGATTTAAATCATGGCAATAAGGAATCAGAAGAAAAATTCAAGGAACTAAATGAAGCATACTCATGCCTTAGTGATCCTGAGCGACGGGCAAACTATGACAGATATGGTACAGCAGAAGGACCTGCCGGGAATGGCTATGGTTTTGAAACAACATTCACAGATATCTTCGAAGACATTTTTGAAGGCTTTTTTGGAAGCTTTGGATTTAAGAAAAATAGACCCTCAAAGGGTGCTGATTTAAGATATGACCTTACAATTACTCTAGAGGAAGCTGCCTTTGGTGTGGAAAAGACAATTAAATTTCCTCGATGGGAACAATGTCAAACATGCAATGGTTCTGGGATAAAACCTGGAACAGAGCCAATTGTATGTCCATCCTGTGGTGGTAGTGGGCATATAAGATATAATCAGGGCTTTTTCTCTGTTTCAAAAACCTGTTTAAAATGTGGTGGGAAGGGAAAAATTATTAAAGATCCCTGCACGGATTGTTCTGGCGCAGGCAAAATAAGAGTAGACAGGGAGTTATCAATTAAAATTCCTCCGGGGGTTGATACAGGTAGCAAGCTTAAAATAAGTGGTGAAGGTGAAATTGGAGAATTCGGAGGACCTCATGGAGATCTTTATATTTTCATAAATGTGAAAGAACATGATATTTTCAAAAGAGAGGGACAAAATCTTTATTGTTCTGCTCCAGTATCTTTTGTTAAAGCAGTTTTTGGTGGAGAAATTGAAGTTCCCACTCTTGATGGAAAAGAAAAAATAGAAATCCCAGCAGGTACTCCATCTGGTAGAGTTTTTAAAATTAAAGGCAAGGGGCTTCCAAGAGTTGGTAGCAGTCATAGAGGAGATCAAATTGTAACAGTTTATATTGAAGTTCCTAAAAAACTTACAGAACGTCAGAGAGAGTTGCTTGAAGAATTCGCTCAAGTATCAGGAGAAGAAATAAAAAAAAGTTCCAGAGGTTTAAAAGATAAGTTAAAAGATATATTCTCAATGTAAAACTGAATATGCAAAAAAATAAAACTATCTTCCTTTTTCTCATCTGTTTGACTTTTATAATGAATGGCTGTTCTAACGAATCTGATAACAGCCAAATTAAAAAAGAACAACAAAGTTGTAATATTATTAAACTCTGGACAAGTCTTTATCCCCTTGAGCATTTTGCCAAATGGATAATCTCTAATGCAGAAATTCACAGTTTAATTCCTGCCCAGAGTGATCCTCACAATTTCGAACCTTCTCTGAAAGACATTCAGGAGCTTTATAACTCAAATATGGTTATCTATCTTGGAGATACTGATGTTGATAGATGGCTTGACAGAATAAAAAATGAACTGATGAAAAAGGGTGTTATAGTTATCAGGCTTCAGGATTATATTCCAATGAAAAACTATTTATCAGCCAATGAGATAGATCCACACGTATGGTTAGACCCTTTGTTGACATTAGAGATAATAAAAACAATAAAAAATGTGGCAGTACACTCTTTCCCGGATAAAAAAGATATATATGAACAGAATTTTTTAAAATATGAGGCAAAGCTCAGAGAACTTGATAATGATTTTAAACAAGCTCTGTCTAATTGTTCGCTGAGAGATGTAATTGTTACACATGAATTCTTAAACTATTTTAGTGTAAGATATGGATTAAATACTCGTTTTATTGTTCATGAACCTGAAGAAGAACTCTCTATAAAAAAAATTAAACAACTTAAAGACTTAATGAAACAAAACTCAATTAAATATGTTATTTCAGAGGTGGAAGGACAAAAAACTGCCAGAGCTTTAGCAGAAGAAACAAACGCGTTGATTTTAAACTTCAATACATTTCACATTAAAACCTCTCAGGATTATTTCCATGCAATGCGGGAAAATCTGAGAGTATTAAAAACTGCTTTAAATTGTAAATAATCATGAATGCTATTACACTATCAAATGTTGATTATTTCATCAATCACAGTTTCATACTTGAAGACATCAATCTTGAAATAAATGAAGGATGCTATCTTGGAATTATTGGACCAAATGGAGCAGGGAAAACAACACTGCTCAGGTTAATTTTAGGTATAATAAAACCTAACAGAGGACAGGTCTTACTCTACGGTCAAAACCCTGCAGATTATTTAAAAAAAGAATCAGTGGGATATCTTCCACAGAGAATATCTCAAACAATCTATGAATTTCCAATCACAGTTGAGGAGCTTGTTAGAAGCGGATATGACAAAATAAGCAAAGATAATTTTGAATGGGCACTGAATGTTTTCAGGATTTCTCAATTAAGAAAAAAAACAATGAGAGAACTTTCTGGTGGAGAACGTCAAAAAGCATTTCTTGCAAGAGCTATTGCCTCAAAACCAAGAATTCTTCTTCTTGATGAACCGACAACAGGTATAGACCCTAACTCAAGAGATGAATTACTTCAAATACTTGAAATTCTTAACAGAGATTTTTGTATTACAATTCTTACAGTTACTCATGATATAGGCACTTTTGCACATGAAGCACGATGTATCCTCTGCTTGAACAGAAAAGTTGTTTGTTTTGGCGATCCGCAGAAAATTCTCAAAGATGAATATATGGGTATGTTATATCCAGAACACACTGTTTTTCCACACAATCATGCTTGATATCTTTGAACTAAACATAATAAGAAGAGCTTTTTTCGTTGTAAGTCTTATAGCACCCATAGCTCCTGTATTTGGCATTTTTTTACTCCTACGCAGATATTCCTTTTTTGCAGATACTCTTGCACATGTTGGTTTTCTTGCATTTGCACTGAGTCTTTTTTTCAAGATTAATTCTCTTTTAGTGCTTATTTTACTGAGCATAGCTGTATCCCTTTCTGTTGAACAACTGCGTTCTAAAGAAAAGCTTCCTGCAGAGGGTTCGCTTTCATTTTTTCTTTATGCAGGGGTGGCACTTTCAGTGCTTTTTATAACGTTTTCAGGTAACACTGGCTCTATAATGAGTATCCTATTTGGAAGTCTCTCAACTGTAACAAAAGAAGATACATTTTTAATCATTTTAGGAGCATTGTTTTGCGGAGTTTTTTTAATAAAGTACCATAAAAAATTGCTTAATCTCTGCATTGACGAAGAGCTTGCCCGTGCAGGAGGAATAAACACATCATTGATTAAGATATTTTTTGCAGTTACAGTGGCGCTTTCCATCTCAATATCAATTAAGACAATGGGAGCTTTCTTAATTGGCTCTCTCATGATAATTCCTCCTCTGAGTGCGATGCAGATTTGCAGAACTCTTAAAACCACAGCGATTGTCTCAGTTGTATTTGCTTTTGTTTCAGCCTATGCAGGGATTTTTCTATCCTTTTACTCCGGAATTCCTCTTGGCGCGGCAATATCAACAATACTGATTGTTTTATTTACAGTTTCATTTATCATACAATCTTTATCCTCTAAATAGAGTTTTCTTCCTTCTTTTTGATCTCTTCCTCTTTTTCCTTCTTTTGAAGTGCTTCTGACATTTCTTCAAGCTTTTTCATTACAAAATAGTTTATTGTTCCTTCTGGATATGTTCCATCAGGTTGTAATTCACCTGATTTCATATCTGTAAGAATTTCCAGCCCTTCATCCACATAATCAATGGCATAAATATGAAATGCCCTATCTTCAATCGCTTTTCGTATGTCTTCCTTTAGCATAAGATGTTTAACATTCCTTCTTGGAATGATTACTCCATGAGAGCCATCAAGTCCTCGAATTCTGCATAATTCAAAGAATCCCTCAATTTTTTCATTGATTCCACCAACAGGTTGAACCTCTCCTCTCTGATCCATAGAGCCTGTTACTGCGAAGCTCTGCTTTAGTGGAACATCAGCAATACTGCTTAAAATTGCATAAAGTTCAGCACAGGTTGCACTATCTCCTTCTATCATTTCATATAGCTGTTCAAAAGTCAGGGAAGCACTGAGACTTATTGGTTTTTTTATTGCATATTTACTCCATAGATAGCTTGAAAGAATCATTACAGCTTTCTCATGAATCCGTCCGGACATCTTAATTTCACGCTCGATATTGACAATTCCAGCTTTCCCAAGATATGTCCTTGCAGTAATACGAGATGGCTTGCCAAAACTGTAATCTCCAAGATCAATAACAGCCAATCCATTAATCTGTCCGATTTTTTTGTAATATGTGTCAACAATCAAAACATCCTCAAGAATCAGCTCCCTCAGTTTTTCCTCTATGCTTGCAGACCTGTAAAACCTCTGTTCGAGAGCTTTTTTAACATGCTGGGCATAGACAATCTTTCCTTCATCTTTTTTTGCCCAGAAGTTTGCCTCCCTTATAAGGTCTGCAATACTGCTGAACTGTGTAGAAAGCTTTTCCTGATGCTCAGCAAGTCTTGAGCCATATTCAACAATTCTTGCAACAGCTGATTTATGAAAAGGAAGAAGCTCTTCTTCTGCCTGACAGAGACGAATAAACTGAGCATATTTTTTTATGTTTTCTTCATTTCTTGGCATTCTTGTATCAAAGTCTGCCTTGACCTTAAAAAGTTCTCTGTATTCATCATCATAGTTGTAAAGAATGTAATAAAGGAAATGAGTGCCAGTAAGAATAACTTTGACATTTAAAGGAATTGGCTCGGGTCTCAATGTAGTTGTGGTTATGAGTCTGTATTGTTCCCATACATCTTCAATGCGTATTTCTTTGCCCTTAAGAGCTCTTTTTAATGAATCATAAGAAAAAAGATTTTTCATTAATGCAAGTGCATCTATTACAAGGTATCCACCATTTGCTCTGTGAAGTGAGCCAGCTTTAATCATAGTAAAATCTGTCATTGCCATACCATATTGAATTTTATATTCAATTCTTCCAAAAAGATTAAGATATGTTGGGTTGGGTTCGTATATTACAGGAGCACCCTGACTGCCTGAATTATCAACAAGAACATTGACACTGTATTTAGCAAAAGAAACCTCTCTCTGAACTCTCATAAAAGGAGGTACTGGTGGAACAGCTTCTTCTGATATTTTAAAGTCTTGGAGATTGTTAAGAATATCATCTCTCAAAGTAGCAAGATAATCAACAAGCTTTTCATTAAAAGAGTATTTTCGTTTAAGTTTTTCTATTGGTTCTTCTATTACATCGAGGGTAATCTGGCGTTCCAGCCTGGTAAGCATATCTTTCACAATCTTTTCTGCTTCTTTTACCGCTCTGACAACATCATCAAGTTTTTCCTGAAGTATTTTCCCCATTTCATCAATTCTTTTTCGTGTCTCAGCATCAAGGGCCAGAAATTCTTCTTCTGTAAGAGGTTCTCCATCTCTTTTTATCGGCACTATTATGAGACCTGCAAGAGCTTTTCGAATTGCGAAACCTTTTTCCTTTGCTTCTTCTTCTACAGCTGAGAACCATTCTTTCTGTTTTTGTTGGAAATCCTCCAGAATCTTATTTTTTTGTTTATCATACTCTTTTGATTCAAAAGCTTTTGGAATTTCAACTTTTAATGTACTAATAAGATTTTCCATATCCTTCTGAAACTCAGTAGCTTTTCCTGGAGGCAGACTAACAGCTATTGGAGCATCAGGATTTTTAAAATTATAAAGATAACACCAGTCGGGTGGTACAGGCTCTGTTCTTATTTTTTCAGAAAGCAAAGCCCTTATGGCACGCATTTTACCCGTGCCCTGTGCGCCAAGAGCATATATATTAAATCCCTTTGCAGATAAATTTAAGCCAAACTCCAGAGATGCTATTGCTCTGTCCTGTCCGATTGTTCCTGTAAGGGGTGGAAGTTCCATAATGGTTTCAAATTCAAATACATTTTCGTCACACTTTTTATATACCTCATCTGCCTGAAGCTTTTTTGCCATTTACTTTCCCCTCCTTTTGGATTGTTAATCTTAATATTATACCATTTAAAATTTAAATTGAATCTTGAGGAGTTGCTGTAATTAAATCAAGTATTTTATTATTCTTCCTTTTATGTAACACATTGGATTACAAAATTTTTTTGCAGATACTTTTTTTTGATAAGTTTTGTTATCAAAAACTATTTGTCAACAAAATTTAAATATTATGTAATATTTTCCGCATTAAAGAAGTTTTTGGTTTATAAAAATTTTAAGTATCTTAATTAGTCTGCGCTCTGTTTTTGAAACAGGATAAATAAGTATTAATTCATGAAACGGCGTATAGTTATGAAATAAACAAAATATTCTGTTGAAAGAAGCTGTTTAATTTTTTGAGATAGGGTAGAATCTTTGCCTGATGGGCATAAATTAAGAGTGTTGCACAGACAGGCTAATATATAAACTTTACAACTTAACGGATGATGAAATAAGAGTTGTTGAAAACAAAGGATAAAAAAAGTAAAAAATTATCCGCTATTTAAACTTTTCCTTTAAAGCCTTTTCTACAATTGGAGGAACAAGATTTGTTACAGAGCCTTTAAAATAGGCAATCTCTTTAACAAGGCTTGATGAGAGGAAAGAGTATTCCTCACTTGGCATTAGGAAAACAGTCTCAATGTCTCTGAAGAGCCTTCTATTTGCATGTGCAAGTTGAAGTTCGAATTCATAGTCTGATACAGCTCTTAACCCTCTTATGATGGCTACAGCTTCCTTTTGTTTGATGAAGTCCACCAGTAAACCATCAAAAGATTCGACTTTCAAATTTTGAACGTACTTTGTTGTTTCATGAATAAAATGCAGTCTTTCTTCAATTTTAAAGATTGGTGATTTTTTATAACTTGAAACAGCCACCGCTACTATCAATTCATCAAAAATTTTAAGAGCTCTTTTTATAACATCGAGATGTCCATTTGTTATCGGATCAAATGTTCCTGGATAAACTCCTATTTTTTTCACTCTTGCCTCCTGTAAACAGTTAAAAGAGTATCGCCATATCTATAGCATTTGTATATTTTCACTCCTTTAAGGTTTTCCCTTAATGACTCATTTTTATGATGCTGTAAGATTAAAACTCCATCTTCAGTTAGTAAGTCTTTTTTCTCAAGCACTTTAAAAATTCGTTCAATTTCTCCTGATTCATAAGGCGGATCTGCAAAAATTATATCAAATTGTGCTGAACAGTTTTGAAGGAATTTCACTGCATCTGTGTTGTGAATTTTTGCTTTATCGGAGAGTTTCTTTTTTTGTGCTGAGTTTTTTATAAAAACGCATAAAACAGGATCCTGTTCTACAAATATGACTTCATCTGCTCCCTTTTTTAATGCCTCCATGCCAACAAAGCCTTTACCAGCGTATAAGTCAATGAAGGTTTTGCTCTCAATATTTTGCAGAATATCAAAAATAGCCTTTCTAACCACTGCCGAGGTTGGTCTTACTGTTTGTTTTTTAATGTTGGAATTTGCTTTCATTGCCTTATCTCTGGATTGGTAAAATATGTGTCTGGAAGTTTATAGTTTAAAATTTTTACCTTCCTTCCTTCAACTTTAAGTCTTCCCTCTGCGTAAAGCCTTATTGCTTCTGGAAATATCCTATGCTCAAGTTTAAGAATCCTTTCAGAGAGGGTTTCTTCTGTATCATCTGGATGAACAGGCACAGCTGCCTGAATTATGACAGGACCTGAATCAACACTTTCATCAACAAAATGAACAGTACATCCACTTATTCTTACGCCGTAGTCAACTGCCTGCTTCTGTCCATGTAATCCCGGGAAAGAAGGAAGAAGGGCTGGATGTATATTCATAATTCTATTTGGAAAAGCATCAAGCAGGGGTTTTTTAACTATTCTCATAAATCCTGCCAGGATAACAAGTTCAACCTCTCTTAAAAGTAGTTCATCTCTGATTTTTTCATAAAAAGCTTCTTTTGTTGGAAAATTCTTTGGGTTAATATAAAGATAGGCTATGCCATGTTTTTTAGCTCTCTCGATTGCATAAGCCTCAGGGTTGTCAACTATCAAAATCTCTATGCTGGCAGGAAGTATTTCAGTCTCGATTTCATCAATTATTGCCTGAAAGTTTGAACCTCTTCCTGATGCTAAAACTCCGATTTTAAGCATTCTCAATCCTCCACAGATTTAAATGCATGGACAAAATCTACCACTTTCTTCAATGTATCAACCTGGGTGTTGATGTTTACACCATGACCGAGATTAAAGATATGAGCTTTTGCTGACTTACCGGCATTTAAAATCTTCTCTACTCTTTTAAAGATTTCCATTTCCTGACCTAAAAGTGCTAAAGGGTCAAGATTGCCTTGAAGTGGTTTATATTCAAACAGATGACAGGCATCTTTCATATCAATTCTCCAGTCAAGGCTGACAACATCTGCTCCTGAATCATTAATATGTTTTGCAAGACCTGATGTGTTAGAACTGAAATATATAACAGGCACAGTCTGTTTTAAACTTTCAAGAATTCTTTTTACATAGGGCTTGCAGAATATTTCATAATCATATGGAGAGAGAATTCCAGCCCATGTATCAAATATCTGGACTGCATTAACTCCTGCTTTTATTTGTCCGTTCAGATAGACTATGGTAGATTCAGTAAGACTACTCAAGAGCTGATGAAAACCTGAGGAATCTGAGAACATGAATTTTTTGGTATGAAAAAAATCTTTCGAAGAGCTTCCCTCAATAACATAGGTTGCAAGAGTAAAAGGCGATGCTGAAAATCCTATGAGAGGAACATCAAGTTCTTTTATTAAAATTTTAATTGCTTTAAAGACAAAATCTACAGCGTTAAGCTCTATATTTTTCAATTTTTTTAAGTTATCTATTGTTCGGATAGCAGGAGAAACCACTGGTCCTTTTTCATCGATAAACTCTATTTTAAGACCCATTGCTTCAAGAGGAATCAGAATATCGGAAAAAAGAATTGCTGCATCAACATTTAAAACTTTAACTGGCTGCATTGTAACCTCTGCAGCAATCTCTGGAGTTTTGCACATTGTAAGAAAATCATATTTTTGCCTTATTTTTTGATACTGGGGCATGTATCGTCCTGCCTGTCTCATAAACCATACAGGAGTATACTGAGGTTTTATTCCTCGACATGCCTGAATGAATACATCTTTCATTGAAATCTCCTCGGTGTATATCTACAATACGGATCTTCTTCAAGATAATTATTTTTAAGACAATATGCTCTCGCTCTACATCCTCCACAGACTTTTACATATTCACAGACTCCGCAGCGACCTTTGTATGATGCGAAATCTCTTAAAGATTGAAAAAGTTCTGAATTCTCCCATATTTCTTTAAGTGACTGTTTTTTTATATTACCAGCTGACACTGGAAAGTAGCTGCATGGCATTACATCTCCATCAACATTTATAAGGCAGATTAGTTGGCCTGCTACACATCCTTTTGCGCCTCCTGTTGAAAACTTTAGTGATCTTCTTTCAAATTTTTTGCCTTCCTTCTTTGCATTTTCAAATATAACTCTATAATACTGAGGTGCACAGGTTGGTCTTACAAGCATGTCCTTTTCATTTTTTTCCATCTCATAATGCCAGTTGAGTATCTTTTCATAGTCTTCTTCGTTTATAAGTTCTTCAAGTAATTCTTCAGCTCTTCCTGTTGGAACAATCATGAACATATACCATGCTGTTGCGCCAAGTTCTTTTGCAAGTTTATAAACTTGTGGGATTGTATCCTGATTTCTCCTTGTAAAGGATGAATTTATCAAAAAAGGTAAATCGTATTTTTTAAAAAGCCTTGCTGCATTAATTGTTCCCAGAAAAGCACCTTTTTGCTGACGAAAATTATCATGAACTTTTTCATTATGTCCATCAAGGCTGAGCGAAACCATTTTTATATCCACATCTTTTAATTTTTTACATATTTCATCATTAACAAGAGTGCCATTTGTGGCAAGGCAAACTCTCAAGTCCTTTTTGGCTGCGTATTCAGCAATCTCAAAAAAATCGTCTCTTAAAAGTGGTTCTCCACCTGTAAGAACGATAACAGGTCTGGCATAGGATGTTATATTATCAATGATTCCCTTGCATTCCTCTGTGGATGGGTCAGGATGGTTATGAGCAACTTCTTCTGATGATGACCTGCAATGAATGCAGTGAAGATTACACCTTCGAGTTATTTCCCATGCTATCCATTTAGGCTCAAACTGCATTTTTTATTATAACTTATTTAAGCTATATAACTTCTGCCACTGAACTCTACTCGAAAGGTGGTTACAAACTGTCGTGAAAGGATAGTCTCTGAAATAAAGAAAATGTTATGTATAAAAAATTTAATTTAAGGAGGAATATCGATAAATTTGTTTACTGTTTTATGAATTTCAACTAAAGACTCAATAAGATTTTTAAACTCCTTAAGAGGAATCATATTTGGTCCGTCACAGAGTGCTTTATCAGGCTGTGGATGGACTTCAAAAAATAGTCCATCAATACCACAGGCAACTGCGGCTCTACTAAGATAAGGGATGAACTCTTTCTGCCCTGATGAACAAGTTCCAGCACCTCCAGGAAGCTGAACAGAATGCGTTGCATCAAAAATAACTGGAACTCCCATTGAGCGAATTATTGGAAAACTACGAAAATCAACAACAAGGTTGTTATAACCAAAACATGTTCCGCGTTCTGTAATCATTATTTGTTTATTACCAGTTGATTTAAGTTTTTCAATAATGTTTGATACATCCCATGGAGCAATAAACTGACCTTTTTTTACATTTACAGGTTTTCCTGTTTTTCCAGCTTCTATAAGTAAATCAGTCTGCCTGCATAAAAATGCAGGAATTTGAATAACATCAAGTATATCCCTTGCAATTTTTATTTCTATAACAGAGTGAACATCGCTTATAATTGGAATATTGAATGTTTCTTTGACTTCGGAGAGAATTTCAACTCCCTTCTCTATGCCCGGTCCTCTATATGATTTAATTGATGAACGATTTGCTTTATCATAAGAAGCTTTAAAAATAAATGGAATTCTGAGATTTTCAGCAATTTCTTTTAAAACTGAAGCAGTCTCAAAAACTATATTTTTAGTTTCTATAACACATGGCCCTGCTATAAGAAAAAGCTGATTTTTCTGTATCTTCATATTGGCAACAGAAAACACTATTTTTTCTGTTGCAGTTCAAAAGCCTTTTTAGCAGCTTCTGCTGCCTTCTTTGCCTCTTCAGCAGCCTTTCTGGCTTCCTCAGCAGCTCTTTTAGCCTCATCTACATCTTGCGCGGTCTTGTTTTTGTCTTCCTTTGCTTCTACTTTTTTCAATACAGGAGCAACTGCTGGAAGTTTATAACTTCTTATGTCTGTTGAAGGCTCTCCCTTGTCACTGATTATAACAATTTTACCTGAGTTTCTATCAGATATCCAGAGTTTTCCATTAATCCAGACCATTCCTGCAGGACTGGTAAGATATCGTGATGTTTCCACATTTTCCATGACGTTTCCACTTACAGGGTCGAGTTTTATAATTTGCACATTATCAGGAGATGGCGCAGGATTATTCAAATTTTTTAATCCTCCAACAATTAAATTTTTTCCATCCCATGCAAGAGCTGTGGGTACCGGAACTGGAGAAAGATACTCTGAAACAATTGAACCATCTTCTGTTGAGAGTTTAAATATTTTTTTCCTTTTAGAATCAACAACCCAGAGATACTCACCATCAAAAGTTATATCTTCTGGATATATTTTAGTTAATGGAATTCTGGTAATGACATCTCCCTGAGGGCTAATTTTAAGAATTCTTCTATTTGCTTCATCTGAAGCCCAGATAAATCCGGTATTACCTGCTGTATTTTGCCATGCAAGTCCCGTTATGTAAGGTTTGTTTTCTTTGGAAGTGATTGTTATAGGATATCTGTCAAAATAGAAATGACCTTCGTAGCCATAAATTGAGCCAGCAGTGGCGGTATCAATGTTATCTATAAATGCAATTAACCCTTCTTTGGCAACTAAAAGGTCTTTCCCATCAAAGGCAATACCTGTAGATCCGGTTGGGATTGTTTCTCCAGCACCTTGCATATCCACTTTTACCTGTTCTGTGCAACCAGCTAAAGTTATTGATAAAATCATTATTAAAATTAGATACCTAAACATCTTAGCTCCTGATTTAGAAAAAATTTTTTTAATTATACATTAATTATGAAATTGTTTCAATTATACAATTTTTTATTACATTAAGCAACCTGTCAAGATTGTCAACAGAAATTACAAGAGGTGGCATAATAACAATCACATCTCCAAGAGGTCTGAGCCATACTCCGTATTTTCTTGCCAGTCTGACCACTTTCAATCCAGCCTTCTCTTTATACGAAAAAGGTTCTTTTGTCTTCTTATCTTTTACAAGTTCAATTCCAGCTATCAATCCTTTCTGTCTTACATCTCCAACATTTTCAAGCTGTGCTATTTCATTAAGTCTTTCTCTTAAAAGTTCAATTTTTGCTGATAGATTTTCAATGGTTCTTTCTTTTTCAAATATATCAAGATTTGCTATAGCAGCTGCACAGGCCAGAGGATTTCCAGTATAGGAATGACCGTGATAAAATGTTTTTCTCTCTTCAATATCACCTAAAAACGCATTAAATATTTTTTTTCTCACAACTGTCACGGCAAGTGGCATATAACCGTTTGTTATTCCCTTGCTCAGACATATAATATCAGGTGTTACTTCCTCATGCTCGCAGGCAAACATTTTTCCTGTTCTGCCAAAACCTGTTGCAACTTCATCAGCAATCAGTAGGACTTCATATTTAGTGCAGAGCTGTTTTAATCCTTTTAGGTAACCTTCAGGCCACACAATTATTCCACCAGCACATTGCACAAGAGGTTCAATAATAACCGCAGCTATTTTTTCTCTATTTTCTTTGAGAATTTGTTCCATTTCATTTAGACAGGCAAAGTTACAGGATGGAAAGCTCAGCTTAAACTCACAACGATAGCAGTATGGAGCAGATGCCTGAATTGATCTATTCAGAAGTGGTTTATAAACTTTATGAAAAAGCTCAACTCCACCAACACTAACTGCACCAATTGTATCTCCATGATAGCCTTCTTTTAAGCTTACAAAGGTATCCTTTCCTTTTATACCGAGATTTGTCCAGTATTGGTAGGCAATTTTGAGAGCAATATCCACAGCTGTAGAACCGTTGTCAGAGTAAAATATTTTTATGAGTGGATCACCCGATGAAAGATGTCTAACAAGCAGGTCAGCAAGTTTTTTTGCAAGAATAATGCTTGGTTCATTGCACAGTCCAAGCAGTGTTGAGTGCGCGATTTTATCAAGCTGTGATTTTATTGCTTCGTCAATCTCTGATTTGCGATGTCCATGAATGTTAACCCACAGTGATGATACTCCGTCAAGATACCATTTCCCATCAATATCTTTTATGAAACAGTCTCTTCCTTCGGTGATTATCACTGGTTCTTCTTCAAGCCAGTATTTCATCTGTGTGAATGGATGCCAGATATAATTTTTATCCCATTCAATCAATGTTTTTTTGTCCATTTATACTCCTCACAAACTGGTTGATAGTTTTTTGGAAACTTCATATAAATATCTTACAAATTCTCCAGAGGAAAGATTTTCAGGGACTGTTTCATTTAAAAGCATTGCTCTGAAAATCTTTTTTAAAAGCTCTGACGGAGCAAATTTTTTTATCTGTTCACCTAAAGTTTCTATATACTTATAAATTATAAAGGACTCTGAGTACCATAGTTCATCCTTGAGAGGATTAACATGTTGACATGATAAATTTTTAAGAGTTTCCGGAGTAGCATTATTTGATATAATTAGTGCTCTTATATCGTTATTGAGTGTCTGTAACCCTTTCACCGCGGGATTCTGTCCGAGCCTGTGTCTTCCTTTTGTAATTGCCGAAAACCTGTTTATATTAACTCCAGAGCAGTAAAGATGTTTATCACCATCAAATGGCTTTATAACAAAATAAACAAATTCATTAATGAATTCCATAAATACTATATATCCTTACAGATAATGCAATGAGGATCTTTACGAGCAGTGAAACTCTTGAAATCGCAGCTTATTCCATCCCACACAAGTAATTTATTTTTTAAATTTTTTCCGATTCCAACAATGTATTTTATTGCTTCCAGTGCCTGAAGTGCACCAATCACTCCAGGAGTTACTCCTAACACAGGGAAAGTCTCCTTGGGTGGTGCTTCGGGGAAAAGACATTTAAGGCATGGAGTTTCAGGTGGTTGAATGAAACTTAACATTCCCTGCATTCCATAAATTGCTCCAAAAACCAGAGGGATTCTGTTTTTTATTGCAACCTTATTTAAAATATATCTTGTTTCAAGATTATCCATGCAGTCCATTATTATTACTGCATTTCCTATAAGTTTTGAAGCATTTTCATCGGTTATTTTCTCTGTAATCGCAATAACTTCTACATCAGGATTTATTGCAGTCAGAGTTATTTTGGCTGATAATGCTTTGTTTATCCCGATTCTTGTATGGCTGTGTAGTATCTGCCTGTTTAAATTTGTTATTTCAACACTGTCAAAGTCACAGATAATTATTTTACCCACGCCTGCAACCGCAAGATAGATTGAGACAGGGCTTCCAAGTCCACCGGCACCAGCTATGAAAATAGTTGAGTTGTTAAGTTTTCTCTGTCCTTCCTCTCCCCAGCCATCTATAAGCATTTGACGGCTATATCTTAAAAAATCCACCCGATTACCTCCTTCATTTCCTTAAGCGTTTCACCTGCAACTTTTTTTGCTTTTTTTGAGCCTTCATGGGCAATATCAATGAGAAGTGATGGATTATTTATCAGTTCCTGCCGTTTTTCCCAGATAGGCCGTAAAGTTTCAATAACATGTTTTATTAATATCTTTTTACAATCAATACAACCAATTGAGGCAGTTGTACACCCTATGGTAATTTCTTTTTTTTCATCCTCAGTTGAAAATATTTTATGGAGGTCAAATACAGGACATTTTGCCGGATCTCCTTTGTCTGTTCTTCTTTTTCTGGCAGGATCAGTTACCATTGTTGAGATTTTTTCTGTTACAATTGTTTGATTATCGCTTAAATATATGGCGTTACCATAGCTTTTTGACATTTTTCGTCCATCTGTGCCGGGAACTTTAGGGAAATCTGTAAGAAGTGCTTCAGGTTCAGGAAAAAACTCGTTTTCATAAAGATAGTTAAATCTTCTCGCTATCTCTCTTGATAATTCAAGATGCGGAATCTGATCAACTCCAACAGGAACATATTTAGCTCTGTAAATTATAATATCAGCAGTTTGAAGTACAGGATATCCCAGAAATCCATATGTATCAAGATCTTTATCTTTTATCTGTTCTTTTTTCTCTTTATAAGTTGGTACTCTTTCAAGCCATCCCAGAGGTGTTATCATACTCAAAAATACATGGAGCTCTGAATGCTCAGGAATCTGAGATTGTATAAAAATTGTTGATTTTTCAGGGTTAAGACCTGCTGCAATGAAATTCATAAGGAGGTCAACTGTATATTCTTTTATCTGATAAGGATTTCCATATCCTGTTGTGAGGGCATGCAAGTCTGCCACAAAAAAGTAGCATTCATATTTATCCTGAAGTCTTATCCAGTTTGACAGTGCACCTATTAGATTGCCAAGATGAAGCGGTCCACTTGGTTGTATTCCGCTTAAAACTCTATCCATTCAAATGCCTCCTAGAAAAATGAAATAATACTGAAAAAAAGCTTAACCAGCGGCCATACAAATACGCTGGTTAAGCCTGTAACAATCATAAGTATAACAATTAAAGAACCAAACGGTTCGATTCTTTCCATCATCTCTGAATATCTTACAGGTAGAACTCCTATTATGATTCTACCGCCATCAAGAGGTGGTATTGGAATTAAATTGAATGCGGCCAGAACAATATTTATCATAATAGTGGCTTTAAAAATTAAGATTAAAGGTTCAAAAATAAAATTAGGAATTGCTCCCATAAAAGGCAAAAGAACCCATTTCAAAATAATTGTACATGCAATTGCAAGCAATAGATTGGCAAGTGGTCCTCCCGCGGCTGTTATAGCCATACCAATTTTTGGATTTTTAAAGTTATATGGGTTAACAGGCACAGGCTTGGCATACCCAAAAACCCATTGTCCACTTGTGAGAACAAGAAGAAGAAAAGGCATGATGATTGTTCCAAAAAGATCAATATGGGAGATGGGATTAAGAGTAAGTCTTCCTGAAAACTTTGCTGTGTTATCCCCGAGTTTATAAGCAACCCAACCATGTGCAAGTTCATGGAACACAATAGCAATTAGTATTGCTGGTGCTGAAATTAATATTTCTCGTAAAATCACGCCAAAATCCATTATCTTATCCTTATAATTACTTCATCAGGGTTGACCATATCACCTTCTTTTACATAAATCTCTTCAACCATGCCATCAACTGGTGAGTGAATCTCATTTTCCATTTTCATAGCTTCAACAATGACAACTGTATCACCTGCTTTTACTGTATCACCTTTTTTGACTGTTATTTTGATAATAGTACCGGGCATTGGTGATGTTATATCTCCTGGCTGAGAAGGTCTTGGCCTTACTGATTCTTTTGGTTTGAGTTCAACCTTGCCTTCCTCGCTTGGAACAACCTCTTGAAGAGGTTCAACAATGACTTCTACAAGTTGATTGTTCACATAAAGAAAATATGGTCTTTTACCATCTACCTTATGTCCTTTGCCTCCAACTTTTACATGATATGATTCACCATAAAGATTAATTATAAATTCAGTTGGAGCAAGACTTGTCGTAGTTTTAACCTCTTCCTTCACTGGTTCAACTACTTCCTCTTTAATTCCTTTTTCCTTTGCTTCAAGAAACTCAAGGAATATTTTTGGAAATAGGCAATAACTTAAAACATCTTCATCTGAACGGGCTTTGTCTTTAAGCTCAGCCTTTGCTTTTTCAAACTCTGGTTCCAGCAAATCTGCGGGTCTTACTGTGATGAATTCTTCATCTCCAAGAATCTTTTTGCGTATTTCTTCATTAACAGGTGCAGGAGGTTTTCCATAAAGGCCTTTGAAATAATTTTTGGTTTCTGTTGTTACCATTTTGTATCTTTCACCTGTGAGAACATTCAGGGTTGCCTGAGTGCCAACAATCTGGCTTGATGGAGTGACAAGAGGGGGATAACCGAAGTCTTCCCTTACTCTTGGAATCTCTTCCATAACTTCCTTTATTCTATGCAGAGCATTTTGTTCTCTTAGTTGATTAACAAGATTACTCAACATTCCACCGGGAACCTGGTATACAATTACTTTAGGATCTGGGCCTGTGTATTCGCTTTCAAGATGTCTGTATTTTTTCCTGACTTCGTAAAAATAATCAGCAATCTCATCAAGAAGTTGCATATTAAACCCCGGATCCCTGCCTGTTTCTTTAAGAATATGAGATATTGTTTCAAGCGGTGGCTGAGATGTTCCTCCAGCCATTGTTGAAATTGCAGTATCAACAATATCTACACCTGCTTCAATTGCTTTAATTGTTGTTGCTACAGCCATTCCAGCAGTATCATGAGTGTGCAGATGAATTGGCAAATCTATTTCTGCTTTGAGCCTTTTCACGAGTTCATAAGCGGTATATGGAGTAAGAAGACCTGCCATGTCTTTTATGCATATTATATGAGCTCCCATGTCTCTTAGTTTTTTAGCAATGTCAACAAAGTAGTCAATTGTATAGATTGGACCAATTGTATAACATAAGGATGCTTCGACAGTACCTCCATATTTTAAGGTGGCTTCGATAGTTTTTTCCATGTTTCTTAGGTCATTTAGAGCATCAAAAATTCTTAAAATATCAATTCCATTTTCAATAGTTTTTTCTACAAATTTTTCAGCAACATCGTCAGGATAATGTCTGTACCCTACAAGATTCTGGCCTCTGAGAAGCATCTGAAGCTTTGTTTTTTTAACAAGTTTTCTGATTGTTCTCAATCTTTCCCATGGGTCTTCTCTGAGGAATCTCAAACAACTATCAAAAGTAGCACCTCCCCATACCTCAAGGGCATGAAAGCCTACCTGGTCCATTTTTTCAGCAATAGGAGCAATATCTTCAAGTTTAAGTCTTGTGGCATGAAGGCTCTGATGGGCATCCCTGAAAGTTGTATCCATTATTTTAACTGCTGATCTTTGTAACACTTTTTAAATACCTCCCTTTATATCAAGCCTGCTTTCAGATTTAAAAATTCAGAACAAAAAAATTATTGAAGATCTAAAGAGTCTCCTCCTTAAACTCTGCTGTGAGCAACAATTGCAGCAGATAAAATTACAGATAAATCAAAGGGGTCTTTTTCTTCTGTATAAAGTAGACTGTTTAATTTTTCTTCAATATATTTTGTACTGAAGTTACCCTTTTTGAAGTCTTCGTCCTCCATTATTTTTATATATAACGGAATAGTTGTTTTAACGCCTCTTATAACATACTCACTTAACGCTCGGTGCATTCTTCTTACAACTTCGTCCCAGGTTTTTCCCCATGCAACAAGTTTTGCTAAAAGAGAATCATAATATGGCTGGACATTATATCCTTCTGTCACATGTCCATCAATTCTTATGCCAAAACCTCCTGGCGAATAGTATGAGGTAACGACTCCTGTAGATGGCAAAAAATCATTTAATGGATCTTCAGCATTAATTCTGCATTGTATTGAGTAGCCATCAAGACACACATCTTCCTGCTTTATTGTAAGAGGCTGACCTGCTGCAATTTTAATCATTGTCTGAACGAGGTCAATTCCTGTTATTTCCTCTGTTATTGTATGTTCAACCTGTATTCTTGTATTCATCTCAAGAAAGTAGAAGTTTAGTGATTCATCTACAAGAAACTCAACTGTTCCAACATTATCGTAATTAACTGTTTTGGCAAGTTTTTTAGCTGCATCTCCCATTAGTTGCCTTACTTCTTTTTTTAGTAAAAGCGATGGTGCAATCTCTATTAACTTTTGATGCCTTCTCTGAATTGAGCAGTCTCTTTCACCAAGATATATAACATTTCCATACTTATCAGCAACAATCTGGATTTCTACGTGGTGAGGTCTTTCAAGAAATTTTTCAAGAAAAATACGTTCATCCCCAAATGCTTTTTTAGCTTCTGACATGGCAACCGGAATCTGCCTTTTTAAGGATTCTTCATCATAACAGATTCTTAATCCTCTGCCTCCACCTCCTGCAGTAGCTTTAATCATCAGAGGAAAGCCTATTTCTTTACCAAGTTTTATTGCATCCTCAATGTTTTTTATTGGCTGTGTACCTGGTAAAATAGGAATGCCGATTGATTTTGCAAGCGCTCTTGCTTCAACTTTTAACCCCATTTTTTTAATTGATTCAGGATTTGGACCTATGAATGCAATTCCAGCATCAAGGCATGCTTCTGCAAACTGCGGATTTTCAGATAAAAATCCATATCCAGGATGAATTGCATCACAACCAGCATTTTTTGCAAGCTCGACAATACCGTAAATATTTAAATAACCCCTGAGAGGTCCTGGAGTTACAAGATAGGCTTCATCAGCTTTTTTAACATATCTTGCAGTTGCATCAGGTTCGCAGTATATTGCAACTGTCCTTATTCCGAGCTCTTTGCAGGCTCTGATAATTCTTAATGCAATCTCACCTCTGTTTGCAATTAACACTTTATTAAACATATTTTCACCTATTTTTAATTTTACCCTGAACCTGAAAACAAAGAAGCCGGGTTCAAAGGTAAATTATTAAAATTTTAAATGAATTTTTAAAATAAATCAATGACAATGTATAATAAAACTGATGCTGGCACAAATTGAGCGAAAAATAGTGAATGGAGAAAGAATTAACGAAGAAGAGGCCATATTTCTTTTCAACTCTGATGAAATTCACATAATAGGTCAGCTTGCTGACGAAGTTTCAAAAAGAATTAACCATAATAGAGTTTACTTCATTATAAACAGGCATATAAATCCAACCAATATCTGCATTAATCGCTGTCGTTTCTGTGCGTTTTCTCGTTCTAAAGGTGAGCCTGGAGCATATGAGATGAGCATTGAAGATATTATACAACGCCTTAAAGAGGCTGAACAGAGTTCTCAACATATTTCAGAGGTTCATATTGTCTCTGGGTTACATCCTGAATGGAGTTTCGAAGATTATCTTAATATAATTTCGGCAATTAAAAAGGAGTTTCCATCTATTGGAATAAAGGCATTCACAGCAGTTGAAGTTGATTATTTTGCAAGGCTCTCTGGATTAACTCTTGAACAAACTCTTTTAAGGCTCAAAGAAGCAGGTGTTGATATAATGCCAGGAGGCGGAGCTGAGATTTTTAATCAAGATGTAAGAAACAGGATATGTCCTGAAAAAATATCGGGCGAAAGATGGCTTGAAGTTATAAAAACTGCGCATGCTCTTGGAATAAAAACCAATGCAACGATGCTTTACGGACATCTCGAGTCTTACGAACACAGAGTTGAACATCTTTTCAGGCTCAGAAGTCTTCAGGATGAGACAGAGGGGTTTCTTGCGTTTATTCCATTGAGTTACCAACCTGAAAATAATGATATAAAAGTTCCATATCCATCTGGAATAGATGACCTTAAAACAATTGCTGTATCAAGGCTTGTTCTTGATAACATTCCGCATGTAAAGGCTTACTGGATAATGCTTGGAGAAAAGCTTGCCCAGGTTGCTTTGCTCTTTGGCGCAGACTGTCTTGAAGGAACTGTTATAGATGAGAAAGTTGCTCATTTTGCAGGCGCCCGGTCAAAGCATGGAGTTTCAGTTTATGAACTTGTTCATACAATCAAAGAAGCAGGTAGAATACCTGCAGAAAGGGATACATTTTACAATATTTTGCGAATATGGCAAGATTAAATAAGTCTGAAGCAATACAGATGCTTAAAGAAGCATCAATTTTTGAATTCGGTAAAACAGCTGATACTGTGAGAAAAACACTGCATCCTCAGGGTATTGTTACATTTATTGTTGATAGAAACATTAATTATACAAATATCTGCATTAATCACTGTCTTTTTTGTGCTTTCTGGAGGACTAAAGACCATCCAGAAGCCTATGTAATATCAAAACAGGAGCTTGCCCGGAAAATTGAAGAAACAATTGATCAAGGAGGCACTCAGATACTACTTCAGGGCGGTGTTAATCCTGATTTAGGATTGGATTTTTATATTGAGATGCTCAGGTTTATAAAAGAAAATTTTAAAATTCATGTTCACGGTTTCTCTCCTCCTGAGATTTATTTCCTTTCTCAGAAGGAAGGTTTATCAATAAGAGAAATCCTTAAAAGATTAAAGGATGCAGGACTTGACTCAATTCCAGGAGGTGGAGCTGAGATTTTAAGTGATAGAGTAAGAATGAGACAATCACCAAATAAAATTAATTCCAAACAGTGGCTTGATGTGATGCGAGAGGCTCACGTGCTGGGCATGAAAAGCTCGGCAACAATGATGTTTGGCAGTTTGGATGAAGATGAAGATGTAGTTGAACACCTTGAAGCCGTGAGAAGTCTTCAGGATGAGACAGGCGGATTTACAGCATTTATTCCATGGAGCTTTCAACCATGGAATACAGATCTTAAAAAAGAAAACTCAGAGCTTATGCCAGCAGGTGCTATAAAATATCTAAAGGTTCTTGCATTAAGTAGAATTTATCTTGATAACGTCAAAAATATTCAGGTTTCTTGGGTCACTCAGGGAGTCAAGATTGCTCAGGTTGGACTTCGTTTTGGAGCAAATGATTTCGGTTCAACCATGCTTGAGGAAAATGTTGTCAAAGCAGCAGGTGTTTGCTATAGAGTTAGCATGGACGAATTGATTCAGGCAATACGTTCAGCAGGATTCAAGCCATGCCAGAGGGATACATTTTACAATATTTTAAAGTTTTTATAATTAAATAAATGAAGTTTTAATAATGTTTTGGATTAGGAGGATTTTATGAGTGAGCTTTTTGATGTAATTATTATCGGAGGAGGACCAGCAGGGCTTACAGCAGGCATTTACTCTGCAAGAGCGAATTTGAAAACATTAATTATTGATAAATCAAAAACTACAGGAGCACTCGCCCATGCATCCTTAATTGAAAACTATCCAGGACTTGAAAAACCTCTTTCAGGAATGGAACTTCTTCAGAGAATGCACACTCAGACTTTATCTTTTGGCGTTCAATACAGAGAAGAACAGGTTATAGGTGTAAATCTGATTTCAGAAACAAAGGAAATAATAACCATGCAGAGTTCTTATTCGGGAAAAGCTGTAATAATAGCAACAGGTGCTATGGGACGAAAACCATCCATAAAAGGAGAAGGAGAGTTTCTTGGAAGAGGTGTAAGTTACTGTGCTGTATGTGATGCGCCCTTTTTTAGAGGTAAAAAGGTTGCTGTTCTTGGAGACAGTGAAGAAGCTGTAAAAGAAGCGCTGTATTTAACAGAATTTGTAGATATCTGTTATTTAATCACTCCTTCAACTTCTTTAAAGGTTGACTCAGGCCATCCCATTTACTCCAATGAAAAAATACAGATACTCAAAGGTCACTCTATCAAGGAGATTTCAGGAACTGATTCTGTTACAGGAATTGTTTTGAAAGATCGAGATGGTAATGAAAAAATTATTGATTTATCAGGAGTTTTTGTCTATATAGCGGGATCTCAGCCTGTAATAGACTTTCTTGCAGAGGCATTAAAAGTTGATGAAAGAGGATTCATTGTGGCGGATGAATTCATGCAGACATCTATCCAGGGAGTTTTCGCTGCAGGCGATGTGGCAAGTCCTCATGTGAGGCAGGTTGTGGTTGCCTGTGCTCAGGGAGCCATAGCTGCACTCAGTGCTGAAAAGCATATAAGAGGAAGAAAAAATATAAAATCAGACTGGCATGGTTGATAGCATGAAAGGAAATGGCGATAACTGGAGAGGGCAGGCTTTTGAAGAGATGCTTTTTGATTATCTTGACAATGGCTACCTTGAAAACATCATTACATTTTTTGAGCATGATCCAGAGCAAATTTATTTAATTCCAAAGATGATAAAAGATGAAAGAATTAGAATTAAAGTGGGAGCAATTGCGATAATTGAAGAGATAAAAGAGAAAAATCCTGAAGTTTTGAAAAAAATTGTTCCTTCATTAATTGATTTGCTTGAATCATCAGAAAAAAATATTCGTGGTGATGCTGCTTATGCTCTTGAGATAATAGCTGATCCTGACTCAAGAGATGCTCTTTTAGAAGCACTCAACAAAGAACAAGATACTCAGGTTAGAGAATTTATCGAAGATGCTCTTAAAAGCATAACATGAGTTATCAGGTAATAGATGTTTTGGGAGATGTTGGACTCAGGGCAGAAGGAAGAAGTTGTGAAGAATGTTTTATAAATGCTGGATTGGGATTGTACAGTCTTATAACTGACTTAAATCTTATAGAACAAAAAGAAACAAAAGAGTTTGAACTATCAGCAGAAACACTTGAAGACCTGCTTGTAAGTTTTCTTAATGAACTGATTTTTATTTTTGATACTTCCGGATTTATTGGAAATTCAATTGAAGTTGATATCGAAAATAACATCATTAAAGTCAAAATCCATGGAGAGGTCTTTGATCCTAAAAAACATGAAAGAAGACTTCTGGTAAAAGCAGCAACATACCATAACCTCGTTGTCAAACAGGAAAACAATCACTGGATAGCAGAGATAATTTTTGATATTTAAAGATATAATAATTTTAGAGATTTGTAATGAATGGATTGAATTAAAAGAAGATTTGTTGATATGGCAGGATAGGAGGTATATATGCCGAAAATAGATGGAACAGTAAGAATAGATTCATACAGAATTCAAATTCCAAAAGGATTTGTTTCAGGTATGAGAACAGACGGCATAGTATACGTTGATGAAATTCTGGAAGAAGAACTGGAAGTTGACTCAGTGCGTCAGGTGGCCAATGTTGCAACCTTGCCAGGAATTGTTGGTAATTCGCTGGCAATGCCTGATATTCATACAGGATACGGATTCCCTATTGGCGGAGTTGCTGCTTTCAATGTAGATGAAGGAATTATCTCTCCAGGTGGTGTTGGCTATGATATAAACTGCGGAGTAAGACTTCTCAGGAGTAATTTAACGCGTAAAGATGTTGAGTCAAAACTTGAGGATTTGGCCAATCTTCTTTATACCCATATACCTTCCGGAGTTGGTTCAACAGGAAAGATAAAGCTAGCACCAAAGGATGCAGAGGATGTTGTGCGTAAGGGTGCAATATGGGCTGTTGAGCAGGGATATGGTGAGGCAGATGATCTTCAGAGAATTGAATCAAACGGATGCCTTGAAGGTGCTGATCCGGATGTTATCAGCCAAAAAGCGTATGAAAGAGGAAAGGCTCAGCAGGGTACTCTTGGTTCAGGCAACCATTTTCTTGAAGTTCAATATGTTGCTGATGTATATGAACCAGAAGTTGCAACAGCAATGGGACTTTTCAAGGGTCAAATCACAGTGATGATTCATAGTGGTTCAAGAGGATTCGGGCATCAGATATGTGATGATTATGTAAGATTTATGTTGCAGTCATCTAAAAAATACAGGATAGAACTTCCTGACAGAGAGCTTGCATGTGCTCCATTTAAAAGTCCAGAAGGACAGAGATATTTCTCTGCGATGAAGGGAGCTGCAAATTATGCATGGGCAAATAGACAGTGCCTTATGCACTGGACAAGAGAAGTATTTTTAAAGCTTTTTAAACTCTCTCCAAGAGAACTTGGAATGAAAGTTGTTTTTGATGTTGCTCATAACATTGCAAAGGAAGAGCTGCATACAGTAAATAACAAAAAAATGCGTTTAATTGTTCATAGAAAAGGTGCAACAAGAGCTTTTCCGAAAAATCACCCTGAGTTGCCGGATTGCTATCAAGATATTGGTCAACCAGTAATCATTCCTGGAGATATGGGAAGAGCTTCCTTTGTTCTGGTTGGATTAGAGAAGGCAATGCAGGAGACATTTGGTTCAACCTGCCATGGTGCAGGAAGAGTTCTCAGTAGAAATCAGGCAATCAAACAGGCAAAGGGAAGGTCAATAAAGCAAGAAATGGCTGAAAGAGGTATAATTGTTAGAGCAGCAGGGAAAGAGACTCTTGCAGAGGAGATGCCAGATGCATATAAGGATATCTCAAATGTTGTTGATGTTGTTCACAATGCTGGAATTGCAAAAAAAGTAGTCAAATTAAAACCACTGGGGGTAATAAAGGGATGAAGTTAAAAGTTGGCTGGATTCAATATGCCAATGTTTATCCAATATTTTACGTTCTTGAAAGGGAAAAATTATTGACTGATGATATTCACCTTGTAAAAGGTGTGCCATCTCAACTTAACTGGGCATTAAGAAACAGTCTAATAGATGTGAGCCCTTCTTCTTCAGTGGAGTATTTACTAAATCAAGAAATTTATGATTATGTTGATGAAATTTGCATAAGTGCGAAAGAGTATGTTGCGAGTGTGCTTTTTTTTAGTAATTATGACATAAAAGCTCTTGATGGCAGGAAGATTTTGCTTACAGATCAGTCTGCCACTTCTCATTTACTTTTAAAAGTAATTCTGGAACAATTTGTTCAGGTAAAGCCAGAATACGATATCTCAGCAGCTCCATATACTGGAGAGTCTTTTTTATTAATAGGAGACGATGCTCTTAAATACAGTAAGTTAAATAAAACTAAAAAGGTCTATGACCTTGCAAATTTGTGGTATCAATATACAGGATTGCCATTTGTATTTGCTCTTTGGATTGTAAGGAAAGAAGTAACCAGACCAGATTGCGAAGTTTATAGAGAATATCTGAAATTCCGAGAAAAACTTCTCCATGCAAAAAACAGTTATAGCAAATATTTCAATGAGATGGTAAAAGATTACTATTTAACAGAGTTTATGACAAAAGATGAAATAGTTTATTACTGGACAGAAAACATGGATTACAATTTAACAGATAAACACAAAGAAAGTTTAAAACTTTTTGAAAAATATATTAATTCACTGGCATAATTGTATTACCAGTTGTTTGGTTTCTTTTATTAAAATATTTTTTTCTTCTTCGGATTTGCCTTCAACATAAATTCTTATTTTTGGTTCTGTTCCTGATGGACGAATCATTATCCATGAGTTATCTTTAAAAACTATTTTCAATCCGTCAATGGTTATAATGTCAGAGATGCTTTTTTTCAGAGTTCCTATTTCAAAATTATCTCCTGTTTTAAATTTTTTTGCGAATTCCTGTACCTTTTTCTTTATATGTGGACCGAATTTCTCTCTTGGAAGTTCTATCCCGGTTCTGTCAGGGAAATATGTTCCATACAGGGATTCGATTTCTTCAAGATAATCACTCAGATTTTTATTCAAAGTGGCCAGCATCTCAATAGCAAGAAGAACTCCAAAAATTGCATCTTTTTCTAAAACATGCCTTTGAGCTGATATTCCATCGGATTCCTCAAAGGCAACTATTGTTTTAGTTCTGGCATTGGGTAGAAGATATGGTCTAAAATGTTTGAATCCAACCTTTGTTTCAACAATATCAACTCCAAGTTCTGAAGCTATTGCGTTTACAAAATTACTTGTACCTACACTTTTTGCAACAACTCCCCGCATATTTTTATGTGTGTAAAGAAAATGAAATGCCATTGCACCAAAATAATTCATGGGTATCTGTCTTTTTAAATCAGCAAAACGAACTCTATCTCCGTCGGGATCGATTATTGCAGCAAAACCTAAAATATCTTTTGAGGAGCTTTGCTCTCTTAGTTTTGATAGAGCGAGATTGAGATTTGCTTGACTTGGTTCAGGTGAAAGTCCTTCAAAAAGAGGATCATCATCCTTTCTAAGACATATGAATGTTCCTGGTTTTAACGAAAGTATTTTTGCAAGTTTTCCTCGACTTGTACCATACATATGGTCAATTGCTATTGATGGTTTATAACGTTCAATGAACTTTGTAATTTTTTCTAAATCAATCACATTTCTTTTTTTGAGAAATGCAGTATAGAGGTCTGTGAGATTAATATGTTCAACAATTTCTGTATGAGCAATCTTGATTTTTGTTTCTTTTTTCATAAGTTCATTTGCAATGGTTTCAATTGGTTTTGTAAGTTCTTCAGGAGCCGGACCTCCATCAGATGGATTTAGTTTGAATCCACCATAATTTGGCGGATTATGACTTGGTGTTAGATTTATGGAAGCTGCCACACCAAGTTCAACAATTCCAGCAGAAAACTCAGGAGTGGTTGCCTCTCCAGCATAGTAGCACTTTACTCCTTCTGACTGAATAACTCCAATTATTTCATATGCAAACTCTCTGCCTAGAATCCTAGTGTCATGTCCAACAATAACTCCTCTTTTTTTAAACTCATTAAAAGAATTCACTCCTATTGCTTTTAAAATGCTTTTATCTTCACTTTTAACAGCTTCAATTATTGCATGAGCAAGAATCCTTACATTATGCATTGTAAAATCAGAGCCTATTTCTCCGCGCCAGCCTGATGTTCCAAAGTGAATCTCTGCTGGATTATTATTTTCTTTGGCGAGCTTTTCAATATCTTTGAGAAGGTTTTTTTTAGTCGCTGGATTATCTAAAATTTCCTTCCATAACTCAGATGCGTTCATAAAGAACTCCTTGATTTTTTATTATATTAACAATTCTTCCCTCTGGAACTCCATTTTTTCTCTGATATTAATAACACGATCTAAGTTTTTAAAAATTATCCTAAAAACAATGGTTAGGATAAGAGATAAACAGGTTATCAGCAGTACTGAAGTTTTTGAATTAGATATGGAGACAACTAATAATACTAGTGTTATCCCTGAAAAAGTGATATATAAAAGCCGAAAACGTGGAAGCCATATTTTGGGATTATGAATCATGAACTGTATGGTAAGCAATTCTCTGATTACTTCCTTGGTACGGGAGAGGCCGTAGTGAGATTTTCCGTATGTTCTTCTTCGATCATTAACTTTCACTTCAGCTACTTCTTCACTCTTGACACCGAGTACCGCTGGAAGAAATCTGTGAAAACCATGAGGAACAATAAAATTCCTGACCAGTTCTGCCCGATATGCTTTTAGTCCACAACCATTGTCATGAGAAGGAATTCCTGTAACAAATGAAATTATTCTGTTTGCAATAATGGAGGGTAAAATACGGGTTAAATATTTTTCCTGTCTTTTTTTTCGCCAGCCTGTCACTGCTTTATAACCTTCTTTTATCTTTTGCACCATTTGCGGGATGTCGTGTGGATCATTCTGTCCATCACCATCCATAGTAATAACAATATCACCACGAAAAACTTTAAATCCTGCGGAAAGAGCTGCAGCTTCTCCATAATTTTTTTTATGTTCAATCACTCTTATATGCGAATCTATAGTTTTTAGTTGTCTTAGAATCTCTGGAGTGTCATCTGTGCTTGCATCATTGACAAAAATAATCTCATAGGTTATTCCCAGTCCGTCAAGCACTTCTTTAATTTCCTGATATAGGGATACAAGAGTACCTGCTTCATTGTGTAGAGGAATTATCAAAGACAGAGCAGGAAAATCATTTGCCATTTTATTTAAAAAACTCCTTTATTGACTCAATAATATAATCAATTTCATCATCCCTTAGTTCAGGGAAAACAGGAATGGAAAGAATTTCCTGTGCAAGACGTTCAGCTCTTGGCAGATTATATGTACCAAAGTTGTTATCTTTCCATGGAGTTTGTAGATGTAATGGAATTGGATAATGAACACCTGTATCAATTCCGTGAGACTTTAAATGTGCTGCCAATGAGTCACGCTGTGATGTTCTAATTACAAATTGATGATAGACACTTCGGCAATTAATCTCATCTTTCTGAGGTAATGTAATATCTTTAATATCTGCCAAAGCTTCACAATATCGCCGGGCTATTTCTTTTCGTCTTGCATTTTTTTCATCAAGATATTTAAGCTTTATTCTCAGTACAGCAGCCTGAAGTTCATCCAGTCGGCTATTAAATCCATAGAAAACATGATTGTTCTTTTTCACCTGACCGTGAACGCGTAAGTAATTCAAACGAAATGCTGTATTCTCATCATTTGTAACAACAACCCCTGCATCACCATAAGCATTAAGGTTTTTTACTATTCCACAGCTAAAGCATCCAACATGTCCGAAGCTTCCTACTTTACGGCCTTTATATTCAGCCCCATGCGCGTGGGAACAGTCTTCGATAAGCTTTAGTCCATGTTTATTACAGATATCCAGAATTGGGGTTACATTTATTGGATGTCCATACATGTGAACAATAAGTATCGCTTTAGTTTTTTCTGAAATTGTTTTCTCAATCTGGTCAGGATCAGGACCAAAACCTTCTTTTTCAGTATCAACCAGTACTGGTTTTGCTCCCGCTATTTTAATGGCCTCTACAGCAGCCATAAAACAGTTAGGATGCAATATAACTTCATCACCACTACCAATATTGCTGGCAATCACTCCTAACATTAGAGAGGCAGTTCCTGATGAAACTCCATATGCATAACGAACTCCCAGGTAATTAGAAAAACTTTCTTCAAATTTTTTCAAGTTATTACCATTAAGAAGTTTCATACTTTTTAAAATGTTATCCCACTCTTCTTTAATTTCTTTTTCTAAAGGTTCAAACCCACGGTGTAAATCCAGCAATGGAATCTTTTTCTCCACAGTATTTGTTGATACTGAATTCATTAAAACCTCCCTAGTTACTTAATTAGTATTCTGAATAATGATTTATTATAAACATATCTTTAATGCTATAATTCCTCTGGCATTTTAATTGGAATACCACCTTTTTGATTTGAAAGCTCTCCTGCATTCATGAGCCTTACAACTTTTAAAGATTTTGCTCCGCTACTTAATGGTTCTTTGTTTTCTATTATACAACTAAGGAAATGCTGACATGCAATTTCAAGTGGCGTGAGAGTTCCAAAATCAGTGATTTCCTCTTCTAACTGTGCATTAATTGGAATAAAATTCGGTGATGGAACTCCGTTTACTTTCTTTTCAGGTGGTGAACCAATATTGAATTTATAAACACTTACTTTGCGCGCTTTAAATCTGCCTTCATAGTGTATGGCTCCATTACTGCCTATAACAGTAACGCTTGCGGTGCTTATAGGATAAAACCAGCTTAAGTTGATACATGCGGAAATTCCATCGACAAACTCCAGAGAAGACCATGCCACATCTGCAATATCTTTTTGAAGGTAACAGAAGTTTTTCGAGGTTATCTCTTTAACTGTATTGGGAATAAGATACTTGAGAATGGAAATGTCATGAGGAGCAGAATTCCACCATACATTTGAGTCACAACGAACCCTGCCCATACCAAGCCTTTGAAAAAGAAGATGATAAATGTTGCCTATTCTTCCTGAATCAATAATATCCTTAACCATCCTCAATGCCGGATCATAAAGAAAAGTTTCATCGACAAAAAGAACCAACTTATTATTTTTAGCGATTTGAACCAATTCCTCTCCTTCCTCAATATGCATTGCCAGAGGCTTTTCTACCCATGTGTGCTTTTTAGCCAGTAAAGTCTCCCTGGCTACAGGATAATGAAGACTGGGAGGAGTTGCAATCGCCACACAATCAATCTGAGTATCTTTTATAATTCTCTGAAAATCTGAAGTGACTTCAACAAAAGGAAACTGAGAGGCAATTTCTGATAACACATCCTGATTTAAATCGCATACTATTTTTACCTCTCCCATAGCGGAGTTGGAGAAGTTTTTGATTAAATTCTTACCCCAGTATCCTCCACCAAATACAGCAATTTTCAATTTATTCATATATTCCTCCTGATTAATTATTGACTGCGATTAAGAGTCTTTATATTTTTCTTAACAACAACCCGACAACTTTTTCCTAAAAAATCGGGTTTTTCAACTAAAAAATGAGAGATTGTTATGACAATGTTAATTGTTTTATATAAATTACTATTTTGTTTTTTATCTTGTATAAAGCAAAATAGAATTTCATTCAAAAGATTTTTTTTAAAATATTTTTTTGAATAAAATTTCAAAAAATACCAGCTAATAAGACTTTTACATATTAATTGAATGTTTGTATTTTGAATATCTATGTAATTTCTTTTAATATTATTAAACCATTTATTCTGCATCTGTATTTTTCATATCAGCCCAAATTACATTCCACATAAACTACGGCCACAGAGTTTTATGCATCCTCGCCATAATTAGTTAATTCATTAAATATAGCATAAATTAATTATTGAATGTAAAATTTAATGGATATCAGTTATGTTCTAATGTGAAGAATTTTTAATAAATGTTGAAATCTCTGTTAAGATATAAGCTATGATTACAGGAAAAACAAAAATCATTGGTATATTTGGAGATCCTATAGAACATACGCTTTCTCCTTTGATTCATAATGAGGCTTTTAAATATCTTGGGCTTGATTACTGTTATGTTCCATTCCATGTAAAGAGAGAAAAATTGAAAGAAGCTGTTGAAGGAATCAGAGCTTTGGATATAAAAGGTGTAAATATAACAGTTCCTCATAAAGAAGAAGTCATTAAGTATCTTGATATAGTTTCTGATGAGGCTAAAGAAATTGGAGCGGTCAATACAATTGTAAACATGGAAGGAGTTTTAAAAGGATACAATACTGATGTTAGAGGTTTTATTTCATCGCTTAAGGAAGAGGGATTTTTCATTAAAGGCAAAAATGTTTTAATCATTGGAGGAGGAGGTGCTGCCAGAGCAGTGGTTTATGGAATTTTAATAGAAGGTGGAAGGGTTTATATTTTTAATAGAACCTCTACTAAAGCTCAAGCAATAAAAGAAAAGTTCAGCAATCTTGGTTTTATTGAAATTATTGAAAACATTAACAAATTTGTTGCTGAAAAGATCAATATTATAGTAAATGCAACATCACTTGGATTAAAAAAAGATGACCCACCACCCTTAAATCCTAATTTATTAACATCAGAGCATACTTATTGTGATCTTGTTTATCCTGAAACTACATTGATGAAAAAGGCAAAAAAAATTGGATGTAAGGTAATTGGAGGATATGGGATGCTTGTGTGGCAGGCTGCATTTGCCTTTGAAATATGGACAGGGATGCAGGCGCCGATTGAGATTATGAAAAAAACTTTAAAAATTAGGTAGATTGACAAAACAGTGGAGGAAGATTTATTTTAAAGAAGTTATCCACAAAATTTCCCGGAGGTAAAAATGGCTGAAGGTATTCTAGAGCTTACTAGCTCTAAATGGGAAACTGAAGTTTTAAATGCTAAAGGTTTAGTAATGGTAGATTTCTGGGCTCCATGGTGTGGTCCGTGTAGAATAATTGCTCCTACAATAGAAGAGCTTGCCAAGGAGTATGAAGGGAAAATCAAAGTAGGGAAGCTTAATACAGATGAAAATCCTGATATTGCAACGCGCTATGGCATTATGGGAATTCCAACAATAATGTTTTTTAAAGATGGCCAGAGAGTTGATCAGATTGTTGGTGTTGTTCCGAAATCTATTTTAAAAAGCAAACTGGATACCCTTCTTAGCAGTTAATTTGTGAAAAAGGTTTTAATTTTAATTTTTTTTACTTTTTTTTTAATTCCTCAGATAGGGCAGAGTACAATCAAAAAAGAGGACTCTGCTCCTGACTTTTCCCTTATTACAATAGATGATAAAATCGTAAATCTTTATCAATTTAATGGTAAAGTTATAATTATCGAATTTTTATCAACAAAATGTTTTGCCTGTGACTATATAATTCCTGATATCAACCGGCTTTATGAGAAATTTAACGGTGAAGCTGTTCAAATAATTGGAGTTTTGTTCAACAATGAAATAGAAAATCCTGAAAAGTTAAGAGAATTTAAAAAACACAGAGGAATTAAATATCCTGTTTTTATAAGTGATAGCAAAACAAAGAAACTCTACAATATTTTTGGTTTTCCAAACTTTTTTATTCTGAATGATAAAAAAAAGATTGTTCAGATATACAGAGGTATAACGAATGATATGTTTGGATTGCTCAATAAAGAAACTGAAAAGCTTTTGAGGAGGTAAACAATGTTTGAAGCATTGACAGATAAATTTGAAATAATATTTAAAAAGCTTAAAGGAAAAGGAATTCTTAAAGAAGACGATGTAGATGTTGCTTTAAAAGAAATAAGGATTGCCTTACTTGAAGCAGATGTCAATTTTAAGGTTGTTAAATCATTTATTGAAAGAGTAAGACAGAAGGCGATAGGAAAAGAAATTCTTGAAAGTCTCTCACCAGCACAACAGGTAATAAAGATTGTTTACGATGAACTTTGTGAACTTCTTGGAGGAAGTAGTTCAAAAATTCAGCTAAATGCTAACCCTCCAACTGTAATTATGATGGTAGGACTTCATGGTTCTGGCAAAACTACCACTTCAGCAAAATTAGCGAGGATTTTTAAAAAGCAGGGACGCCGCCCAATGCTTGTTGCAGCAGATCTTCAGAGACCAGCAGCCATTGACCAGCTTGTAACTCTTGGTAAACAGATAGATATTCCTGTTTTTCATTCATATGAGATTAAGGATCCGAGAGAACTGTGCAGGGAAGCTTTAAAGAAATCAGTAATTGACAGAATGGATCCAGTGATTGTTGATACTGCTGGAAGAATGCATGTGGACGAGGATCTCATGAAGGAGCTTCAGGATGTGAGAGAAATTCTTCAACCTAAAGAAGTTCTTTTTGTAGCTGATGCGATGACAGGACAGGATGCTGTTAATATTGCAAAGAGTTTCAATGAAAAAATTGGCATAGATGGTGTCATTCTTACGAAAATGGATGGTGATGCTCGTGGTGGCGCAGCATTATCAATAAAAGAGGTAACTGGCAAACCAATAAAGTTTATTGGAACCGGTGAAAAGATTGATGCTCTTGAAGAGTTTTATCCTGATAGAATGGCAAAGAGAATTCTTGGAATGGGAGATGTTTTAACTCTTATTGAGCAGGCGCAACAGGCCTATGATCAGAAAGAGGCTGAGAAACTAAAAACAAAGATTGAAAAAAATGAGTTTAGTTTTGATGACCTGAAAGAACAGATAAGAAAAATGAGAAAGATGGGTCCTCTTGAAAACATTCTTTCCATGATTCCAGGCGCTAATAAAATGCTTAAAAACATTAAGATAGATGAAAAGGAGTTCATAAGAGTGGAGGCAATAATTAACTCAATGACTCTTGAAGAAAGAACAAATCCTAAAATTTTGAATGCAAGCAGAAGAATACGCATTGCTAAAGGAAGTGGAACAACTGTTACAGAAGTAAACAGGCTTATTAAACAGTTTAATGAGATGAGAAAGCTTATGAAGCAGATGAAACATGGGAAAGGATTGAAGCTTCCGAAAATATTTCCTTTTTAAGTCTTTTATAATTTTTCAAGTATAGATATTTTGTTAGGTTCAAGCACAAAAATTTTATCAGTTGCCTTGTTAATAAAATCTTTGTCATGCGAAACCAGGAGATAAGTTTGTGCATTATTTCTTAAATAATTCAGGAGTCTCTCTGTTGTTTCTTCATCAAGTCCTGAAGAAGGTTCATCCAGCAAATAACATATCGGGTTCATTGCCATTACAGTTGCAAAAGCAACAAGCTTTTTTTCTCCTCCAGAAAGCTTATATGTAATTCTGTCTTCAAATCCTTTCAGTCCGAGCAATTCGCAGGTTTCATTTACAATCTTAAATGCCTCTTCCCTTGTTTTGCCAAGATTTAGAGGGCCGAATGCTATATCTTCCTTTACTGTGGGGCAGAATAATTGGCTGTCTGAATCCTGAAAGAGAAGACCTATTTTCTGTCTTATTTCGATAAAATCCTTTTCCGTATGTCTTGGTTTACCGAATATTTCAACTGTTCCTGAAGTTGGTTTTAAAAGTCCCATTATAATATATAGAAGTGTGGTTTTACCTGAACCATTTGGACCGATAAGACCTATTCTGTCACCTTCATAAACTTCAAGATTAAGATTTTTGAGAACTTCTATGCTGTCATAGTGAAATGAAATATTTCTGAGTTTTATAATTGGCTTTTTCACTTTATAGTCCAGAATAAAATAAAAGATGACAATGAAATAATACCGAATATTATATCATTTTTTCTTGTGTGAAAATGCTCAAACAAAGGGAAAAACCCGTGAAAACCTCTACAGAGCATTGCTCTATAAATTTCTTCTGCTCTTTCATAGCTTTTAATAAGCATTCCGCCAATCATATATGCATATGTTTTATAGGTATGAATATCTGTTCTTGGAGTAAATCCTCGAACCATAACAGCTTGTCTTATTTTCAGATATTCCTCATGAATTACAGTAATGTACCTATAAAAAAGAAAAAATATTGTTACAAGCTTTTGGGGAACTTTCAAATGAAGCATAGCATGGGCAAGAGAAAAAACCGAAGATGTTGAAAGAAGTGTTATTGTTGCTATAATGATGGCATTGCACTTAACTGTGATTAATAAGGCATATCTTAATCCTTCGTGGCTTATTTTAAACATACCTACTGTTGTATAAGGATTGCTATGATAGCTAAGAGGAATAAAAATCCATATAAAGAGAATGAAAAAATTTGCAACAAAAATTCTTGAAAGAAAAGGCTTTATTTTTAAATCAGCAATAAAAAGCAAAAATACAGAATAAATGAGATAGTACAATGGTATTTTAAGGTCTGTTGCAGTAGCACATAAAATGCTGAACAAAGAAAAAATTATAATCTTTACTCTTGGATCAGCTTTATGTAAAAAAGAACTACCCTCTGCAAACTCTTCAAGATGCATTTTTCTTCCCTTTAAGCATCATTATTAATCCCCATACTCCAAAGATATATCCGATTCCTCCGATTATGTCTCTGTAGTTAATGGTATCAAGTTGTTTTCTAATATTTCTAACTTCATTTTGCAATCCCTGTAACTTTGAATCCATTGCTTCATTAATAATCTGTCTTAGTTCATCTTTATTTATTAAACTCTCCGGTAGTTTTAATTCCTGTGCTTGCCTGGATTGTTGAGTACCTGTTTTTTTTATTTCATTTTTTGCTGTTACCTGTTCTAATGCTGCAAGAGTGTATTCTGCTCTGTGTCCTTCTCCTGCTGGAATAACTATTTTTAGTTCATCTTTATTTGAAGTTTTAAAACTAAAATTCCCTTTTTCATCAGTTACAGTTTCAACAATTTTTCTGCCTTCTTTATCATATACTTCAACTTTACTGTTTTTACATGGTGCGCCATCAACAAAGTAGCACTCACCGATAACTTTATCTCCTTCTCTATAAACATAAGCACTTACTTTATGAGCTTCTGTTGATACTGAATAAAATAAGACAATTAAACTCTGAAAAATAAAGACAAATAAAATAATAAAAAGAGTTTTTTTCATCCCAGCGCCTCCGGCTTAACTTTTTTAAGATAAACTACAACAAATCCAGTGATTATTCCCTCAATTAAGGCAATTGGAAGATGCACTGCAAGAAATGTTCCTGCAATTCCAATAAAGCTTTTTTCTGTTTCAAGAAGGGCAATACTTATTAATACTGCACTGAGAATTATCGCAGATGCTCCAGCAAGTACTCCACCAATAAATGCGGTATTTCTGCCTTTCTTAATAAATTTTTTAAAAGCAAAATATACTACAACTCCTGGCATTGCCATGGCAAATGTATTCACCCCAAGTGTTGTTAATCCTCCAAATTGAAAAACAAGCGCTTGAAGTATCAAACCAACAAATATGGAAGGAAAAGCTGCCCAGCCAAGAAGCACTCCAACAAGTCCATTTAAAACTAAATGAGCAGAACTCGGACCAATAGGAATGTGAATCAATGATGCAACAAAAAAAGCACTTGAAAGCACCGCAACTTTTGGTATATCAGCATTTCTTATTCTACGAAGTCCAAGAGCAAGTCCTGCAATAGATAAAATCGCTCCTGTAAACAATACTGACGTAGAAAGAACTCCTTCAGATATATGCATTATTTCATCTCCCTTGCTTTAATCCAGATAATTCCTCCGATTTCAACAGGATATTCTTTACCATCTTTTCTAATTTTATATGAAGCTTCTTGAAGTGCTGCAAATCCCCACCATCCTGCACGTGGAATGGCATAGGTGAAAACTCCATTAGCATCTGTTTTTATAATCTGTGTTATATATGGCTCTTTAGGTACTTTAACTTTCCCACCCTCATTAAAGTATTCGACCTCAACATCTGCAAAAGCAAGAGGCTTTCCATTTAGTTTGACAACTCCCTGAAATACATTTCCAGCCCAGATTCCATAAGGCCTTGTAAGAGGAACAATTTCTACTGGAAGACCTACTTCTTTATCCCATCCTTCCTCTTTTCCTAATGCCTGAACTACAACTTTTGGATAGTGAGCTATGAATTTATCCTCAGCTGGTTCCCAGTATGGTTGAGGCTCAAGATAAAATATGTAATCTCCAGGACGTTTTATTGTAAATTGAGTCTCCCATGTATTTTTACTTTTTACTTTTTTATTAATAAGGGTATTCAAAAGGTCAGTTTTTTCTTCATTGAACATTACCCCAAAGATTTTTGGTTTTTCCATATTTAACCATTGCTGTTCAAAGGGATGCATAAAGTAGATTTTAAGTGTTATCTTTTTGGAATCTTTTTGCTCAACTATGTCCTCAGATGGCATAATCACACCAAAATGAGCGAAAGCTGTACCTGTTATAAGTATTACTAAAATTAAACCAGTCAAAACATTTGAAAACATTTTCATAGCTTAACCTCCTTTTTTAGAAACTGACATTAAATCTCAGTCCGTATATATGACCTGCTTTTGTTTCTTCTTGAGGATATTTATCCTGAATGTACTGATAATCAAGAGTTATGTCAGAGTTTAATACGTTATAACTGAAGAGTTTAAACTTCACATAGGACTCAAACACATTGGTTCTTTTTAACTGTGCTTTTGAGGGACTTTTTAAATAAGCATAACCAATCCCTACTTCATCATCCTTTCTCCCCCATACAGAACCATTCAGATTCAATCCAAATGAAACCATTTTGTTGTAGTCAATCTGGGCAGAGTCATCCTGCCAGCCTGCACGAAAGAACGCTCCAAGAACATCTTTTATTAGTTGTTGGTCAAATGATGATCCGATTCCTTTTAAACTACCTTTGTTTAGCCTTTCATCTTCGCTTTTCTGCCATTTATCAAATTTTTTGTTTGTTGTAAATCCATAAATACGGTAATTACCTTCACCAATTTCTGTGTCAAGCTTATATCCTAACTGTAAAGCAAAGTAGTTGTAATCTCTATCATAGTCGTTCTTTGAGTTCATACCAACTGCTCTTATATGAAAATCTCCTGTTTCAAACTCAGCAGCCACTCCTGCATCATAGCTTGGAAGGTTTGCAAGAGGATTGTGAACAAATGTTTCATTCATGAATTGACTAACTTCATCAGCTGCATAGGCATTGTCATCAATGAATGCTGTTGAGTCTATTATTCCAGCAGTGAGTTTCAGAGATATATCCTCTTTTATGTTGAATTTATGGGCATACCAGAGTTCCTGCAGATGGTCTCTGCTGTGTCCGTTAATGTTGTGCAAGTCAACAAAGAGGTCATCTGCATTGGGATTTAGTGTGAAGGGATAAAGTGAGCTTTCAGAGTGAAATCCACTGCCCTTTGCAAAAGTTGCCCTTATGAAAAATTCGTCATTGTCAGTAGGTCTAAATGATACGTTGAAATCAATGACAGTTGAACCACGGTCTTTGTTAGGAACATCTCCCTGAGACTTATCAAGCCATTGGTAAACTGTTGTCTCTGTCCCTGAAATCGATAACTTCTCTGTAATGTCTGCTGCAAATCCTGATATGGGTAAAAATAAAATTAAGTAAACAATAAGATATTTGTTCATGCATAGCCTCCTTTTTAAAAATAAAAAAAGCCACGAAAGCTTTGGCTCTTCTGAACCTACTCAGCCTTCGTGGCTTGGAAGAAATTCTAACAGACAGAATACTTTTATGTCAACTTAAGAAAAAAGTGAATTGTAATCAAATACAGCCTGCAAACTCACTTAAAGCATCACCTAATGCAAGTTTAATATGTGATCTATCATTTTTTTGTAAGGTGTTTCAAATAATATTAGATACGTGAAAATCCAGTATAACTATCTGTCCCGTGATTTTAATGTCTTTGAAGGAGAATGGTGCGCTCACGGAAAAAGGCAGAAAAGAATAGTGAAAAAATTATATTTTCATAAGCAATTATCGTAAAATAAGTAAGATTTATTTTATAAAAAAGGAATAAGGAGGTCGTGATGCCTTATTTTGTTGTGCATGAGCATCATGCAAAACATCTTCATTTTGATTTAAGACTTGAAAAGGACGGAGTTCTTAAATCATGGGCAATTCCGAAAGGACCTTCAATGAATCCAAAGGACAAAAGGCTTGCAATAATGGTTGAAGACCATGACCTTGAATATGGCAATTTCGAAGGAGTAATCCCGGAAGGTCATTATGGAGCTGGCACAGTTTACATCTGGGATAAAGGACAGTATCGCACTGTAAAAGGCTCCCTTGAAGAGGGACAGTGGGAGATTTTCATGGAAGGTGAGATTCTCAAAGGAAATTTTGTTTTTTTAAAAATCAAAGGCAGACCGGAACAGTGGTTTTTCATAAAAAAGAAGGATAATTTTGCTGACTACGGCTTTAAACTGAAACTTAAAGGAGGGAATTCAGGTTCTTCAACTCTCCCACAGTAACTTCATATTTTTTGTTACAAAAGTAGCATTCAACTTTAATTATTTCCTCTTCTTCAATCATTTTTTGAATTTCGTCCCTTCCGAGTGTAACGATGGCATTTAGAACTCTTTCCTTTGTGCACGGACAGAAATATGTTACTTCTTTACGGTCAAGCACTTCAACTGGTAAACCAACAGCTTCTTCGAGAATTTGAAGGGGATTCATGCCTTGAAGAATCATTGATGAAACTGCTTTGACATGAGAAAGCTTTCTTTCCAGAAACTCAATTATCTCTATATTTGTCTCAGGCATTGTCTGAATCATAAATCCACCAGCAGCCTTAACGGAATTGTCAGGATCAACAAAAACTCCAAGAGATACAGCAGAGGGAATCTGTTCGGAAACATTCAAATAATAGGCAAGGTCGGTAGCAATCTCTCCTGTTTGCAGACTTACACTGCTTTGATAGTACTCTCTCAAACCAAGATCTCTGATAATGTTTAAAAAACCTTTTCCAACAGCTCTTCCAACATCGATTTTCTCTCCTTTAAGACCCATATAGATGTGAGGTCGTTTAACATAACCACGCACTCTATATTTCCAGTCTGCTTCAGCGAATATTTCTTTCAAAGGACCATCTCCTTTTACCTGCATCATTATTTTCTGATTGTCCTTCAATGTGGAGGCAAGAAGAATGGAACCTGCCATGACTCTTCCCAGAGCTGCAGTTGCAGTTGGCCATGTATCATGAATCCTGCGGGCATAATCAACTGTTTGAGTACAAATAGTGGCAACTGCCAGGACATGCTCATCTTTTATAAGAGCTTTTATAACCTCATCCATTAAGTAATACCTCGACAGTGTCATCCCTTTTAAGGTTTAAAAGCTGAGCAGCGTTATTTTTATAAATAAATATCTCAACAAAACCATTGCTATTTACCAATGCTGCTAGCCTATTCTCAGAGTGAGCATAACAACTTACAACCGGTAAAATTAATTGCTTAACTTTTACTTCTTTAATCTTCTCTGCTTTTACTTTAATATTCGTTATTGCATTGCCAAACTTATCAATGTAAACAATTTTCCCGATAATCCTGCTTTTATCAAGGCTGGTAGTTAACGTATCAAGAACAACAGGATCAATGACCTTATTTCCAAAGTCATGTACAGGGACTCCTTTAGAAAGCCATGCAGATGCAGGAGCAAAAACATCTCTTCCCTGAAAAGTTGGACTTTCCTTTTTCAAAATATACCTTTCATTTTCAAGACAAAAGGCCTTGAATGTTCTATCTTTTATTATATAACTCAGTAACCCATTGTCAGGTGCGATAAAATAGTGTCCATCTGCAGAAACTATCAATGCCCTTCTTTTTGAGCCAACTCCTGGATCAACAATAACCATATGAATACTGCCTTCTGGAAAGTATTGAAAGCTTTCAAGTAAAACAAATGCTGCTTCCTCGATATCATGAGAAGCAATGTTATGAGTGATGTCAACAATTCGGACATCAGGATTTATTGATAAAATCACTCCCTTCATCTGTCCCACAAATGGATCTTTATATCCAAAGTCAGTGATGAGTGTTATTATTTTAGTCTCTGAAGCTTCCAATGAGATCATTTATATCTTTAATGTTTTCTTCAAACAAAAACTTTTTAATTCCTTCAACTACCTGCAATGTAGCATGTGGATTGATAAAATTTGCGGTTCCTATAGCTATAGCCCTAGCTCCTGCAATCAAAAACTGCAAAGCATCATCAGCTGTTACTATGCCTCCCATTCCTATTACAGGAATTTTCACAGCTCTTGAAACTTCAAAAACCATTCTAACCGCAACAGGCCTTATAGCGGGTCCTGAAAGTCCTCCTGTAGTAGTTCCAATAATACTTTTACGGCTTTTTATATCAATAACCATTGCTGGAATTGTATTAATTAATGAAACTGCATCTGCTCCCTCATCTTCGCAGATTTTTGCCATAACTGTTATATCAGTTACCTGAGGTGAAAGCTTTACTATCAAAGGTTTCAATGTAGCAGCCCTTACTTCTTTAACTGCCTTTCTTAAAAGTTCTGCTTCAAGCCCCATTTTCCTCCATTCGCTACTTTTGTTTGGGCAGGAAACATTCATCTCAAGAGCATGAATTCCATCAGTAGCATCAAGCTTTGAAGCCATTTCCACATACTCATCGAGGTTTTCACCGAAAAAGTTAACTATAATTTTTGTATCGAACTTTCTCAAAAATGGCAATTTTTCGACAACAAAAGCATCAATCCCTATGTTCTGAAGCCCTATGGAATTAATCATACCGCAGGGTGTTTCATATATACGTGGCGGAGGGTTTCCCTGTTTTGGGTTAAGAGAGAGTCCTTTTACTGTTATGGCGCCAGCTAAATTGAGATCAATAAACTGAGAATATTCAAGTCCATAACCAAAAGTCCCTGAAGCGGTAATAACAGGATTTTTGAGCTTCAGGCTACTGATTTGAACCTCAAGAGAATGTGTCACAGCATAAGCTCCTTGAGTTCAAAAATAGGTCCATCCGTGCATACTCTTTTTAATCCCTCCCTGGTCTCAATAGCACAACCAAGACAGGCACCAATTCCGCAGGCCATTCTCTCTTCAACTGCAACATAACACGGGATAGAACTTCCCTGAACAATTCTTTTAAGCTCTTTCAACATAACCATGGGTCCGCAAGCATAAACTGGAAGGTTCAGCATCAATCCTTTTTCTTTAAATAAATCAGTTACAACGCCTTTGTAGCCAGTTGTGCCGGATTCTGTTGATATATAAACTTCTTTTGCAAATGTTTTAACTTCATTGTAAAAAAGTATTTCTTGTTCTGACCTTCCACCACAGAAAAAGTAAGCTCTGTTTCTAAACTTTTTCATTAAATAATAAACCGATGCAAGTCCAATGCCTCCTGCTATGACCACAAAATCTTTTTCAGGATAAGGATACCATCTTCCAAGCGGACCAGTTAGCAATACATTCTGATCTTTGTCCATTTTGCTTAAAATTTCTGTTCCCTTACCCTTTACTCTGTATAAAAAATTGATTATATTGCCCTCGTAATCAAAAATACTGAAAGGTCGACCAAGAAGAGGATCCAGCCTTTCATTCATTCTTAAAATACAGAACTGTCCAGGCTTTGACTCTATTGGCTCAGGAATCTCAAGAGAAATTAGAAAAATATCATCTGTTAGGGATTCATTATCTACTATTTTTGCCTGAGTAACTTTATTCAAAGCTAATTGAAATGATTTCGTAGTTAAAAGTTCTTGCAGGAGCTTTTATAGTAACCTGATCTCCAACCTCTTTTCCAACCAGTGCTTTACCAACAGGAGATGTTATTGAAATTTTTCCATTTTTTACATCCGCTTCATCAGGTCCAACAAGATGAAACTCCTTTTCTTCATCTGTTTCAAGGTCTATAATTCTTACCTTTGCACCAAAAGCAACTCTGTTTTGATTAATTTTGGATGGATCAATGACATCAAGACGTGCAAGCTTTGCCTGAAGTTCCTGTATTCTTCCTTCAATAAATGATTGTTTCTCTCTTGCCGCATGATATTCAGCATTTTCAGATAGATCTCCATGAGCCCTTGCTTCTGCAATTGCTTTTATAATTGCTGGACGCTCTATTTTAATAAGTCTGTCAAGTTCTTCTTGAAGCTTTTCATAACCCGCAGGAGTTATGGGAATTCTATCCATCAGCTTCGCCTCCTCTGTAAATTACGTTATTCTTTAATTTAGCAAAATTAAACAGAATCAGTAAAGTTTGCTAAAGCAGTCATAACAAATTTTAAAACTCATAATATCAGACCAATATAAATGAGATTAGGGTTTGAGCTTATTCTAAGAACAGCATTTATCGGATATTTTTTTTATTGCTGGAAAATTTTTCCTTTGCCCAGGAGTCCAGTTTTTGGAGATATTTTTTACCTATAGTGCAACTATAGATGATTAATAATATTATTACAAGTGTAAATAAGTCGATTTTTTTAAATTTTATAAAATTGACAATTCCCAATAAAAGTTGTGGAATAACACCTGTAAGTGTAAAAAGTATTAATGCAATTTTAAACCAGAATGCAGACTGAATTTTATATCTCGTATAAAGCATAAAAAATGTCATTGCCCATGCGAGAAACTCAAGTATAAATAATATAAGCCATTTGTTTTCAATGATTAAAGCTTGCATTTGTATTTTCTAGAAGATAGTTATGAAATTTTGATATATTTTTGTATTTTACAATAAAAATATTTTTATTGTGTATAAATCGTTTCCTGCACTTTTAAATTATGTATGTATTTTTTGTGAAATAATGTCACAATTGACAAAAAAGGTATTCTTTTTTTATGATGTAATCCCAGATGAACCCTAAAGCAGTAATAACTGCCATGGAAATTATCACTCCTTTGGGCATTGGTCTTGATAAATGCTGGAAGAGATTAATCAATGGAGAATCAGGGATTAATAAAATAACCCTGTTCAATCCAGAATTTCACAAATGTAAAATTGCTGGCGAGTGCAGAGATTTTAGTTCTGAGGATTTTCTGGATAAAAAAACAATCTCAAGATATGACAGAATGTTTCATCTTTTTATTTCAGTTGCTCTTCTTACTGCTCATAACTTCAGATTTAAGCCAGAACATGTGAAAGAGCCATTTAGATTTTCAATAATTGGAGCAAGTGCTATTGGCTCACCAGCTAGTTTTGAATCTAACTTAAGTGCGATTCAGTCAGGTGGTCCTAGAAAGGTTTCTCCTTTTTATATAATAAATATTGCTTCAAACCCGGTTGCTGGAATGGTTGCAAAAATTTTCAATGCAAGAGGTCCTCAATACTTTCTTCAGGAAGCTTGTTCAGCAGGCACAAAAGCAATTGGACTAGCTGCAAAACTTATTGAGCTGAATATGATTGATATTGCTATGGTTATTGGAGCAGATGCTGGAATCACACCAATGGTCATCGCAGGGCTTGAAAATCTTGGAGCAGTTGTCACAGGAATATATAACAATCAACCTGAGAAAGCGTCAAGACCTTTTGATAAACTTAGATGTGGCTTTGTTGCTTCAGAAGGAGCAGGATGCATAATCATTGAATCATATGAACATGCATTAAAAAGAGGTGCGGATATCTTTGCAGAGATTGCTGGATTTGGGGCAACCTGCGATGCCTATCATCCGGTTGCTCCCGAGCCAGAAGCTTTAAGTATTGTTGGATGCATAGAATCTGCCTTAAAAGATGCTCGGGTCTTGCCAGAAGATGTTGACTACATAAATGCTCATGGAACATCAACAGTTTTAAATGATTTAACAGAAACTAAGGCAATTAAAACAGTTTTTAAAGATGCTGCATATAAAATTCCGGTATCTTCAAACAAATCAATGATCGGACATATGTGGGGTGCTGCCGGAGTGGTTGAAACAATATTTTCGGTGAAAACTATTCTTGAAGGAGTTATTCCACCAACAATAAATCGTGAAAATCCTGATCCAGAATGCGATCTTGATTATGTGCCTGATCTAGCGCGAAAAAAACATGTTGATGTGGTTTTAAAAAATTCATTTGGCTTTGGGGGAATTAATGCATCTTTAATAATCAAATCCATAAGGAGATAAATCCATGAGTAATTATAATATCCAGAGATTTCAGGATATTTTTGGTAAGAATTTTACCTACATAAGGGGTTTTTTAAGGAATGTTGAAAAGTTTCCTGATAAACCCGCACTTATTGATACTTCCCATACAAGAACATGGAGCTATAAAGAACTAAATGAAGAGGCAAATCTTTTTGCGCATGCGTTATTAAAAGACAAAGTTCACAAATCCGATGTTGTCATGTATCAGTTGATGAATGTTCCTGAGTTTGCATTTATATATCTGGGATGTCAGAAAATTGGTGTTATTAACAGCCCCATTAACTTTAGACTGTCTGCTGGAGAGATTGCCTATACAATAGATGACTCTAAACCTGCTGTCTTCCTTTTTGATATATCTCTTGAGGAAAATGTAAGATATGCATTGAAACTCAGTAGACATAAACCAGGAAGAATTATCTCAGTTGGTCAGGGACAGTGCGATTTTGCGATTTCCTACGATTCTTATATTAAAGGCCAATCGGTGGATGAACCAATGAATCCTCCTCAAGATGCTTTTGCAGAAGTGACGCGTTTATATACTTCTGGAACTACTGGACGACCAAAGGGAATTCCGTTAAACAATATCAACGAAGTTTTAACTGCTCTTAATATAATCATCAATCTCGGGCTTAATAAAAATGATATTTTAATGAATCTTTCTCCATTGTTTCACCGGGGAGGGCTACATTTTGGAGGTCCGAATCCAGGACTTTATATTGGTGCAACCATTGCATTAATCAGAAGGTTTTATCCAAAGCCTGCTCTGGAGGCAATAGAAAAATACAGAATTACATTCATCATTGGCGTTCCAACCATGTATAAAGTAATGATTGAAGATCAAAAAAAATATCATTACAATTTAAGTTCCTTACGTGGAGTTGTAAGTATGGGGTCTCCACTTGATCGTTCTTTATGTATTGAAATGCAGCAGATTTTTACGCCAAATATTTTCAATGGATACGGTACATCTGAAACATTCCAGAATACGCTTTTAATCCCTGAGGATCTTCCTCAAATGGCTGGAACTGCTGGCAGAGCAGTCTTTTCTGATGATGTAAGGGTTGTTAAAGTTTATGAAGATAAACTTGCCGAACCAGATGAACTGGTAGAGAAAAACAATCAAGAAGTTGGCGAGGTAATTATAAGGACGCTTACATGTGCATATGACTACTATAACAGGCCTGAGGAAACAGAGAAAAAATTTAACAAAGACTGGTTTTATTCAGGTGACCTTGCCACATGGAATGAACAGGGATATATAACAATTGTTTCAAGAAAAGATGATATGATTATTGAAGCAGGAGAGAACATCTATCCAATTCAGATTGAAGAGGTTGTTCAGGACCATCCAAAGGTTAGGTATTGTGCTGTTGTTGCAGTTCCTGATGAAGAAAGAGGGCAGGTTCCTGTGGCTTATGTAGTTAGAAAAGATGATTCTCTTGGTGTTGAGGAACTTAAAAAATTTATTTCAAAACATCCAATGCTTCCTGCTTATAAAAGACCTAGATACTGGAGATTTGTAGATTCTCTTCCCATAACAGCTACAGGCAAAACACAGCACTATAAGCTTCGTGAGCAGGCAATTGATGATTTAAAAAAGGGCTTACTTTTACGCTAATCTTTTCTGATTTTCAAAATGTGCAGAATTGAAGCTTACTGAATTGAAATTCAGTATAAGAACATTAATACTGCTCATGTAGGTCAAGCAAATAGCTTGACTTTTTTAAACGTCTGTTTTTTAATAGATAGCGATTGACATGTTCGACTGGAATTGGGAAATAGAAGATAAGCTCGTAAGCGATTTAAATGAATGGAGAAAAAAGTTTTCTCTTATTCATGAATTTATTGTCAGTCCTGATGGAGAAAAAATATCAGCACCCGTTGAGCTTGAAGATAAAAAGGTTACTGTTTGCATAAATGGTAAAACATGGCAGGATACATTTGAAAGGGTTTGTTTTATGAGATTTCTTCCTGACAGTAGAATTGTCTGTCTTATCCTTAAAAATTATGAATGGACTCTTTCTGTTGAAGAAACAGTTCTTGAAGAAACCTTTGATTACGCATGGAATCTTCAATTCAGTGATGATGGACATACGATTGCTTTTAATATAAAAAAGGGTGATTTATATGGAGTCTGCGTAAACGGAAAAATATGGGAAAATCTATTTTTTGATGCAAGAGATTTATTCATATCTCCAGATGGTAACAGAACAGCCTGCTATGTAAGAACAAAGAATCCTCCACTTCTTGATATTTTCAGTTTTAAAGAAGGAGTATGGACAGCAGGTATTGATGGACAGGCGTGGGATAAAAACTTTCTTTCTGTTTTTGGATTAACTTTTAACCGGGCCAGCAATAAAGTTGCTGCTTCAGTAAGACTTGATCAGCAGGATTTTACTGTTTCAGTGGATGGCAATCTTTGGGATGAGATATTTTCTTATGTATGGGAACCTATATTTATCAATAAATCAGATGTTATGGTACCTGTTAAATTGTCAAAAGGATGGACAATGGCTTTAAATGGAAAACCAATCTGGAATAAATATTTTGTACAGCTCTGGAATCAAAGAATAAGTCCTGATGGAAAGAAGGTTGCAGCAGTGGCTGCTCCGGAATTTGGACGATGGAGTATAGTTGTTGATGGAATAATCTGGAGACAAACATTCTCTCAGGCAGTCCTGCCTCCGGTGTTTAGCCCTGACGGGGCAAAAGTTGCAGCATTGGTGAGAGAGAACAATAAATGGACTGTAGCTGTTGATGGTAAGCCATGGCAGGAATGGTTTGATAGAGTATGGATGCCTCAATTCAGTCCTCAGGGGAATCACATTGCAGTAAAAGCAGAAAAAGAAGGTAAATTTTTTATTGTCCTTGATGGTAGAGCAGGGAAAGAAATTTTTGATATGTTATGGGACCCTGTTTTTAGCCCTGATGGAGAGAAGATTTTAATAAGGGCAGTAAGCAATGGTAAATACATTAGAAAAGTTTGCACTGCTGGAGAAATTTTAGGATAATGGAACAGTTTTTAAAAGACCCTTCAATTTATACCCTTGCAAGAGGACCACTTGTGTGGCTTGCATTTATTGTGTTTTTTACTGGAATGCTTTACAAAATCACATCCATGTTAAAAATGGCAAAGAGTGAAAGAGTTATATATCCATATCTAAGTTTGAAGTATACTCTTCGTTCACTAATTCACTGGCTTACTCCATATGGAAGTATAAGCATGAGAAAACATCCGTGGTTTACATCCATAACTTTTATTTTTCATATATGTGCCATTGTCACACCCATATTTTTAGCAGGACATATTGAACTCTGGCATGAATCATGGGGAGTAAGCTGGTGCGAATTGCCTGTTTCAGTTGCGGATTCAATGACCATGGTGGTAATTAGCTGTATAATTATTCTTATAGTTCGTAGAATATTCCAGTCAGATGTTAGATTTTTAAGTTCTTCTGGAGATTACATTGCTCTTACAGTTGTTTTTATGACTTTTCTAACAGGATTTCTTGCCCATAATGAATTATTGCTTGAGTCTAGAGTTATGCTCACAATCCATTTTATCACAGGTGAAATTATGCTTATGTCCATTCCTTTTACAAGGCTGAGCCATATGTTTTTCTTCTGGCTTACAAGAGCTCATACAGGAAGTGAATTTGGTGCAGTAAGACATTCAAAGGACTATTGAGGTGAAATATGGCAACATTTGAAAGAAAATCTGTTACAGATATAGGGATTGACGAAACACTTAAACATGTCGATGAAGTAAAAATAAAAAAAGCAATTGACTGGGTTTTAAAAGCTGAAGCGTCAGCACGTCTTAAGACATTTGTTCAGACATGTGTCAGATGCGGAATGTGCTCAGATTCATGTCATCACTACATTAGCCATGATAATGATCCAACTTATGCTCCTGCTGCAAAAGTGAAGCAAACAGTATGGGATATGCTGGATAAGGATGGAAATGTAAGTAAAGAAGATATTAAAAAGTATGCAAGAATTGCTTTTACAGAGTGTAACTTATGCCGAAGATGCGTTCAGTTTTGTCCATTTGGAATAGATATTGCTTATCTAATCTCTCTTGTAAGGAGAATATGCTGTCTTATAGGGACTGTACCCCAGTATATTCAGGATCAGGCTTTAAGCCATATGCAGACAACGAATATGTTATGGTTCAGACAGGATGAATGGCTTGATACAGTTCAATGGCTTGAGGATGAACTAAGAGCTGAAATTAAAAATGCAAGAATTCCACTTGGTAAAAAAGACGCTGATGTTTTATATCTCGCTCATGGACTTGAAGCGAAATACATGACAGGACTTCTGACAAATATGGCAAAAATAATGAATGTTGCTAAAATTGACTGGACAATGCCTGATACAGATGGATGGGACTACACAAACAAGGCATTCTACGCGCAGGACCATGAAACAATGAGTATGGTTGTACGAAGACATTATGAAAATGCTTTTAATCTGGGAGTAAAAAGAATTGTAATGGGTGAATGCGGTCATGCTTTCAGAACCGGCATTTATGAAGGTGTGAGATTTTTAGGATGGAAAGAATCACCAATTCCATATATTCATGGAGTTCAGTTTTTTTATGAACTTTTCATGGAAGGCAGGATAAAAATAGCAAAAAAAATTGAAGAACCTGTAACTGTTCAAGATCCCTGCAATATAGTTAGATACAGGGGAATGGGAGATATGATCAGATATATAATCAGACAGACCTGCGAGAACTTTATTGACATTAATCCGGGATATGAATACAACTACTGCTGTTCTGCAGGTGGAGGTATGGTTGATGCTGGACCACCATGGAAAATGGCAAGAATTGAAGGAGGCAAGGTTAAAGCAGACCAGATAAGGGATACAGGAGCAAAGATTGTTATAGCTCCATGTCATACATGTCATAAAGGTATTGAGGATCTGAATGATTACTACAAACTCGGCGTGCATGTTAAGTTTTTAACTGATGTAATTGCAGAAACAATGGAGATACCTGAAGAGCTTAGAGCATGAAACGTTCAATTTTCATAATAATTGTATTTGTCCTATCTGGCTTAATTCTGGTTCAGGCAAGAAACATATATTCTGTTAAAGAAAAACCTCAAACCATCAAGAGTCCGGCAAATAAAATCAGCATTGCCCATAAGGAAGTATTTGGTAGTCTTGAGTATGGCAGAGTTATTTTTGAACATCAAAAACATATAGATTCATTAAGTAAAGTCCTTAAAAAATCTGACAGTTCCATATGTAGTGAATGCCATTCTCAGAATAAATATGGCGATTTTATCTTTGATTTTCCAAAAGATGTGGACAGGAAAAATCCTGAATCACTCAAAAATGCCTATCATAAAGAGTGTTTAAAATGTCATCAAAAATTAAACATTCAAAAACAGAAATCTGGGCCTACAATCCTTTCCTGCAGAGACTGTCATAAAAAAGATTATGAAAAAACAGAAATCAAGTATTCTGTATTTGAGTTTGATTTTGCACTGCATGATAAACATGTAAAAAAACATAACAAAGACTGTAGCCTCTGTCATCATATTTATGATGTTGAGGAGAAAAACAAGGAACTCGCTCTTTTCTATGAAAAGGGAACTGAACAGTCATGCCATTACTGTCATGATTTAAATCAGAAGAGAGGTCCTGAACTATCGAAAATAGTAAAAATAGCAAAGGAACGAGATTTAAACATGGAAAGAGCATGCCATACTCTTTGCTTAAACTGTCATCTGTCCAATAAAGAGCAGGGAAAACAAGCAGGACCTGTGGTTTGCTCAAAATGTCACACAGAGAAGTATAAAACAGTAGAAGATCTTAAAGATATACCAAGACCGGAAAGAGAGCAACCACAGAAAGCTTTTATAAATATTGAAGATGCAAAGATGAAAGGTGTTGCTTTTGACCATTCTTTTCATGAAAAAAACAATAAAACATGCAGAGAATGCCATCATGAAACACTTAGAGCATGTAAAGATTGTCACACAGTTAAAGGTGATGAAAAAGGTGGTTTTGTTAATCTTCTGACTGCCTACCATTCCCTGAATTCTAAGAATAGCTGTCAGGGATGTCATAGAACTGCAATGAATAAAAATGATTGTTATGGTTGCCATTATTTTATCAGTCCTGTTACAACAGAGATAGCAAATAAAGAAGTCTGTAAACGCTGTCACACAGGTAAAAAGGAAATAGAGAAAGTGTCTTTATTAACTATTCCATCTGAGAGAGTGAAAAAAGCGGTGGTAATAAAACATATTGAAAAAGAATTTGAAGCAACCAAAATGCCTCATTACAAAATGATTCAAAAGCTTACTGATGTATCGAATCAGAGCAAACTCGCTACTTATTTTCATAGAGATATCACGACAATATGCAGAGGCTGTCATCATAAAAGCAAGCAGGATGCTGAAGCAAAAAAAGACAATCCTCCAATTTGTGTAAGCTGTCACAGTGTTTCATTTGACTCAAACGCACTTGGAAGACCACGACTTGAATCAGCATATCATACGATGTGTATTAAATGTCATGAAAATATGAAACTTGAGAAACCCAAAAAATGTACTGAGTGTCATGAAAGAAAGAAAAATTAAATCGTTAGGATACTGGTTTTTTCCCTGTGCTGGCACAACATTCATATTCTTTTCAGAAGCTAGAAATTGTGTTGTTTTGACATACAGTGTTTCAAAATCAATTGAAGAGGTTTAAAATGTATATATTTGAACAACTTTTTTCTAATCATGGATATGAATATGTGATTGCTGCGTTATCAGTCTTCGCTTTTATAGTGATTTTTTCAATGCTTGGAGAGAAGAAAAAATATTAGAGGTTGTAAATGAATAGAAGAGAGTTTTTTAAAAGAAGTTTAACAATTGCTGGCAGTCTATTGATAGCCAGAAATTCAAATGCTTCTGATCAACCTTTATCTGTTTATTCAACTCAAAATAAGGCAAATAAAAAAAACTGGGAAAAATTTGAAGAGCTAAAGAAAACAAATTCACAAATTGATGAGTCATATGCAGTACTTGTTGACATTACAAAGTGTATTGGTTGTAGACGCTGTGAGTGGGCATGTAATGAATGGAATAAAAATCCAAACAGGCCAGTTAAAGAGTTTGAAGCATCAAAGGATGAAAAACCATCGGTTTTTGACAGAGTTCGCAGAACTCATGCAGGTGAGTTTACTGTTGTAAACAGATTTCATAGTAAAAACAAGCCTGTTTATGTAAAAAAACAGTGTATGCATTGTGCTGAAGCAGCGTGCTTGAATGCATGTTTTGTGGATGCTTTTAAGAAAACTCCGCAGGGTGCGGTTCTTTATAATCCTTCTTTATGTGTTGGATGTCGTTACTGCATGATTGCCTGTCCTTTTGACATTCCTGCCTATGAATACTATAATGCACTCACACCCCAGATAACAAAGTGCACAATGTGCTTTGACAGAGTCACAGATGGGAAAGTACCTGCGTGTGTGGAATCATGTACTTCAGATGCTTTAATTTTTGGAAAAAGGAGTGAAATGCTCAAACTTGCTTATAACACAATAAATAAAAATCCGGAGAGATATATCAACCATGTATATGGAGAGCATGAAGCAGGAGGAACTAATTGGCTTTATATTTCGCAGATTCCGTTTGAGAAGCTCGGATTTCCAGAACTTGATAAAACCCCGATACCTGCTCACAGTAAAAGTTTTCTTTTCACAGTTAAAGTACTTGAAGTGGTTGCTGCTGCACCTCTTGTATGGGGCGCATACTATATGATTTCAAAAAATAGAAGCAAAAAAGAAGGCAAGAAAGATGAGTAACTGGTTTAATGAAAAAATCCTTCTTGGTATGAATTGTAGAGAATATATTTCAAAGCATGCCACTTTATTGAATTTTATGGCTTTGATTATCCTGTGTTTTTCCTTTTATGCAATGGCTTACAGGTTAATTTACGGACTTGGACCAGCAACAAATCTCTCAGATACCTATCCGTGGGGGTTCTGGATAAGCTTTGATATACTGGCGGGTATAGCTCTTGCAGCACCAGGACTCACAGTAGGAACAGTGGTCTATCTATTTGGGGCAAAGGATTATAAACACTTTGCCCGTCCTGCTATTCTTTCAAGTCTTCTTGGATATATATTTGCTGTTTTTGCGCTTATGTTTGACCTTGGTAGGTATTATAGAGTTTTTTATGTTATTGGATGGTCATGGGGATTAAACTCTATACTATTTTTAATTGCTTGGCATTTCTTTTTATATATCATTATCTGTCTTATTGAATGGTTTCCGGCATTTTTTGAATGGCTTGGGATTGAAAAGGCAAAAAATTTCTTTTCAAAACTTGGTATCTGGGCAACTGTTTTTGGTGTAATAATCGCAGGTGGACATCAGTCAGCTCTCGGAGGATTATTCCTTGTAGCTCCAACAAAAATTCATCCTCTCTGGTATTCAGCTTTGTTACCGCTTTTTTTTCTCGTCTCAGCGCTTTTTGCCGGAATTTCAATGGTAATAATTGAAAGTACAATCTCTCATAAAGTTTTCAGGGATCAATTGAAGACTTTTGATCGGGCAGATTTTGATAATAAAACATTGGGACTTGCAAAAGCTCTGGTTATTATACTTTTTGTTTATCTGATTTTAAAAGTTCTTGATCTTACACATTATAATAACTGGCATTATTTGAAAAGTGAGTATGGATACTGGTATCTATTGGAAGTTGTTGGCTTTGTTTTAGCTCCGGCTTTGGTTTTAATAAATTCAGTAAAAAATAAAAAGGTAAAACTTGTTCGGTTTACGACATTCTGGGTTGTTACTGGAGTAATTCTTAATCGTTTCAATGTAAGTCTTATTGCTTACAACTGGTATATTCCATTGCAAGAGAAATACTATCCAACATGGATGGAAATTGCTTTGTCTCTTGGTGTTGTAACATTGATAGTATTGTTTTACAGATTTATTGTAAGAAGAATGTCTATTCTCTCTTAGAATGCATGGATAGATATATAAAAAACATAATAAATCAAATAGTTAAATTGAATTTTGATTGTTTGTTAAAGCATGCTCAGCAATATATTCAGAGGTTAAACTTGATGCTAAGACATACTGCCTGAGCAGATATTCCTTCACATCTTCCTATAAATCCCATGCCTTCGTTGGTTTTTGCTTTAATATTTACATTTAATCCAAGTTTCTGTAAGTTTTTATTCATATCTGGAATATAAGTTAACATCTTTGGTTTTTCTGCAAAAATTGTACAGTCAATCCATACTGGATCTACTCCGTAATTTTTTACAAGATTGAGTGTTTTCTTCAGTAACTCCATGCTTGAAATATCTTTATATAATGGATCTGTATCTGGGAAATGTGTTCCTATATCTCCAACTCCTGCTGATCCAAGTATTGCATCAATTATTGCATGAATAAGGACATCAGCATCTGAATGTCCATAAAGGCCATGACTGTATGGAATCTCAACTCCTCCAATGATTAGTTTTCTGCCTTCCATAAATCTGTGACTATCATATCCCATACCAATTCTTATTGATTTTAAACTGATGTTATTTTTTTGCTCTCTATATGACTCATGGTTAGAAAAATTATTCATCCCTGCAAGAACTGAAAGTTTTTGCAAATCTTGTTTTGTAGTTATCTTGATATTTTTCTCTTCTCCATCTATTGTTAAGACCTTGCCTCCGTATCTTTCTATAAGTGAAGCATCATCAGTGCCGTAAAAATCTTCTTCATATGCTTTTTTATATGCCTGCAGTAGTTTTTTAAACCAGAATGCCTGTGGTGTTTGGACTGCTCTAAGGATGTCTCTATTAAGGGTTCCACCAACTATATTTTCCTTTTTTATCCATTTGATTGTATCGTTTAAAGGAACTACAGGGATAACTCCATCAATCTCAGAATTCATTGCATTAAGAATTTTTTTTATTAATGTTTTACTTACCATTGGTCTTGCTGCATCATGAATTAAAACAATATCTGTATTTTCATATAATTCCTTAAGAGCATTGTAAACTGAATCTTGTCTTTGACCTCCTCCTTCAATGATTTTTTTAACTTTTTTAATATTAAACTTCTCAAGATTCTCTCTTGCTCTTTGAAAAAGCTCTTTTCTGGTTACAATCCATATTTCATCAATCAAATTAATATCTTCAAATGCCTGAACTGCCCATATCAGAAGAGGTTTATCGAAAATTTCAGCGAATACTTTGTCTGATGAACCGAATCTCTTACCAATGCCTGCAGAAACTATTACAGCAATGCATTTCATATCATTCTTCTTTTTGTATTGAAAAATCTTCACTTTTTGGTCTTCCAAAAATCATTCTTCCAGTTGATGTTTGAAGCACACTATGAATCACAATGTCGATTGTTCTGCCAATATACTGTCTTCCTTCTTCAACAACAACCATTGTTCCGTCATCCAGGTAGGCAACGCCCTGATCAGGTTCTTTCCCTTCTTTTACTACAAAAAGTTTTAAAACTTCTCCTGGAAGTACAGGAGGTCTCATTGCCTGAGCGAGTTCATTGAGATTTAAAACAGGCACATCTCTTAGTTGAGCAATTTTTATAAGATTTAAATCATTTGTAATAAGTGTTCCTCTTAGGGTTCTTGTTAGTTCCAGAAGTTTTATGTCAACTTCTTTTATCTCAGGAATATCCTTTTCAATAATTTCAAGTTTTACTTTTTCTGTTCTCTGAATTTTCTGCAATATATCCAGTGCCCTTCTCCCTTTTGCTCTTCTTAATGGGTCTGGAGAATCGGCAATATATTGAATCTCTCTCAGAACGAATCCAGGAATTAAAATAGTACCTTTTATAAATCCAAGTTCAATAAGATCAGCAATTCTGCCATCTATAAGAACATTGGTATCAAGGATTTTTGGTTCTTCCCATATAGCTTCTTTTTTCATGAAGTTCAATATCTCTATAATTTTGATGGTTTCAGCTTTTTTTAAACCAAATACAGCTCCTGCATATCCAAAACCAGTTATGAAAATAAATGCAACAGGCTTAAGATTTAAAGAAAATATCAATAAAGGTAAACTTAACAGTATACCTGTAAAGATTCCTGAAAAAAGCCCTGCAATTCCAAATATAATCTGAGAAATGTTCATTCTCTTTAATTTTAAATAAGCAAAAAGAGTTAGAAAAATGGTGCCTGCGAAAACTATAATTCCTTTAAGAGAATGTTGTAGTGCAAAATCTTCAATCTGTAATTGGATAAAAGTGACAGTAAATAATGTTATAGCAAAAATTAAAATTAACAGATTCATGATGACAGAATCATATAAAATTTCTTACCACCTCTGTTTATGAGAACAAGTATATCTGACCTTGAAATTTTCTGTATGGCTTTTTGAAAATCAGATGCTGATTGTATTTTCTGTCTTTCAATCTCCATTATTAAATCTCCTTTTTTTAAACCTGTGTTCTCAGCAGGCGAACCGGGCTCAATTTTATACACAACAACGCCTCTGTCATCCGGGTCAGCACCAATCTGTTTTGCCATAGATGGTTCAAAATCAATTACTGATAGTCCCTTGAGGGGATTTTCAGTTTTATCTGCTGTTTTCTTTAATGTTTTTATCTCTTGAAACTGTTCTGAAGGAAGTTGAGCAATAGTAACTGAAATTGTATAAACCTGCCCATCTCTAAAAATTTTCAGATTCACAACTGAACCAACTTTACTCTGTGCTACGAGATTTTTTAAAATAGCACTCTCTGTTACCTGTTTCCCGTCATATTCAAGAATGATATCGCCTCTTTTAAGTCCACCGCTGTAAGCAGGTGATTGTTTGGTTACATCGGTAATGATAACTCCATATGGCTCTTTTAAGTTAAATCTTTCAGCCAGCTCAGCTGTTAAATCCTGAACCATGATCCCTATCCATCCTCTTACAACCTTTCCTTCCTTTATCAGACTATCTTTGATAATACGCGCCATATTACTGGGAACAGCAAAACCTATTCCCTGATATCCTCCTGTTCTTGAGAAAATGGCAGTATTTATTCCTATGATTTCACCTTTTATGTTTACAAGTGGTCCTCCTGAATTACCCGGATTTATTGCCGCATCTGTCTGAATAAAATCTTCATAATCAGCTATGCCAACATCTGCTCGTCCAACAGCGCTTATAATTCCCATAGTAACTGTATGAGTAAGCCCATAGGGATTCCCGATTGCCAGAACAAAATCTCCAACCTGAAGCTGGTCAGAGTCACCCCATGGAGCAACTGGTAAATCCTTTACGTCTATTTTAATGACAGCAAGGTCTGTTTTGGAGTCAGCGCCTATTATTGAAGCTTTAAATGTTCTTCTGTTATAAAGGGTCACTCTTATATCATCTGCCTGTTCAACTACATGATAATTGGTCAATACGTATCCATCATTTGAAACGATTACCCCTGAACCCATACTCATCTCTTTCCATTTTTTACCCTGGGAATTGCCGTATGGAGGGAGAAATTCAAAGAGGTCTTCAAGAGTGGGTGGAGATTGCACTGTCCTTGTTGTTGATATATTTACAACAGAGGGAGAAACAGCTTTGACAATTTCAGAAAAGCTTTTTACTGGTTCAATAATATCTTTATAGATAGGAATTGACTGTCTGGGAGTTGTTATAAGGTAAAAAATAGTTATTCCGGCCAGACATCCAATAAGGAAAGTTAAAATAATGAGACTGAGTTTTCTTTTAGTCATCTTATCCTCTTTTTACCAGTTTCCTGAACTCTCCAACACGAAGAGTTATTTTCTGTGAATCAAGATGTTCAAGATATGCAATTGCATACTTTCTTGTTGTATTAAGCAGTGTTCTAAACTCAGAAACTGCCATCACATCTTTTTTGGTAAAAAATTCTTTAAGAAGTTCTATCATTTTTGTATAACTTTCAGCGGTAAGATATAGTGAGTCATTTATTCGAATTATTTTACCTGATTTAGCAATTAATTTTAATATATCACTTAGTTTTGATTCAGCAATTGAGAGATTACGAGCAAGTTCATCCTTCAGAGGTGGTTGAAATTCATTGTTTTTAAGGTCTTTAATTATTTTATTTTCTAATTTTTCATCAACTTTTTCTTTTGTTGCTGTTTTTAACTTTACAAGGTTACCTTCAACTGAAATCTCTTCAACATGATTTAACAGCATTAAAAGTTCAGGAGACCTTCCCAGAGAAAGTCTGGCTTTTAGCTCTTCTTTAGGCAAACCTTCCTTAAGTGGATTATTTTCATGAAATTGTTTGAGCAGGTTAGAAAGAGAGATTCTGAAATCATTAAAAATATCCATATGAAAAAGATGATTTTCAGCTTTTATAATTTTTTTCTTTTCTATAAGCTGTTGGACAGCAGTCTTTATAAACTTTATGTCAGTATTTATCCAGCCTTCAAGTTCAGAGATTGATATGCCTTTAAATCCTTTTCTTTTAATTTTAATCTCTATTCTGTCTGATAGTTCTCCACTGTAGAGAATATCAAGATGTGCGTGGTCTAATTCCCTATTTTTTTTAGGCGGATCAGGATCAAGAATAATGCCTCCACCAAGAGTTTCAAGTGGAGAAAATCTTCTGATAACAAATCTGTCTCCTGCCATTGCAACTACAGGTTCATTCAATTTAATATGAGCAAAAGCATCTTCATCAGGAAGAATTTCAGTTTTGCCAAAAAGTTTTATTTTCCCTGTAGTTTCAGATGTTGTAAGGTAGAAATGAATAGGCGAACTATTTCTTAAGGGTTTAACATCTTTTAATAGTTTTATTTTTGCTTCTATCATATATGTTGGTTTGAGTTTGCCTGGAATTGTAACAATATCTCCTCGTCTTAAATCTTCTTTCGAAACTCCTTGAAGATTTATCCCAACCCTTTGTCCTGCAACAACTTCTTTGAGTTGTTGTCCATGACTCTGCAGCCCTCTTATCCTTGAGCTAATACGTGTTGGAAGAATTTCAACAGATGAGTCAACTGAAATTTTTCCAGAAAGGACTGTTCCTGTCACAACTGTTCCGAATCCTTTAAGAGTAAAAACTCTGTCAACAGGCATTCTGAATATACCACCTGTTGATTTTTCTTCAACTTTTAAAGCAAGTTCTCTAATTTTTTCTTTAAGAACGTTTATATTGTAGCCTGTTCTGGCTGAAACAGGGATTATTTCAGCATTTTCCAGGAATGTTCCTTTAACTGAATCTGTTATATCTTCTTTTGCAAGTTCTAATGTTTCTTCATCAACAAGGTCAGCTTTGTTTAAAGCAATCAATCCGGACTTTATCTTCAGCAAATCACATATTGCAAGATGTTCCTTTGTCTGAGGCATAACTCCTTCATCAGCTGCAACAACAAGCATGACCATATCAATTCCACCAACTCCTGCAAGCATGTTTTTAATAAGTCTTTCATGTCCTGGAACATCAACAATTCCAACAACTAAATCAGGATAAGCGATACTGGCAAAGCCAAGGTCAATTGTGATTCCCCTTTCCTTTTCTTCTTTCAATCTGTCTGGATCATCTCCTGTAAGAGCTTTTACAACAGAACTTTTACCATGGTCAATATGACCTGCTGTGCCCAGAATGACTTTTTTCATTGGATAATCTTGATGAAATTTCTTAAAAGAGTAAGGCCTGTTTTCTGGGATTTTTCAGGATGAAACTGTGTTGCAAAAATGTTTTCGTGAATTATCATAGATGTAAACTCTACACCATAATCAGTTACACCTGCAACAACTTTTGAATCCTCTGGGGACACATAGTAGGAATGGACAAAGTAAAAGTAAGAATTATCTTTAATTTCTTCTAATAATCTGCTTTTTTTATGAAATTTAACAGTATTCCATCCCATGTGCGGAATTTTATATCCCTGAGAAAGTTGGAATCTGACAACCTTGCCTTTAAATATATCAAGACCTTTACAGAGTCCGAATTCTTCAGACTCTGTAAAGAGTATTTGCATTCCAAGACATATGCCAAGATAGGGCTTACCTTTCAGTATTTGTTCTTTAATAACTGAAATAAGTTCAAGCTTTGAGAGATTTTTCATGCAATCTCTAAAAGCTCCCACTCCTGGAAGAACAATGGCTTTCGCATTCCTGATATCTTCAGGAGATTGAGTGATTTTTACATCTGTTCCTGTTGTTTCAAGAGCTTTTGAAACACTTTTTATATTTCCCATGCCATAGTCAATAAGAGCTATCATGCGTTAATTCTACCATAAAATAAACAGTTTTTTTAAATTTTCCCAGTCTCTGTAAGGTTTGAATTCAAGGCTTTTCATTGTTTGAATCGTAAGGGTCCCATCTTTCTTTTCTTTTATCTGGATTGCTCCATCGTTGTCAGTTCTGAATATGTTGCAATGTTTTTCTAACGCTGTAATTACAACGCTGTGAGGATGTCCGTAGGGATTATCTTTGCCTGTAGAAATTATACAGAACTCAGGCTTTGCATTATCGTAAAATTCTCTTAAAAGTGAATATTTACTTCCGTGATGGGGAATTTTAACAATATCTGTTTTTAGATACTGAACTGGCAAAGTCTTAATGGATTGCTTCCCTGCATCTGATGTAAAGAGATAGTTTTTGTTAAAGCATTTAAACTTGAATATAAGGCTTAGTTCATTACTATATCTTGACAAAGAAGATTTCCAGAACTCGCTGTATGGATGAAGCACTGTGAAACTGCAGTTATCAATCTGCAAGATATCACCTCTTGCAAGATGTCTGATTACTATTTTATCTGGAAGAATTTGTTTATTATACTCTATATATCCATTGTCCCAGATTTCATTCAGTTTGAAATTTTTAATAACTCTTTCAAATCCACCTGCATGGTCTTTTTGCTCATGTGTAATAATTAAAGCATTAATCTCATTAATTCCCTTTGCTCTAAGAAACTGAGTTATTTCCCATCCTGTTTTCCCTGTATCTACTAAAAAAACTCCTGATGGTGTTTCCAAAACAGTTGACTCTGCTTGTCCAACATCAAGAAATGTCATTTTTAAATTTTCCTTTTCTTTTATAAACGTTGCTATTGGTATCAGAATTGAGCTGAGAAACAAAAGAATTGACAGTCCATAGCAAAGTTTCATTAATTTTCCTTTGAAGCAGTAGTAACTCAATAAAACAATAAATATTGAGAGATAAAATATAACCACTACTCCCTGAGAAACTGGAGGGATTAATATTGAAGAATAGTTGAAAGATGCAAGAACATGCATCAGTTTGAATGATACAGTGCCGATAAAATCGATTAATTCAGGTAAAGGATAGGTACCTGTAATTAAAAAAAATGCTACAAAGCAGATATGCAAAGGGAAAAGAACCATTCCTATCAATAATCCTGCTGTAAGGTTTGCTACAGATCCTATCAGGGAGAGATAATGAAACTTATAAATTATAACAGGTGCTGTTATCAATGTTGCGGAAACGCTTACAAGAAAACTTAATAAAATATATGCTAAAACTTTATTATGTATTTTGTCTTTGAAATGCTTGTAGATATCAGAAATAAAACCAATGCCAGCTGTTGCAAGGAAGCTTAGCTGAAAAGAAACATCCTTTATTGCATCTGGCTGGAAAATCAAAATTATAAGACATGCAAAACTTACTGTAAAAATCCATATAGATTTTCTTTCTGAAAGAACACCTGTCATAAAAAGAGTTGCCATAATAAATGATCTTGTTGATGGATAGTTGGGTTCAACAATCAGATAATAACCCAAAATTACAGGAAAACAAAAAAGAATGCTCAATTGAGAAGGTTTAATATAAATTGTAAGTCTTACAAGCAATGTATAAGGAAGTCGTTTGAAAATAAATTTGAATACAATAAAAAATATTGTAAATAAAAGACTGAAGTGTGCTCCTGAAATACTTAAAATATGAATCAGTCCTGTTTTTCGAAAATCGTCTTTAATCTCATCAGGAATTGATACCCTTTCACCGGTTGTCATGGCAATAAGACTTCCGGATAGATTTTCGCTGATTGTTTCTTCTATTTTTGTGTTTATTCTGCCTCTAAGTTCATCAAAGCGTGTTTTATAGGACTTGCTTAGTAATTGTGTGTTTTTAACATAACATATTGGATTTTCAGATTGATATGGATTTTTATATGTTTTACCATAGACACACTCAATCAAATAGCTTTTTCCTTCCTGAAGAGTTTCTCTGGAATAAACTTTCAGGTTTGTATTTTTTAACTCTGTTTTATTAGATTCAACAATCCGAAAATTATAGATGTTTTGGTTTGCATTTTTTATATATCCTATTGCAGTTATATCTCTGAACTTCTGTTGTTTATTTGAATTGATATGGTTGCTGTAACTAATTCCTGAAACTAAGGATAAAACTATCAGAATTGCTAAAAATTTATTTCGTTTCAGGAAAGATAGAAAAATGACCAATGAAACTAATGTTACTGTTAAAGGGAAATAGATGAAAATCTGTCCAAGAACTATTCCAAACAGTAGACTTAAAATAACAGGCATTTAACTAGAAGAGGTTATTAACTTGTAAGTTTCTGTTTTATCAGTTCTTCAATTTTGTTTATCATGTTTTGCACTTTTTCATTGTCTTCATCTTCCACCATAATTCTGATTTTTGGTTCTGTGCCTGAAGGTCTTATAAGTATTCTTCCTTTTATTTGTTTTTGAAGTTTCCCGATTTCTGAACTCAAGGCCTCCAGTCTTTTCAAAACTTCATATTTTGAAAAAGTTTCAGGAATTTTTATATTTTTTAAAGCCTGTGGATATTTATGGATATTTTGTATTAACTCGCTTAAAGCTTTATTATTTTTCATCATTATATATGCCATCTGAACAGATGTAATAGCACCATCGCCAGTACAGGAATAATCAAGACATATTATATGTCCTGACTGTTCTCCTCCAAGATTATATCCGCATTTAAGCATCTCATCAACAACATATTTATCACCAATATTTGTTCTTATCATTTTTATTCCTTTTTCTTTAAGATAGTTTTCAATTCCCAAATTTGTCATAACAGTTCCAACAATAGTATTTTTCTTAAGTTTTCCTTCTTTTTTTAATTCATCTGCCCAGACAGTTAAAATCAAATCACCATCAACAACGTTACCTTTTTCATCCACAAGAATTGTCCTGTCTGCATCTCCATCATGGGCAATTCCAAGCTGAGAAGCTGTTTCTCTAACTTTTTTTATTAATCCTTCAGGATAGAGAGCCCCACATCCTCTGTTTATATTCAATCCATCAGGTTTATCATTGATTGTTATAACCTGAGCACCAAGTTCTCTGAAAAGTATTGGTGTGATTTTGTAAGCTGCTCCATTTGCAGGATCTATAACCACTTTGAGTCCTTCAAAACTGAAGTTTTTAGGCAGGGTTGACTTAACAAATTCTATATATCTTCCCACAGCATCATCAACTCTGAAAGCCTTACCAAGATCCTGAGCCAAAGGTCTATTCATTGGAAATTCTGAATCCTGCAAAAGTCTTTCAATGTTATTCTCAAGTTCTTCTGAAAATTTGAATCCATCATGTGAGAATATTTTAATTCCATTGTCATGAAATGGATTATGCGATGCTGAAATTACCACTCCTGCATCCTGACGCATGCTTTTAACCAGAAAAGCAATTGCTGGAGTTGGAATAGGTCCTGCCAGATAAACATCTCCTCCCATTGATGTAATCCCTGCTGTTAAAGCTGATTCTATTACATATCCTGATATTCTTGTATCCTTGCCTATTAGTACTTTTGGTTTATGGGGGATCCTTTCTTTCAAAATAAAACATAAAGCCATTCCTACTTTCATGCATAATTCAGGTATCATTGGATAAATGTTTATTGTTCCTCTGATGCCATCTGTTCCAAATAGTTCCATCACTTTCTCTTTACTTTAACATTTACTTCTACTATGTCCTTCTCTGTTCTGAAAATTCTTCCTTCAGGGTCTATTTTGACTTGAACTCTTAAGTCTTCATTAAGACCTTCTATATCAACCGGTTCTGTTTTAATAGCACGAATTCTGTCAAGTTCTTTTTTAGCTCCTTCTATTTTTAAATTAGCAGGATTTGACGTTACTGATACGATACTAAAACCTTTCGCTGGATTTCCTAGCAGTACAACTCTTACAGGAACTACTTTATGAGATTTCTGATCCATATATATCTTAATTTGAGAGGGATCTATTCTTAATATCTCAATACCTCTTGGAATCTTTACAGAAGATTTTGTTATAGCAATTGAATTTTCTCCAATTTTGACATTTGACAGATCAACTACTACCCTTATATTATTTCGTGCTAATTCTTTTAAAATTCTTTCTCTTGCTGAAATTGCAAGTGTTATCTTTTTCGCGCTCTGTTTTAAAATTTCCATTTCTGATGGGGTATTTTTGAATTCTAAAGGAACATCAATGACTGTATCTGTCTGACCTCTAAATGTAACAAAAAACCATAAAAATAAGGCTAAAGCAATGGATATTAACTTAAATGTCAGATTTTCTGTTAAAAAATTTTTCAAAATTTTATTCATTTTCTTTCTCTATCTTTTGTGAATAGATTTGTTAACTTCTGTCTTAATTTTTCCATATCAAGATTGCCTTCAAGTCGTCCATTTACTGCAAGTGAAATTGAACCTGTCTCCTCTGAAACTATAATTGCCACAGCATCGGTTTCTTCTGTAATGCCTAGAGCAGCTCGATGCCTTGTTCCATAGGCTTTGCTTAAATCTGCACCGAGCTTTATAGGAAGAAAGCATCCAGCAGCAACTACCCTGTTTCCCTTTATAATAACAGCACCATCATGAATAGGACTTGTTGGATGAAAAATACTTATTAATAATTCCTTAGTAACCTTTGCATCAAGGGGTATTCCGATTTCTATATATTCGGATAGAGTGACATCTCTTTCAAAAACAATTAATGCACCTATTTTTTTATTAGCAAGTGATTGGGATGCCTTAACTATTTCTTCTATCGTTTTCATCTCTTCTGCTGAACTAAACCTGTGAAATAAAGGAGTCTCTCCCATCTGAGCAAGAGCTTTTCTTATCTCAGGCTGGAAAAGAATTATCAATACTATTACTATCTGAGCCCAGAAGTTCTGAATAAGCCAGTCAAGAGTATATAGCTCAAAAAATCTTGAAATTAAAGAGATTGCCAGCAATAAACCAACTCCAACAAGCATTCTTGCTGCGCGGGTTCCTTTAACGAGGATAAAAATTTTGTAGATAATAAAAGAAACAATAGCTATATCAACTAAATCCTGCCATCTTATCTGATCAAAAAATTTTTCCATAGCCTCTTAAATCATGATAAAGCTTCTTTATTAATTTTTACAGGAATATTTGATTTAAATGCATTTAAAAAGGATTTAATAAAAGCTTCGTCAGATATATCACTGCTGTCGTTTGCTAATGCAATAACCTGCAGAGCTTTCCCAACAGTTATATCTCGTTTTAAAGAAGACTCGTATTGTGCAGGAGTTATTCTGTTTAGTTTTAAAATTTGAAAGTACACATCTCGCTGAAACACTCCATTTCTTTTAAACCGAGGATCATTCAGGATAGCATCTTGAACTTCTCTGTCTGTTGCTTCTATGTCATATTTCTTTGCAAAATAAAGCATAACTTCTTCATTTATTAAATTTTCAAGAATTCTTTCTTTCAGTCCCTGTTCCATCTCAGTAGCCTTTTCTTTAAAAACTTCTCTATAAACTCTTCTTGTTTCTTCGTAGTTTCTCCAGAATCTCTCTGCTGTAATTTTCTGTCCGGCCACTTCTGCTATAACGTCCGTATGTTTTTTATCTACTGTTCCAACCCCCCAGAAAACAAAGGTAATAATAACAAGAAAAAACAAAAAATAAAAATATTTCGCATTTTTTCTGAGTGTTTTTATCACATTAAGCCTCCTGCAATGAAAAATTTGTTATAAATTATACAATATACACGGATCTTGCTCATATAATTACACCTGCAAGGACAGAGTAGCTGCATCTTAGCTTTTGTAAAAATACTGAGACTTATAATATCAAATTAAAGTTGTTAACTTCAATTTTCAGTTTTTTAATATCTTCTCTGTTATATCCAGCAAAAATTTCTGCAAAAATTGAGTTATTTGTTAAAAGGGGGTCTAATTCATCAGTAATAATATTTTTTGTTACAAACTCCTGCCAGTAATAAGTTCCTTTGATTGGTGAAAATTCGTTCAAGTGAATACGAACCTTTAAATTTTTAAGAAAATCAACTCCTGCCCTTAACTCATCAAAACTCTGTCCTGGAAGTCCATACATTATATAGACTCCAATGTCCTGAGATGCGAAACCTGCTTCTTTTAAAGAATAAACTGCTTTTTCAAGTTCATCATTTGTTACCTTTCCTCCAGTTTCTAACTGTCTTTTTATATCAACAGTTTCAAGGCTTAGTCTTAGTGTTTTAAATCCTGAGTATTTCATAAGTTGAGCAAGTTCTTTATCTATAAAACGAGCGTGAACTCCATTGGGAGTATGAAATCTGAGATCCAGATTTTTTGCAATGATTTTTTTAAGCAATGGTTTTATGTGTATGTCAGATTTATAAAGAAGAGCATCGTCATAGAAGGCAAAATCTCTAACTCCTTTTAAATGTAATTCTTCAATTTCTTCCATAATTTCATTTAACAATCTCTGTCCAAATGACTCATATAAAATGGAGGATGCACAATATGAGCACTTGAAAGGACATCCAGTTGATGTTAAAATCGGAGCGTAAGGCAGTTCTCTGTAAAATCCCATCTGCCACCAATATTTCGGTTTATCAGTAATCCGTTCAAGCTTTAACCCAATTCGTTCGAGTTCATTTATTATTCCTATATTAATATGTCCTTTATAAATAAAATCAGCATTTATCTGTTTTTCTGCATGTTCTTTATACAGTGTGGCATAAATTCCACCGAGAATTATTGGTGTATTAATAAAATAGTTTCTTAAAATTTCGATAACTTCTTTCACTCCATACCACCAGTAAGACATTATTGAGGTTACAAATATGAAATCAACAGAGCCCAGATTCTTTAAATTTGCAATGAATTCTTCAGTTGAAATTCCATATTTTTTATATTTTCTTGGAATCTTTTTTAGAATCTCGGGTTTTTCCACAACTTCTGCTCTGTATTTTCCTGTTCCGTATTTTTTAATTTTGAATGAATTACAACAATCGATTAAAAAGAGCTCTACGTTAAACTGGCTTAGGAATTCAGCAACCTTTAATAATCCAAGAGGCTTTGCCCAGAAATTATAGGCAGCAAAGTCATAAATCCAAGGATTTATAAGAAGACATTTGAATTTCATGAAAGCTTTCTAAAAACAGCAATAAATCCAGTATGGGCGACCATTCTTAATGCTGGTCTGAGACTTAAGCCCTCCTTTTCCCATTTTCTTTCAAGAAGTTCAAAAATTCCGATTTTGTAAAGACTCTTAGAAAAATTCTTTTCAAATTCTTCCATTAGACTGTAAATTTGAAGAACCGTTGTAAGATAACAGCCAATAAGTCCTCCGGGTTTTAACATTTCAACGGCTTTATCAAGAAAAAGCCATGGTTCAGTAAGATCAAAAATCAGTCGATCAAAATCCTTTTCATCTATTTTTTCTGAAATGTCTTTATTTAAGAGAGTTAATTCTCCAGATGGTTCATTGACTATGAATTTTTCGATATTTGTCTTTGCAGTTTCATAAAATTCTTTTCTTTTTTCACATGAAACAACTCTGCCAGTCTGTCCTACAGCTCTTAAAAGATGAAGAGTTAAAGCTCCAGATCCAGTTCCCGCTTCAAATACCTTTGCACCAGGGAATATATCAATAAGTGTTAGAAGTCTTGATATATCCTTTGGATAGATTATCTGGGCACCTCTTTTCATTTTAAGAACGTAATCTTCAAGAGAGGGTTTAAAAACCAAAAGAGGTTCTCCATGCGTTGACAGTACTTTAATAGCATCAGGCTTACCTATTATATCATTTAATGCTACATTACCTTTATGAAAAGAAAAAGATGCATCTTTTTTCAACGTGATAAGATATTTTCTTCCCTTTGAATCAATTAAGAGAGCTAAATTTCCTTCTTTGAATGCTGACAACTTCCCTCCAATAAAAAAGCGGGCGACGGGATTCGAACCCGCGACCTTCAGCTTGGGAAGCTGACACTCTCCCGCTGAGTTACGCCCGCAAACTATATATTTTTATATCATTGAGATTAAAAAGATGTCAAATTTGATATAAAAATTTAAAGTAGCATTGAAGTATTTAAAATAAATGATGGAGCATATTTTCAGTAAGTAAAATAATTCTCTTTACATGGAAATTTAAAATGGAATATACTCTGGAATAATGCTGTCTATGCGAGTGATCTTTGGAACAAATAGATCAGAACTGGCAAAAAAAGTTAAAGATTTTTTAACAGATGAAGCTTCAGAATGTAATATATTTCCTATAGACACTGCATTTATTGATCATGTTTATAAATTAAAACCAGAGATTATTCTTTTTGACCTTTACAAGTTTTCAAAGTTACATCGATCTTTAATTGAGACAATTACAACCGCACCATCTATTAGAGAAATTCCTTTAATTACAATAATAAAAAAACGAACACCTTCTATTCTTCATCAGCTTTATGAGTTTGAAGTTTTTGACTATATTGCAGATTCATTTATGAAATGTGAACTTATGATGAAAATTCAAAAGGCACAGCAAATTGTTGAAATTAAAAGAGATTTTGATAAACTCTTAACAAAAGACCCTTTAACAGGTGCATACAATAGAGGTTTCTTAATTGAACGAATCAATGAAGAATTGAACTGGTGTAATATATATAAAGAACCTTTAAGTGTAGCTCTCCTTGATATTGATTTTTTTAAAAAAATCAATGATACTTTTGGACATCTGACTGGAGATAGGGTGTTGATGGAACTTGTTGGCTTATGTCTGGCAACTCTTCCACATAAAGTTACAGTAGGACGATATGGAGGAGAGGAGTTTTGCTTGCTAATGCCTTCAACAGACCAAAATGAGGCAGAGCATCTCTGTGAAAAGTTGTGTCAGACTGTTGAAAATGCGGTATTTCAGACTGTTAACCGTCAGGAAATAAAATTAACTGTAAGCATTGGATATACAACCTACGCTGATGAAGCAAGATTATCTGTGGATAAAATAATTCAGAATGCGGATAAGGCATTATATAAAGCAAAACAGTCTGGAAGAAATAGAGTATTTTTTGAGCCTTCTGGGTTAAAATAAAAGAAAAAGCAGGAGGGAGTCATGAAGGTTTTAGCTTTAATGTTAGCTTTGTTGATGGTTTTTAGTGTAGCCTGCGGACAACTCAGTCAGTATCATTACGAAGGAGCTGGAACTGGAGCAGTTGTTGGTGGTGCAGCAGGAGTACTTCTTGATAAACACAATAGATGGCGTGGTGGAGTTATCGGAGCAGGACTTGGAGCTCTCTTCGGTGCAACCTTAGCTGATATCTCAGTAAGAGGTTCTCGTGAAGCCTATCAAAGTGGGGGACCTGTTGAATATAAAACAGAAGATGGAAGAGGGTATTACAAAGCTGAGCCTGCAAGTGACTATTACTATAAAGATCCATCAACAAAATGCAGAAAGGTTAGCGAAAAGGTTTGGGAAGATGGGAAGCTTGTAAAAGATACTGTAAAAGAGATATGCGAGTCTGAAAAACAGGAAAGAATTTACTAATAATGTTGCTGTTTGTATTAAGGCATTGGTAAATATTGTGAAATACAGCTATACAGAACGACAGCAGATGAAAGAGAGGCTGATAAAGCTTATTTACGAGAAAGCTTTTAGATACAGTGAAGTACCATGTTTTAAGCTAGTATCTGGTAAATTGAGTAATTATTATTTTAATTGTAAAGCAGTAACTCTATCACCAGAGGGACTTTATTTGATCGGGAATATTATTTATGATATGATTGCAGATTCAGATATAAAAGGAATAGGAGGACTTACTCTGGGTGCAGATCCAATAGCTATGGCAGTTGCATACACTTCATATCTTAAAGGTAAGCCTGTTGAAGCCCTTGTTGTTCGTAAGAAGCCTAAAGAGCATGGAACAATGCAGTGGATTGAAGGAAATATTCAAGCTGGTGATAGTGTTGTTGTAATTGATGATGTAATTACAACAGGAAGCTCAACAATTCAGGCGATCACAAGGTTTAAGGATGCGGGCATTTTTGTTAAAAAGGTTATTGTTCTTGTTGACAGACAGGAAGGAGGGAAGGAAAATATTTTTAATTTTTTATCAGATTGTGGATTTCCTCCTGATTTAGAGGCCATAATTTCAAGAGATGAAGTGATGAAGCTTTATAGAATGTGAATAAGCCAATAAAATTTCAATGTGTTACAGATTGCTCCTCCATATGTTGCGGAGGAGCAACAATTCTAACTCTGAAAGAAATAGTAAAACTTTTTAAATTTTTCCCTATTACTTTAGGATTTCGAAAAATACAACCATTTAACGCAGAACACAAAGTTTATCTGGATGATATTAGTATCAAATATAGAGGATTTTACATAGCTGGAGATTTTATTGGTGGTAACAGATTTAAAAAAAGATGCAGATTACTTAAAAATTCTCTGTGTACAATCCATAATCAGTTAAAACCGCTTCAATGTCGAGTTATTCCATTTTCTGTAACATTTCCTGAAGTTCTGCAAGATCTGGTAATAGTAGACAAAAAAAGGGGATCTTTTAAGAACTGTAAAGGCTTTTATGCTGATGCTCCATTAATATGGGATGGACAATTTATTGATAAATCTTTAAAAGAGAATTTTGACATTTTAAAGAAACATTTAATGTTTCAACGGGATATAGTAGAAAAAATTTTTATAAGTTTGGAAGGTAATTTTTTTCTAAAAAAATTCATACAGACCGGTGATGGCTTCTTTGAAGTTCCTATTCTGCCAGAGTTTGTTGATGAAATATGCAGTATTACAGGGATTTTGGATAGAGTTGAGTTTTTAAGAGCTCAAAAATCCTTATTTGTAAAAGAATTAACATTCAGGGGCATGAAAAACTCTTTATTCATTGATGCATTAAATACTATAGAGCAACTGAGAATTTGACAGAATATTAAATATCTTATTATTATTAAGAATATTCCACCTTTTTAGGAGGTTAGCGTGGCTGGACATTCCAAATGGGCACAGATCAAACATAAAAAAGCTCATGTAGATGCAAAAAAAGGTAAGATTTTTACGAAACTTGTAAAAGAAATATCTGTAGCAGCACGTCTTGGAGGTGGAGATCCTGAAAAAAATCCTCGTTTAAGAGTCGCAATTGACAAGGCAAGGGAAGTCAATATGCCAATGGATAATATAAAAAGAGCAATAATGAAGGGAACTGGAGAGCTTGCAGGAACTTCCTACGAAGAAATAGTTTATGAAGGATACGGTCCTGGGGGTGTAGCGCTTTTAATAGAAGCCATGACTGATAATAAAAATCGAACCGTGTCTGACATAAGACATATTCTTACAAAACATGGCGGAAGTATAGGGGAATCTGGATGTGTATCGTGGATTTTTGACAAAAAAGGATATATTCTTATTGATAAAAAAGCAGTTGATGAGGATACCTTAATTTCACTTGCACTTGAGGCAGGTGCTGAAGATGTGAAAAATGACCCTACAGAGGATAACTATGAAATTATAATGTCTCCTGAAGATTTAAACACAGTAAAATCACATATTGAGGCTTCTGGTATTCCGGTTTCACTGGCAGAGGTTACGATGTTACCTAAAAATTATGTTTCTGTAGAGGGAGATGTTGCTGATCAGATGTTAAAACTCATAGATGCTCTGGAGGAGCATGATGATGTGCAGAATGTATATGCAAATTTTGATATTCCAGATGAGGCAATGAACAAGGCTGTAGCTTAGGAATGGAACCATCTATTAGACTAACTTTTAAAAGAAATTTTATTGCAGGTCTAATAGTAACAATTCCTATAGCTATAAGCATTTTCATAGTATTTCAGCTTTTCAAAATTGTTGATGGTCTTTTAAGTCCTGTATATGATTTCATTTTTGGTAGACATATCTCAGGATTAGGTTTTATTACCGCTCTAATTGTAGTCTTTGTTGTTGGTTTTATATCCACAAATGTATTCGGGAAAAAATTGCTGGATAGTATTGAAAAGTTACTTTTTCTTAAAATCCCGCTTTTTAAAAGCCTTTATTCTTCATTGAAACAACTATTTGATGCATTTTCACCAGAAAATAAAGCATCATTTCAAAGGGTTGTGATTGTTGAGTATCCGAGAAAAGGAAGTTTTGTTTTCGGATTTCAGACAAAAGAGTGTATTTTAAAGGACAATGATATGGGGAAAAAACTTGTAACGGTTTATATCCCCACAAATAATTTATATCTCGGTGAAGTTGTTCTGTTTGAAGAGGATAGTGTATTTCATACAGATATATCTGTTCAGGAAGGGATAAAAATAATACTTTCTGCTGGCATAACAGCACCACAAACAATAACTTGTAGGAAGTGATTGAGGATATGTTAAAGCTGGATGTTGTAATACTTGCTGCAGGACTTGGAACAAGAATGAAGTCATCTGAACCAAAGGTGCTCCATAAAATTTTTGATAAACCAATAATAGATTATGTAATTGAATGTGCAGGAAAATTAAATCCAGAAAATATTTTTGTAGTTATAAATCCTTCAATGAATAGAGTTGTTGAGCATTTAAAAAATTATAATGTGAAAATAGTTTTTCAAGATGAGCCAAAGGGAACAGCTCATGCTATTTTATGCTCTATGCCTTATTTAATGAGTGATAATGTACTTGTTGTTAATGGAGATACACCACTGATAACACCAGAAACACTTCTAAAATTCATCGATATTTTTCAAAACAATGAAGTCGATTTGGCGATTCTTTCTTTTTATCCTGAAAGAGATCATTCTTATGGAAGAATTCTTAGAGATAATAAGGGAAATATAAAAAAAATTATAGAGAATACAGATATGACATCGGATTCACAATCAATAAAAGAAGCAAACAGTGGAATTTATATAATGAATGCAAAAATTCTGGAACTTGTTAAAAATATAAAGAAAAATCTCAAAAAAGGGGAATTCTATCTGACTGATATTGTTGAGATTTCAGTAGAAAAAGGATGTGCAGCTCAGGCATATCCAATAGCTAAAGAAGATGAACTTATTGGTATAAACACAAGATATGAGCTTTTTTTGGCAACAAAGCATTTAAGAGATAAAGTTGTCAAACAGTTGATGGAAAGCGGAGTTACATTTTATGATATTGAAACAGTCTGGGTGTCTCCTTCAGTTAAGATTGACAAAGATACTGTAATATATCCAAATGTTTTTCTTGAAGGAGATACAATAATTGGGCAGAATTGTATTATTTATCAAAGCGTTAGAGTTAAAAACAGCATTATTGAAGATAATGTTCAGATAAAAGACTGCACAGTAGTGGAAAAAGCTCATATTAATTCAGGTTCAACAGTTGGTCCTTTCGCTCATATAAGGCCTGAAACTGTTATTGGTAAAGGATGTAGAATTGGCAATTTTGTTGAACTTAAGAAATCAACTATCGGAGATAGTACAAAAGCCGCCCATCTCAGTTATATTGGTGATGCTGAAATAGGTAGTAATGTAAATATTGGAGCTGGAACAATTACATGCAACTATGATGGCAAGAAAAAAAATAAAACAATAATAGAGGATGATGTATTTGTTGGGAGTGATTCTCAGTTTGTGGCTCCTGTAAAAGTTGGCAAAGGAGCATACATTGCTGCTGGTTCGACAGTAGTTGATGATGTTCCTTCTGATGCTCTTGCAATAAGCAGAACTCCGCAAAAAAACATAGAAGGTTGGGCAAAGAAAAGGAGAAAGCAAAAGTAATGTGCGGGATTATAGGTTACATAGGAAATAAAAATGCAATAAATATCATACTTGAAGGTTTGAAAAAACTTGAATATAGAGGCTATGATTCTGCAGGTCTTGCATTTGTAAACGATTCTCAGATTGAGATTGTAAAGTGCAAAGGGAAAATTAGTAATCTTGAAAGTTTAATAAAACCAGCTACTTTCAGCACATCTGCAATTGGGCATACAAGATGGGCAACCCATGGAAAGCCTTCAAATGAAAATGCCCATCCTCATACATCACGTTCAATTGCTCTGGTTCATAATGGAATCATTGAGAACTATATCGAGCTTAAGAAAGAACTGGAAGCAGAAGGATATAAGTTTAATTCTGAAACAGACACAGAAGTCATTGCACATTTAATTGGGAAATACAGGAAGGAACTCTCTCTTGTAGATGCTGTAAGAAAAGCGTGTCTGAGGCTCAGAGGCTCTTATGCAATAGTTTTAATAGATAGAAATGAACCTGATATGCTTATAGGTGTCAGAATGGAAAGCCCTCTTGTAATTGGAGTATCGGATGAAGAAAGATTTATAGCATCTGATATTCCAGCTTTTTTGAATTATTGTAGGAATGTAGTTTTCCTTGAAGATGGAGAGATGGTTCTTTTGAGTAAAGAAGGTTTTAAGATTTACAATCTTAATGGAGAAGAGAAAGAAAAAAAAGTACACACTATAGCATGGACACCATCAATGGCAGAAAAAGATGGCTTTAAACATTATATGCTCAAGGAGATATATGAACAGCCAAGAGCAATTGCGGATACAATAAGAGGAAGAGTTTTGTCAGATGGAGAGGTTGTTTATGAAGAATGGGGATTAATGCCTCAGGATATGAAAGAGTTTGAAAGACTTTATCTTGTAGCCTGTGGAACTTCATATCATGCATGTCTTATTGGTAAGTATATGATTGAAGAAATGTGCGAAATTCCTGTAGAAGTTGATATTGCATCAGAGTTTAGATATAGAAAAGTACCTTTTGGTAAAAATTCTCTTTTTGTTGCTGTCACTCAATCAGGAGAAACAGCAGATACTCTGGCAGCTTTGCGGTATGCAAAAAAAAGCGGAATCAAGACGTTAAGTATATGTAATGTCATTGGAAGCACGGTTTCACGTGAGTCTGATTATATTTTTTATACACGTTCAGGTCCTGAAATAGGTGTTGCTTCAACAAAAGCTTTCACATCCCAAGTAGTAGCTTTTTATATACTCAGTCTTGCACTTGCATTATCAAGAGGCAAAATTAGCAAAGAAATGGCTCAGGATTTGGTTATAGATTTAATGGCTCTACCAAGAAAGATAGAAGATACGTTGAAACTTGATGCGGATATACAGACTATTGTTAAGGAAGTCTATAGAAAACCGAATTTTTTGTATCTAGGCAGAGGAATAAACTATCCTGTTGCTTTAGAAGGAGCTTTAAAACTCAAAGAAATATCTTATATTCATGCAGAAGGGTATGCAGCAGGTGAGATGAAACATGGTCCTATCGCTTTAATTGAAGAAAATTTTCCTGTTGTTTTTATTACATCACATGGTAGTCTACTGGAGAAGACCATTTCAAATATTCAGGAAATAAAGGCGAGGGATGGTTTTGTAATAACCATTACAGATACTAATAAAGGGCTTTTAAATCGTCTATCAGATAAATTGTTATATATTGAGGGATCAAATCCTTATTTAAACCCTGTTATTTTTACAGTTCCGCTTCAGTTGTTTGCTTATTACATTGCTGTTTTAAGGGGATGTGATGTGGATCAACCCCGGAATCTTGCGAAGAGTGTTACTGTTGAATAGTTTGATTTAAAATAAAAATATAAAGGGGTGTGGCCATGAAAGATTTCCCCCTGTCGGAATTAAATCCGGCTCAACAGGAAGCAGTAGTTTATTGTGAAGGACCACTTCTTGTGCTTGCAGGTGCGGGAAGTGGAAAAACAAGAGTAATAACTTATAAGTATGCCTATCTCACTAAAGAAGTGGGTTTTCATCCAGCCTCAATCTTTGCTGTAACCTTTACCAATAAGGCAGCTAACGAGATGAAGGAAAGAATTTTCAAGATGTGTAATGGCAATTGGAAAAATACCTGGATAGGAACTTTTCATTCTCTATGTGTAAGAATTTTAAGAGCTCATATTGACAGTCTTGGCTATAAAAGAGACTTTATAATCTACGATGAAGATGATCAGGCAGGGTTTGTAAAGAGAATTTTGAAAGATATGAACATGCACGAAGCTTTATGTAAGTGTGTTGTAACAAAAATAAGTAATTTGAAATCAAATTTAATAACTCCTGAACATTATATTGCAAATACTGAGGGTTATGAGTTTGAAGAAAGACTTGGCAGAATATATATGCGCTATCAGAATGAGCTTAAGAAATATAATGCTCTGGATTTTGATGATCTAATACTGTGTGTCATAGCGTTATTCAATGCAAATGAAGACCTACTTAAAAGATATTCTGAACAATTCCGATATATTCTTGTTGATGAATTTCAGGACACAAATAAATCTCAGTATATGCTACTGCATCAACTCTGTAAATATCATAAAAATATCTGTGCTGTTGGCGATGACGACCAGAGTATTTACAAGTTTAGAGGCGCAAATGTCTATAATATTCTGGAGTTTGAAAAAGACTTTCCTCAGACTAAGGTAGTTAAACTTGAACAGAATTATCGTTCCACAAAACATATTATTCTTGCTTCTACTGCTATGATTTCAAAGAATTCAGATAGGAAACCAAAAAGCCTATGGACAGATAGAGATTGGGGAGACAAAGTTTTCTATTGTCAATTAAATAATGAAGAAGATGAAGCCAAATATATAGCAAAAAATATAAGAGAACTTTATCTTAAAGGTAAATATGAGTATAAAGATTTTGCTATTCTTTACAGATTAGTTCTTCAGGCAAGAGCAATAGAGGAGGCTTTGCGTATAGAAGAAATTCCATATCAGGTTGTCAGTGGAGTTAGTTTTTATCATCGTAAAGAAATAAAAGATGTGCTTGCTTATATGCGTTTTATTTTGAACAAAGAAGACAATGTGAGCCTTATGAGAATAATAAATACACCGCCACGAGGGCTTGGAGCATCAGCAATAACAAAAATTGAAAATGAAGCACAAAAACAGAAGATATCAAACTACGAAGCCATAAAAAGAATGATAAAAGATGATACAGTATCGGCAGGTTTTAAGGAAAAGCTTTTATCTTTTACTACATTGATTGATGAGCTTTCCGTAAAAGATTATAAAGATTCCGCATCAATGATTAAAGATATATTAAATGCAACAGGCTATCTTGAAGAAATTGAGGAAGACAGAATTCAAAATGTTTTAGAGTTCCTCAGTTCTGCTGAAAAAATGCCTGTTAGAGATTTTCTTGATAAAATTGCACTGTTTTCAAATGTAGATACATGGGAGAGCAATAAAAACTATGTTTCGCTTCTTACCTTGCATGCTGCAAAAGGACTTGAGTTCCCTGTTGTTTTTATAGTGGGTTGTGAGGAAGGAATCCTGCCATACTTTAAGGCTCTTGATAATCCATCAGAATTACAGGAGGAGAGAAGATTATTCTATGTAGGAATGACAAGAGCAAAGAATCTTCTGTTCATTACATCAGCAAGGCAGAGAAAGCTTTATTCAAAAGTTCAGAAACAGGAACCATCTAGCTTTATTAAAGATATTCCTCCGGAGTATTGCACTTGTATGAGAAAAGATTACTCCACATTTGCACCTGTAAAAAAAGAACCTGAACGAGCCAAAATAAAACCACCTTTTGTGATAGGTTGTAAAGTCAAACATCCAACATGGGGTATTGGGATTGTTAGAGAATGTTATGGTGAAGGAGATGATTTAAAAGTGGTTGTTAACTTTCCAGGCATAGGAGTTAAAAAATTAGCACCAAAAATTGTAAACTTAGAGAGGGTATAAAAAATGAAAATTTCAACAAATGAGGTAAGGCACATAGCAATGCTCAGTAGACTTGAGCTTGATGACAAAGAACTGTCCATTTATCAGGACCAGTTAAGTAGAATTCTTGAGTATGTTGAAAAACTGAGTGAAATAGATACCAGAGCAATAGAACCCACTTCACATGTGATTGAATTAAGTAATGTATTCAGAGAAGATGAGGTAACGAAATCTCTATCAAGAGAAGAAGCCTTAAAAAATGCACCACAATCAACAGATAAATTTTTTAGAGTTCCTAAAATCATAGAAACAGAGTAATTATGTTGAGAAGTTTTTTAAGAGCAAAATTACATCTGGCGAAGGTGACAGAGACCAATTTATTTTATGAGGGCTCTGTAAGTATTGACACGAATCTTCTCGAGCTTTCTGGAATTTTACCTTATGAAAGGGTCTGGATTAGCAATATGAGCAATGGAGAAAGATTTGATACCTATGTTATACCTGCTAAAAAAGGTACAAAAACAATAGGTCTTAATGGACCTGCAGCCAAAAAAGCTTCTCCAGGAGATAGAATTGTTATTTTTTCTTACGGCTATCTAACGGAAAATGAAATTTCCTCACATAAGCCAAGAATTGTAATATTAGATGAGAATAATAATCCTGTAAAAGTTTATTCCGCTTCAATATATTCGGATTCTTTATAGTTTTTATTGAGAAATTAACGCTTCAATATTAAAATTTTTTAGCGCTGTTTCTCCTATTTTATCTTTGCTTAATTCTGTTAAATATGGCAGCACACCCAGACATGGGGCGTCAACCAATTCTTTTAAAACCTGAGAATTTGTTTTTTCAGCAATATCTTTTTTAGCAGGTTCTGAAAAATTAATAATAAAACCTTTAACAGGAATTTTTTTGCTTTTTAATGCTTCCAGCGTAAGGAGCGTGTGATTAATTGTTCCAAGAGTTGGTCTAGTTACAATTATGACTGATAAGCCCAGATCTTTTATTAAATCTCTGACAAAGTAAAATGTTGATTTTTTCTTTTCTTCTTTAGTAATTGGTACCATTAACCCACCGATTCCTTCAACTAAAACATAGTCATATTTTTTCTTAAGAGTATCGAAGCATCTAAAAATTTTTTCAATATCAACTTCTATATTTTCAAGTTTGGAGGCAACAAGGGGGCTTACAGGGTTTTCAAGCTTAACAGGAGTAATCAAATCCAGTGAATCATTCATTTCAGCCATATCTCTTAAAAGCATTCCATCACCTGGAAGAAGTATCCCATCTTTATTAAGACAGCCTGTTTCAATAACCTTCATAGCTCCAACCTTTAACCCCTTTTTTATAAAACTTCTCAATATTGCAGCGGCAACAATGGTTTTGCCAACTCCTGTGTCTGTTCCCGTGATAAAATATCCAGTCTTCATAGCGAATCCTCCTTTTAAAAGAATCTTATCGTTATATGGTATAATGTTGTATAGATTAAAGGCAACTCGTTAAGGAGGCAATGTGATCAGGTTTGAAGAATTACAGATGAAAATAATGGATGCAGCCAAAAATTATCTTGATGTATTTGATATGGCTACGTTGATTGAACAGTACTCTTTAAATAAAGAAAGCAAACTTTCTATGACTTTGCCAGAAATTAAACCTCCATACCCCATAAGTGCAACGGTTTCATTTTCCTATAATGCTCATCAAACAAGTTTTTCAATTCTTCTGGATGAAGATGATGTTGAAGATGAAGAAGAACATTTCGACAATATGGTAGAAGTTGAAGTGGTGATTAATCTCCCTTTTATTGAAGAATATAATCAGTTAGGAGAGCTTTTTGAAGAAATAGTTAACGAATATCCTGATTTAGACCCTATTTTAATAAAAAAAGAATTCTTCAGAAAAGATTTAGTGCAGGGTGGGGAATATGAAATTGTTTATTCCTATATGGTTGGAGGAGAAGAACTGAAAGATCTGCAGTTTTATGAGGAAATGTTTTTTGAACTGAGTAATATTTTGCAAAAAATTTATGACAGAATGAAGTTTTATATTGATATTTCATGGTATAGAGCAGATGAAGATGATAGCTTTTGATGAGATTCAAACCGTCTTTTTGGATATGGATGGAACAATACTTGACAAGTACTATGATGATTACTTCTGGGAGGTTTATGTTCCTCAAAAATATTCTGAAAAAGAAGGATTAAGTTTTAAAGAGGCTCAGAAAAGACTTTTTTCAATGTATAAAGCAGAAGAAGGCAAACTTAACTGGACTGATATTGATTTCTGGTCATTGAGGACAGGGCTTGATATATTTAAACTGAAAAAAGAACTGGCTCATTTCATAAGTCCTCATCCAGACGCTGAAGAGTTTCTAAAAGTTATAACTTCAAATGGCAAAAAGGTTTATCTTTTAACGAATGCTCATAATAAAGTAGTAGATCTTAAACTTAATAAAACTGGGTTTAATCAATATTTCAATGATATTTTCACATCTTTTGATCTTGGATATCCAAAAGAAAAAATAGAATTTTGGGATAGACTGAAAGAAACTATTCCCTTTGAATCTGAATCAGCAATTTTTATAGATGATACAGAAGATATTCTTTATACTGCTAAACTTTCAGGTATAAAACTTCCTATTTTGAGAGCAACTTCAAGCTCTCAATCCCTTCCCAAAAAATCAAAAACATTTTTAACAATAATGAATTTTCGGGAACTTATTAAGTTTTAGTTGTTTATAAAATTCCGAGCTCTTTTTTAAGCCATTGTTTTATCTTTTCATTAATAGGGCACATACCAAAGTATATTTTATCCTTATTTTCGTTCACTGCTTCATTTAGCATCTCTGCTGGAATTTCGTCTATTCTCGCTATTGTTTCTCCATAATCCATTTCAGTATGCCTCATTATAAAAAGCACAGGCTTTTCGTCAGTTGTATCAATATAAGGGATGTAACCTTTAATTGAACTTTTGTAAACCACCTTGTCTCCAGATTTTGAGCATCGTGGTGCCATAATCTCCTGTGGTTGAGTATTCCATAACATATGTTCTACAAAATATGGGTCTTCCTTTAATTCTTTAAGCGTTATTAATTCACTGAAAATCATATTCTACGCCTCCCGGTTATTTTTTTCTTCTTTCAGGAACTACTTTTTCAGGGATTTTCCCTTCATTATATTCTTTTGATACATAAAGTCCACAGTAACATCTACCGTACTTCTTTATATCATCTAAACTATAGATGCATGGACATATGATATCTAAATCTTTTTCCTTATTACCAGAAGCCAATCTACAGGGACATGATCTATATCCATAACGTTGTTCATTTTTTAATAATCCATTAATAAGTTCAAAAACAAAGTTTGTATCCTTATTTAACTCTAACCCTTTTGATATGGCATATTTATTTAAAATTTCATAAAGTTTATCAGGAGTCACTCTGACCTATTCCGAGTAATTTTTTAAGATTTGATTCATCAAAGCCAACAACAGCATTTTCAACTATCAGTGTTGGAAAAGTTGCAGCAGGATTGATTTTTTTTAACTCCTTCATAGCAAGCCATTGTTCACCGCCATCTAAAGTGTCAACTTCAATTATCTCATAGTCAATAGCATGAGTTTTAAGAAACTCTTTAACTTTTTTACATGTAGGACATGTGCTTAAGGAGTATAATCTGACTCTTCTAAGCATTTCCACTCCTTTCTTTATTGAAACTGTTGTTGAGAGTCAATGCTATATCTTCAAGCATTTCAAGATTTGCTGTTCTTATTGTGTCCAGCGGAAGCTTTAACATATCTGCCAATTCTTCAAAAGGTATTTTTGATACATAACATAGCTCAGCAATAAGTATTTTCAAAGCATCATCTTCTATAAAACCTTTTAATTCATTATCTTTTATGTCAATACTATCAACAGCCTCTCTGAAAGACATCCCATTTTTTATATTCTGCATTATTTTTTTCATTACATCTTCATAAATTTTATTGTCCTCGTCAGAATACTCTTTGAAAACAAAATTGAAATCAGACATGGTGTTCTCCTTGATTTTTTATGATATTTTCATTAATCTGGTTTACAAACAAAAGATACTTTTGTATCAAACTTTCCATTGTTTGTTTTATATCATTATTTTTTATATTTTTTGTAATATCTCGTAACCATAGTTCCTGTTCTGATGACAGGGTTAGATTATGTTGCTTATATATTTTTTCTTTTTGATTTATATAAATTCGTCCAAAACGGAATTCAATATCTTTTACTTTGTAGGCATGAAGTTTTGCTATAAACTCATCCTTTAACAGATTTAACTGAGTAAGCCAGGAATGTGAATTAACTGTTACAAAAAGAATACCATTTTTAAACTCCTTAGGAAAGGCATGTTCTGCTATAGGAAAACCGAATATGCTATTCCAGTTTTTCCTTAAAAATTTTAACGTTACAGCATTTTCTATGCCGCAATCGCTTAATAGACAGGGTAAAATTTGTCCAATTCTTTGCATACCTAGACTGCTTTTTTTATTAAACCAGAACGGAGGCATCTCGTACAAACATGAACTTTTTTCGGGCCTTTTTCAGTAATGATCTTCATTTTCTGAAGATTTGGGAAAAAATATCTTTTTGTTCTGTTGTTTGCATGACTTACATTATTACCCACCATTTTTTTCTTGCCACAGACATAGCAGCTTGCCATTTTATTATCCTCCTTTAATTTGCATATACTGATTTATTTATGATAACATTTTATTGATTTAGAGACAAGGGAGGAGTTGGTTGATCTATGTCAGATAAAGTAGGCAGAACCAGTATAGAATTAGCCAGAGAGCTTGGTGTAAAACCTTCAGAAATTGTGGAATGTGTTGGGGAAATAAGAAACATTCAATTTAAAAAAAGAACCACAAACATTAAAATAGAGCCTGAAGAAGTTGAAGAAATAATAAAAAAGTTTCAAAAAACAAGTCAGCCTGAGCAAAAAAAAGAAAAAAAGATAGAAAAAAAGGAAGAAGAGAAAAAAACCAAACCTTCAGAACTAAAGAAAACTGAAGAACAAACAGTAACTGATAAACAAGAAATATCATCACCAACGATTAGTGACGAAGAGATAAAAGAAGAAGAGATTACCATTCTAGGGAAATTCAGACGAGAAATATCATTTGAAAAGATTGAGAAAATAAAACCTAAGCCTGTATCCACAAAAATCGCACCTAAAAAATTTGAACCTCAGAAATGGCTGGATATAAAAGAACAAAAAAAGATTAAAGATAAAGTAAAAAAAGAAGAACCTTCTACAACCCCTTCAACAGCACCGAGAAAAAAATCCATCAGGATAGAAGAAGGTACAACAGTTAAAGAATTTGCTGAACTTATCAGCCAGAAAGTTCCAGATGTAATAAAAAAATTTATGGAACTTGGCTATATGCCAACAATTAATCAGCCTGTTGATACGGATGCTGCTCAACTTGTGGCGGAAGGCTTTGGAGTCAAAGTGGAAATTGCCCAAGCACAGGAGGTTGATGTGATAGAGGAGGTTGAAGATTCTCCTGAATCACTTCAGCCAAGACCTCCTATTGTAACTGTTATGGGGCATGTAGATCATGGAAAAACTTCATTGCTTGATGCAATTAGAAAAACGAAGGTTACAGAACAGGAAGCAGGAGGAATAACTCAGCATATAGGTGCATATAAAGTAACAGTGCAGGGTAAGGATATAACATTTCTTGATACTCCGGGACATGAAGCATTTACAGCTCTAAGAGCAAGAGGTGCTAAAGTTACAGATATTGTAGTTCTGGTTGTTGCCGCTGATGATGGCGTAATGCCTCAGACAATTGAAGCTATTAATCATGCTAAAGCAGCAGGTGTTCCAATAGTTGTAGCAGTCAATAAAATAGATAAACCAGAGGCAAATCCCCAAAGGGTAAAAACACAACTCAGTGATTACGGAGTTATTCCTGAAGACTGGGGAGGACAGAATATATTCGTTGAAATTTCTGCAAAAAAAAGAATTGGTATAGAAAATTTACTTGAAATGATAGCTCTTCAGGCAGAGATAATGGAACTTAAAGCCAATCCCAATAAACCTGCAAGAGGGACAATCATTGAATCACGCCTTGATAAGGGTCGTGGTCCTGTTGCAACTGTAATTGTACAGAATGGAACGCTGAAGGTCGGAGATGCTTTTGTTGCTGGAGTAACATATGGTAAAGTAAGGGCAATTATTGATGATACGGGAAAAAGAATCAATAAAGCTTTGCCATCAACTCCTGTTGAAGTTGTAGGGTTTGAACAGGTTCCTCAGGCAGGAGATAGTTTTATAGTTGTTGAAAATGATAGAGTAGCCCGTCAGATAGCTAATGCAAGAGCTCAGAAGAAAAGACTTGCTGAGATACAGAAAGCTCAAAAACTTACACTTCAGGATTTATATGAAAAAATTAAGGAAGGAGAAGTAAAAGAGCTTAATTTAATCATAAAAGGCGATGTTCAGGGCTCAGTTGAGGCATTGAAAAAAGCTGTAGAAGATATCACTCATCCAGAGATTAAAGTTAAGGTTATACATACAGCTGTTGGAGGTATCACAGAGTCCGATGTAAATCTTGCATCTACTGCAAATGCCATAATAATAGGATTCAATGTTCGTCCTGAAACAAAGGCTCAGGAACTTGCCGAACAGCTTGGTGTTGACATGAAGCTTTACGGCATTATTTATGAAGTAATTGAAGATGTAAAAAAAGCGCTAACAGGAATGCTTGAGCCAGAGGTCAAGGAGAAAGTACTTGGCAGAGCAGAAGTAAGAGCAGTATTTAAAATTTCCAAGATTGGTACAGTAGCTGGTTGTTATGTTTTAAATGGAACAATATCAAGAGCAAGTGATGGAATAAGAGTAATCAGAGATAATATTGTTGTCTATGAAGGTAAAATTAGCTCTCTTAAGAGATTTAAAGAAGATGTAAGAGAAGTGCAGGCAGGATATGAGTGTGGTATAACTATAGACAACTTTAATGATATAAAAGAAGGTGATATAATCGAAAACTATATCATTGAGAAAGTTCCTGTTAAAGGTTTATAAATGCATCCATACAAAAGATCTCAAAGACTTGGAGTGCTCTTAAAAGAAGAAGTAGCGGATATAATTTTTCATAAAATCAAAAATCCAGGATTGGGGTTTATTACTGTAACTGATGTTGAACTTTCAGATGATTTGCGAATTGCCAGGGTTTTTGTATCTGTTCTTAAAACAGAAGACAGGGAGATAACACTTCAGATTTTAAATAATTCAAAGGGTTTTATAAGAACAGAGATTGCAAAGAGATTAAGAATAAAAATAATACCCACGTTTGAGTTTGTTTATGACGAATCTATTGAGCGTGGATTTAGAATTGATCAACTTTTAAAGGAAATAAAGAGAACTTCGGAGGAGGGTTGAAACCACCGAAGGCTTTAATCGATGTTTTTCGAAAAGAAAATTCATTTTTAATACTGACCCACACAACTCCTGATGGAGATGCTTTTGGTTCCTGTCTGGCTTTAAAATTCTTAATTGAACAATTCAGTAAAAAAGCTGAAATTTATACAGAATATCCTATACCCTTACAATATCAGTTTCTGCCAGGAATCAATTCTATAAAGAATATCAATTTTATAAAGTTGAATGAGTTTGATATTTTAGTCTTAGTTGACTGTAACAAGATTTCAAGAGTTAGTTATGAAAAAGAAATTCTTGATAAGATTAAAACTTTTTCAGGTAATAAGCTTATTATTGACCATCATATCGAGGTCAATATTTCAAATGATGTTAAATGTGTAAAATGGATTGACCCTGAAAAAGCTGCAACAGGTATTATGATTTATTACCTTATAAAAGCTTTAAGAGGAGATATAACTCCTCAAATTGCAACAAATCTCTATACTGCAATCATTATTGATACAGGAAATTTCCAGTTTGACAATACTACTCATGAAGTCTTAAGGATTGCCTCAGAACTTGTTCAATCAGGAGCTAGACCATCTTATATTTATCAGGAAGCCTTTGAATCATGGAGTGACAACAGATTTGCACTTTTTAAAAGGATGCTAAATACTGTAAGTGTAATACCGCCACTTGCTATAGCTTATATTACAAAGAAAGATTTTGATGAAACACAAACTCAGGAATCTGATACTGAAAGATTTGTAGAGTTTTTGAAAGTTTTAAAAGATATTTATATTTCTGCACTTTTTAGAGAAATCCATGCAGGATTTCTAAAAGTAAGCCTTCGCTCTAAAGGAGATTTTGATGTAAGCAAGATTGCAGCAGAATTTGGAGGCGGTGGACATAAAAATGCTTCAGGTTATAGAACTAATGGATCTCTTAAAGAAGCACAACAAAAGCTTATTGAAAAATTAAAAGCTCATAATATGCTATACTGAATACAGTATTTTGATGGGTAAAATAATTGCAATAGCCAGCCAAAAAGGTGGTGTAGGTAAAACAACGACAGCTATCAATCTTGCCACAGCTTTAGCAGTCTGTGGTAAAAAAACTCTTGTAATAGATTCAGATCCTCAGGCAAGCCTTACCTTTGGTCTGGGTATAAGAAAAAATGGAGAAAAAATAAAAGGACTATATGAACTGTATACTGGGAGGACAACACTGGAGGACGTACTAGTTCAACCTCTAGAAAATCTTCATCTAATACCTGCAAGAATAGATTTATTTATGGCAGAACTTGAAATATTTACAACACAAGAAAGAGAACAAACCCTTAAAAGTTTAATTGAAAGATATAAAAAAGAGTTTGATTATATATTGATAGATTGCCCTCCTTCATTTTCCTTTCTTACTCTTTGTGCTCTTGTAGCTTCTGAATCTGTAATAATTCCTGTTCAGTGTGAACAGTTTGCACTGGAAGCTTTAAGAATATTTATAAAACTTTTATGGAGAATCAAAGGAAATTTTAATGAAACCCTTGAACTTGAAGGCATCCTTCTTACAATGTTCAGTAAACATCTCACTCTAAGCAGAATGATTGCTGAGGATATAAAAAGAGTTTTTCGCTCAAAAACTTTTGAAACAGTAATACCGAGAAACATATCGTTAGCTGAAGCATCTATGAATGGAATACCTGCTATATTTTATGCTCCTGAGGCTGCGGGAAGTGTTGCCTACAAAGAGCTTGCTCAGGAAATAATTCTTCTGACAGAACAATATTAAAAATTAAATTCATCATATAGGAATTATAGAAAATCATATTAATTAAGTTGGTATAATTGTTATTTTATCTTATTAATTCCGATAGAAACAGTCTCCAATAATATAATGGATAAATTAAAAAAGACTAGATGATAAATCTCTGTTTTTTTAAGTAGTTTTTTACTTTTTCACCTTCGGTTTCAAATCCTCTCTTTCCCAATGCACCAAAAGTAAGTCTTTTGCCAAGCTCAACTCCTGGCTGATTAAATGGATTTATTCCATAAAGCAACCCAGCCATAGAAGTTACCACCTGCAGAAATTGGAAACTCTGTCCAAGGTAATAAGCATCAATCTTTGGCAGAACTAGTTTCATATTTGGTTTTTTACTCATTGTTAAAGCCATTTCAGTGGCAAGCTGTTCTGTATTAATAAGTTCTTCAAGGGTATGTCCTCCAATGAATCTCAATCCTTCAATATCGTGAAACTCTTCTGGAATCTCTTCCTGAAATTCGTGCTTATCAACTGAGACAAATAAAACTAATTTATCTTCTGGTCCCTCCATCCACAGTTGAAGTTGGGAATGTTGATCAGTTGTGCCCAAGGATGGATATGGTGTTGTGCCTTTGCCTTCTTTACCAAGACTTTCTGCCCATAGCTGACAGAACCATTCTGAGAAAGTTTTAAGCCTATCAGAGTACGGTAGAAAAACAACAATTTTTCTATTTTTTTGTATATCCGTGAGATAAAGAGAAGATGCGAGAATTGCCATTGGATTTTGATTTAATTTTTCAGAAAATGCTCTGTATGAGATTTCCCTGGCGCCTTCAAGCAATTCTTCGCTTTTTATTCCTAATGCCTCTGCAAGAAAAAGTCCCACAGGAGTTAATACAGAATACCTTCCTCCAATATCTCTTGGAATAACAAGTGTTGGAATCTCATATTCTTCTGCTAATATTCTTAAATTACCTTTTTCAGGGTCTGTGGTAAAAACAAAATGCTCTTTAACCTCAAGTTTTCTCTCCCGTATCATTCTCCAGAAAATTAAAAATGCAGCGAGTGTTTCAGTTGTGCTACCAGATTTAGATATTACATTAATAAGCGTTCTTTTTAAATCAATAGTTTCGATAATATGTTTGAATGTCGTGGGATCAACATTGTCATAAATAAAAACTTTTGGTTTTTTCCTCAAGTTGTGCAAAGGACTTAATGCTTCAAGAATAACTTTCGGACCAAGCGCACTTCCACCGATTCCCAGAATGATAAAATATTCATAATCTCGTGCTCTTTTGCCAATCTCTTTAAGTTCTTTTAAATCCTGTTCTGGTAATTCCAGAAAATTTAGTTCTTTATATGGTTTTTCTGATATGAGCTTGATAGCTTTTTGTGCATTTTTTTCAATTTCATCGATTAAAACTCCATTATTACCTATTTCTTTTGTAAGAATATTTGAAAAATCAAGCATTATCATATTTATCTCCTTTTTTTGGAAAAATAGGCAACAACAAATATTATAACTACTGATAGAATAACAATCGTTGCAAGAACCTTTGTAAGTTTAAATGCCATAATTACAAGAAGTGCCAGTGCTAAAAGAAGATAAAACTGCCAGCTCATATATCTCTCCTTAATATGCGATTTGCTATACTGAGCTTAAAACTCCTCTAATTTTTGTCTTTTTACATAAATATATGCTTCTTTTATAGACACAATAAGAATGACTATGAAGCCTATTAATAGTCCTTTAACATTAAACCATCCTCTGGCTGCAATAAACCAGAGAAATAGAAAAATTAGACCGAGCTTAAGATAACTCAATCCTATTACTGTAAGCTGGAACATGGGTTTCCCAAAAAATTTTTTTATAGCCCATGCAAGTTCTCTTAAATTTAACCAGCTAATAAACCCGCCGAGAGCTATATTAAAAACAACTATCTCATTTTGCCATATTATATAGCTTAATGCTGCTAAAACTGGCACTAAAATTGAGGTTTGCTTATTGATCTTCTTTATTACTTCCCTGTCCATCAGTTTTATTTACCTTCCTTATATATCTGAAAATCTCTTTTATTCCTGCGGCAAATCCAGCAATTAAAAAAATTATTGAAAACCATGGAAAACTATGTAAAACTTTATCAATAAAGTATCCAATTATGGCTCCGATTACTACACACAGAACAAAATTAATTCCTAACGCTGAAGCATTCAGAATTACCCTGAAGATAGATTGTTTTGTATCTTCTTCAGTCATACTTTGCCCTCACACTCTGATAATACAAACTCTTTAAGCGAATATGCAACCTCTTTATAAAAATCAGTTTCTGCTTTTGCATATAGTGCATCACAAAATAAAGGAATCCATTCATAGATCCTTCTTAAAAAATCAATCTGCAATTCTCTCAAGTTCTGATTAATTAAATAGCTCATAAACAGTAACTCCATTGAGATATGGTCAGGTGGAAGGTCGAACTCTTCATCAATGGCAACTCCTGCTGCCCAGTAAAAATGCTGAACATCATTGAGGTGAAGATTAATTGGAATGTCTTTGTAGAGATCTCCCTTATAGTAGGCTTCATAGTTTGGCAGATTATTATCTATAAATAAAGCGATGAAATCATTGCTTATTTCTTCATAAGTGTCCCGAACTTCAACCTGAGCATAGTCCTCAAATTCTTCAATATGTTCAACATCTGGAATATTCATTAAAAGATATGCAAAAAGTCTGTAGATTTCAGCCCTTTCTTCCTGCTCAGTCGGATCAAAAGAATTCATAGCTCTTTAAATGTTTCATAGGCAGCATTAATTGTTTTTTCTATGTCCTTTTCACTGTGAGCAATTGATATAAAACCTGCTTCAAATTGTGATGGTGCGATATAAATGCCTCTATTCAGCATTCCCCATAAAAATTTTTTAAACTTTTCAATATCTGATGTTTTTGCTGTTTGGGCATTAACAACTTCCTGTTCAGTAAAATATGTGCAAAACATTGTCCCGGCTCTATAGAATTTTGCGGATATCTTCTGTTTTTTTGCTGCGTCTTTTAACCCTTCCTCAAGTTGAAGCATCTTTTTTTCAAGTTTTTTATATGTATTTGATTTTAAAAGAATTTTTAATGTTTCAATCCCTGCTGTCATTGCAAGTGGATTACCTGAAAGTGTTCCAGCCTGATATACTCCTCCTTCTGGTGCAACAAGTGACATTATCTCTTTTTTTCCTCCGTATGCACCAACAGGAAGTCCGCCTCCAATAACCTTTCCAAGACATGTTAAATCAGGTTTTATTCTGTAGTATTCCTGTGCGCCACCAGATGAAACTCTGAATCCTGTCATAACCTCATCAAATATAAGGATAATTCCATATTTTTCTGTTTCATCTCTCAGTGTTTTTAAAAAATCCTCTTTTGGCAGGATACATCCCATATTTCCAACAACAGGCTCAACTATTACACAGGCGATGTCTTTCCAGTGCTCATTTATCACATTTTTGAATGTTTCTTTATCATTAAAGGGAAGAATAATTGTTTCTGCAACATATGAGGCGGGCACACCCAGACTGTCCGGAATACCAAAAGTTGCACCTCCTGAACCAGCACTTACAAGCAATGCATCAACATGGCCGTGATAACATCCTTCAAATTTTATCACTTTGTTTCTTTTTGTAAAGCCTCTTGATAATCTTATTGCTGACATTGTAGCTTCTGTTCCAGAGTTAACCATGCGAATTTTTTCAATGGAAGGCATTGCTTTTTTTATCAGAACCGCAAGCTCTATCTCCATTGGAGTTGGTGCTCCATAACTTGTTCCAGAAAGTACAGCCTTTCTCAGAGCCTTAACAACTTTTGAGTGCGCATGTCCGAGAATGAGCGGACCCCATGAAAGAACATAGTCTATATATTCATTTCCATCAACATCATAGATTTTTGAATCTTTTGCCTTTGATATGAATAATGGAGTTCCACCGACTGCTTTAAATGCCCTTACAGGGCTATTGACACCTCCAGGCATAAGGGTAACGGCTTTTTTATAAAGTTTCTGGGATTTTTTAATTTTCATATCTGCCTCCAGAATTGTTTATTTCAATAAAAATATCAGAAAAAATGCTAAAATAGCAAATTATGATATAATTACATTTATGCCTAAAAGAGCTATTGTTATTGAGGATAATGAGCTGGTTGCAGAAACGCTTAAAACAATGCTTGAATTTTTTAATTTTGAAGTAGTTGTTTTTGACAATGGAATAAGAGCAATTGAAGAATTTATCTCTCAAATGAAATTAAATACCTCGTTTGATATTGTATTTGTTGATCTTGTGCTACCAGGAATGTCAGGAAAAGAAGTTATGCAAAAACTCAAAGAAATTAATCCTGAAATAAAAGCTATAGTATCAAGTGGATATTCTAATGACCCTTCAATTGCAATGTATGAAAATGCAGGATTTAAAGGTATGCTTAATAAACCTTATACACTTCAAGAACTCGAAGATGTTTTAAAGCAATTGAGTTTAATCTGATGCGGGGATATAAATTTTAAATGTTGTTCCAAAACCTGATTTGCTCTCAAGCTCTATTTTACCGTCAAGTTTTTCTATAATACTTTTTACAATACTCAGCCCAAGTCCTCTACCTCCTTTTTTCATTGTAAAGAAAGGGTTGAATATTTTATCAATATATTCTTCAGGAATACCGGGTCCATTGTCTGTGATTTCTATGTAAACATATTTCGCGGCGGGCAAATCTTTTAATTTCCCGTTATTGATATAATTTTGAAGCTTTATAGTAATATTGCCTTCATTATCCATTGCCTGTTTTGAATTTATTATAAGATTTTGAAATAATCTATAAAGCTGTGCACTGTTGGCATAAACAGGAAATAAAGAAGGCTCTGATTCAATAGTAAGTTTTATCTTCGTATTATTTAAAACAAATATGGCTGAATTTTTTACAATTTCATCTATACTTATTTTTTCTCTTTTTAATCCTAAGTCAGGGCTTAGGTCACTTAGCTGTTCAACTATTTGTTTCATAATTTTTGTTGTTTCAAGCATTTTTTCAATCATTTCTGTATTATTCATGGATTTTGTAAGATCCTTCCCCTTAAGCAAAGAAAGATTACCAGTAAGAACAGTAAGATAGTTATTAAAATCATGGGTAATTCCTGCTGATATCTGTGCAATTGTATCCATTGTTTCTAATTTTTTGGTAAGCTCGTTCCTTTGAATTATCTCACTGGCATCTTGAATAATTATTAAATCTCCAAATTTTATGTTATCAATTACTATCGGCTTTTCGTTATAAACTATAGATACATTTCCAGATTTGCTTTGAAGAATTTTATAGGCAGAGTTCACATGTTCTTTAAGAGTGAAAAGTTCATTTAAACTTCTACTAATAGCTTCTTGATCTGAGGCTCCTGTAAGTCTTTTTGCTTCTTTGTTAAGATATTTGATTTTCCCCAGAAAATCAGTATAAATTACACCTACGTTCATTGCATCTAATGCAAGTTTTTTTTCTTCGGATTCCTTAGCAAGATTTATGAATATATCTCTTAATTTCTCAAGATACTTTATTGCAAATGAATGTGAAATAAAAACAAAAAGAAATACAGTAATATAGAAAAGATCCTGATATCTGTTATACATTGAGGAATCAAGGAAACTTGCAATAAACCAATCTGGCATAAATTCTTCCCTCAGTAAAAGCCATTGTTTGTGTGCGGAATCCTCAAAGATATCGTTACCAATCTGTCTAAAATCCGATTTTGTAATTCTGTCCTTAGCAAATATGCATTCTTTATAAATTTTATTAAGATCGTTCTGTGCTGGATTTAAAATTAATTTATTGCGTAAATCAGGCTTTTCTGCTAAAACTGCTCCAGAAGAGTGCATAATAAAAGCATTTTCAATATTGATATATTTTTTTAAATCATTGATTATATCAATTTGAAAAACTAGCACCCCTATAATACGATTTTTGTCATATACAGGATAAGAAATTTTTAGATTATCTCTTGATGTATAAATTCCCCTTGCCATAGAAATTGCAAGCTTTCCATCCATTGATTCTTTAAAATATTGTCTGAAACTTATGTCTTGATGAAGCATTATACTGCTATATTCAGCAGAACATGCCTGTATTTTTCCGTTTTTATCAGCGAAAAATATGAGTACTGTATCAAGCGAATGATTAAGATATGAGAGATAGTTATTTAATTCATTGTTACCATTTTTAATTTTACGTTTAATATCTTCAGAAGAAGTTAGAAGTTTAATAAAATCACTATAAGAATTTATTTTATCTTCAATTTCAAGGGCAAGCCTTTCAAGAGTTGTTTTTTTATTAGAAATCGCTATATTCTTAATATCTTCAATATATTTCATAAAAAAATAAGATAAAACTGAGAAAATAATAGTAGATAGCAAAATGTAAAAAATATAAGTCTTGAATCGTCCTTTATATATTGCATTTACTCTGAATGTCAAACTTAAAAAAACAAAAACTGTTGAAAAAATATTGCAGAATATTGATTGTTTTAATATATAACATGAAAGAGCTAAAGTGTATAAGCCAAAAAAAATAAAAGGTAAAAACATACCTTTCTTTATAAATAACGGTGTAACTCTGGATGGTTTGAACTTTGAAAACTTTTCTTTAGAATAAATATGAAAATATGAGATACTTATGAAAAAAAGTCCTAAAAATATAAAAAGAGTATCTTTTTTAAATATCAGAACAGCAACTAAAATAATTGGGAATAAAAGATAATATATTTTAAAATTAAGAGTACTTTTGTATCCATAAAAAAGTACTGCTCCAATTAAAGCGGTATTGACTGCAATTAAAAATATATAAACTTCTCCACTAGAACCTTTAAAAAAGATTATAAAATTCAAGATAACATTGAGAAAAATAATTATAAAAAAGTAGTAAGCAGTTTTTTTTTGTATTTGTAAATTTATTTTTGAATTCCAGAAAATTAAGTAATAAAAAATTACTAAATGAAATAAAAGAAAAGATGTTCTTAAGAAATTAAATAAACTATCTAAAAATTGGCTGGTCATTTAATCATTTTAGTCAAACAAATCAGGAGAAATTTTTAAAAAATTCATCATTTAATATTGTACACAATTCATCCAATTTGTCGGATAGAAATTTTAAATTGTTGTGATTTTTCTGTTATATCAAAAGAATCAAGATTATCGAAATATTCAAACACTTACTGCTTTACTCCATAAATGATTACACACAATAAATCTTGACAAAACATATCAAAATTTGTTTATTTATCTGCATAAACCATTAAGGAGGGGAGAATGTTAAAAGATTTTGCAAGCTATATAACTTATGGTCTTATGCATCTTGAACGAGGTTCACAACTTGGAGATGCCATAGAATTTTTTATATATGATACAATCAAAATATTTTTGCTTCTTGCAATTATTATTTTTGTAGTGTCGTTTATCAGAAGTTTTTTTTCGCCTGAGAAGACAAAAAAAATTCTTTCGAATAAAAAAGAGTTTATAGGTAATATTCTTGCTGCATTGCTTGGTATTTTTACGCCTTTTTGTTCATGCTCGGCAGTCCCTCTTTTCATAGGTTTTATAGAAGCAGGTGTACCTCTTGGTGTAACATTTTCATTTCTAATCTCTTCTCCAATGATAAACGAAGTTGCTGTTGTTTTGCTCTGGGGACTTTTTGGATGGAAGATTGCAGCGATATATATGGTTACAGGGCTTTTAGTTGCTATTGTTGGAGGATTTATTATAGGCAAACTCAAACTTGAAAAATGGGTCGAAGAGTATGTTTATAAGTTCAACTTTGGGCAGAAGAAGGAACTGATAAAGCAAACATTAAAAGAGAGACTTTTGTATGCAAAATTGAATACAGTAGATATACTGAAGAGAGTATGGTTATTTATAATAATAGCTATAGCTATAGGTGGTTTTATACACGGTTATGTGCCTCAGGATCTTCTTGTAAATTATGCAGGAAAAGGGAATCCGTTCGCTGTTCCGATTGCGGTAGCATTAGGAGTTCCGCTTTATTCGAATGCAGCAGGTATTTTACCAATTGTATATGCCCTAATGGAAAAAGGGTTGAGTATAGGGACTGTGCTTGCATTTATGATGGCTGTGACAGCGCTCTCACTTCCCGAGATGATAATTTTAAGAAAGGTTCTGAAAATTCAGCTTCTGGCTGTATTTATAGGAATAATGACTGTAACAATTATAGCTGTGGGTTATCTGTTTAATGCTTTTTTATAAGAGGATTGTTTCTCCTAATTATCAGATGCTCAAATACCTGAGAAATTTTAGAATTCACAAAAACAGAATATCAAAAAAAACAATCTTTAATTTAAAGATTAAAAACTGATATAAATGTTTATGATTTTGGATTTATAAAACCGAACTTATATGTTAAGTTGTTGAATTCTAATATTTACGATATAATAAGTCAATGAGTAAACTAATTTTTATTTTAGTCTCGCTTGTTTTTATCCCATTAAACTTATTCGCTGCTACAGTGGAGAACTGTGGTATAACAGACGGTGAAGATTCATACAATGTTATCATTTATTCAAACTCCTTTATCAATGATCCTGAAACTTTTATAGTGCTTGATAAAGTTAACGACAATGTTACCATCAGTCCATATGCACCTTCTTTCAATTACAGAACAATTGAAAACGTAAATGGGAATGAGGCTTTAAAAATTGCCAATGAAGTTTTACTGGATAAAGCTTTTGTAAACTTCTTAAGATGCTCCCCCATAAGAGATGAAGGAACAATATTTGGTTATGAGATTAAACCAATTTATCATCCTTGGGTGTTCAGAGGCATAATGGAGCCACTACAAACAGTGTATAGAAAAGAAGGAAACACAATTTCAATTTACATACATTTACATCCACGAGTAAGAAGACAGGTATATGATGACGATTCTCATCCAATGAGATGGCGATAAGAGTTCTTATTTCCAAATTATAGTTGACAGGCTGAATTTATTCATAACCAGTGATTTGCCCTCGTTAGGTAATCAATGGCGGCGAAGGGATTCGAACCCCTGACATGACGGATATGAGCCGTCTGCTCTGACCAACTGAGCTACGCCGCCAGCGTAATTTTACTATATCAAAATTTATTCTTTTATGGCAAATTATGCGTTATTTCAATTAATTGGATGTTGTATAACATGTGTTCTTTAAATCTTAAAAATTCTAGGTAAATCTCTGACGTGATTTTTGAAACAATAGTTTTATATGAATAACATGTCTATCTTTGTATAATATTTATTATTACAACCATGAACCAGAGAATTATACTTTTTTTAATAGCATTGACAGCATTCATTAACCCTTTCATGATATCCTCTGTAAATATAGCTATAGTAGAGATAGAAAAAACACTCGGGATAACATCAACACTCACAAGCTGGATTATAACGTCTTACATGCTTTCAACTGTTATAAGCCTCTTACCATCGGGCAAATTAGCAGATATATTTGGAAAAAGGAGAATATTTATTATTGGAGTGTTTATATTTGGTATATCATCTTTTTTATGTGGTATATCAGAAAATTTTACGCTTATTTTAATATCAAGAATTCTTCAGGGAATAGGTGGTGGAATGTTTTTAGCCACTGGAACTGCAATTCTGACACTTGTCTTCCCAAAAGAGAAAAGGGGAAAGGTTTTAGGCATAAATGTAAGTTGCGTATATATGGGCCTTTCACTGGGTCCTTTAATAGGTGGATTTATAACAACAAGGTATGGATGGAATAAAATTTTTCTGATAACTGCAGCAATAGATATACTGATAATTATTTTTGCATATTACAAAATGAAATTTGATGATATAAAAAAGAAAACTAAGCTCAATCTTGGTGAAACAGTAGTGTACATCTTTTTTATCGTATCTTTCATTTACGGGCTTTCAATATTAAATCAATTATCTGGAGTAATGATTTTTGTTTTATCCATAATTTTGCTCTTTTATTTGATAAATATGGAAAAAAGTTTTAGATATCCTCTGATAAATATAAAAAAATTTTTTACAAATAATGTTTTTATATTTTCAAATATTGCAGCCCTTATAAACTACACTGCAACAAATGCTGTAACGTTTTTCTTAAGCATATATCTGCAAACTTCATTCAATTTAACTCCAAAGGATGCGGGTTTGATACTTTTAACTCAGCCGATTATAATGAGTATTATTTCACCATTTGCAGGAAAATCATCTGATAATACAGAACCGCATATAATAGCTTCAATTGGGATGTTACTGACAACTGTATCTTTATTAATGATTGTTTTTATCAATTCAGATATTCAAATTTCCTATATAGTTCTGATACTTATAGTAGCAGGCATTGGATTTGGTCTGTTTTCTTCGCCAAATACTAATGCTGTTATGAGCTCTGTATCAAAAAGGGATTATTCCCGGGCATCAGCTATACTTGCAACATCAAGGGTTATAGGACAGTCTCTTTCAATGGGAATTTCAACGTTGATTATTTCAATCTATATGGCTGATAAAACACTAAATGAAAATCCAGAATTAATTTTGAAATCCATCAAAACTGCTTTTGTAATTTTTTCTTTGCTTTCTTTTGCCGGCATCTTCTTTTCATTAAAAAGAGGCAAAATTCATAAAAGCAAAGAAGTAATAGAGCATAGATAATTTAAAACTTTTAGGACAGAAAATTTTTTGTTCTAAATAAAACTGTTTGTATTATGTTATTTCATATAATTGGGGAGTTGTATAACAGAGACTATCTGAACGAATTGAAAATATTTTAAATGATGATGCTTAGATATATAATAAAAAATTAAGTTAAATCGCTATTTCACAATTTAACATTTTACACAACATTGCAGGTAGGGACTATAATATCTTTTATTAATTCTTTTGCTTTAACTAAATCATCGGGGTAATCAACTTCAATCCATTTAAAACCGGTTATATTGCATACATTTACAGCATCTTTTTTTGCCAGGGCATTTATAGCTGATAGGTACCATTTTTTTAATCCAGAAGGCTCTCTCATAAGTTCTTCCACAGTATTTTTAAATAGATTTACTCCTTCATCTCTAAATAGATGGATTCCTATGGCTTCAGCCTTTGCTTTATTGCAATCAATAAGTTTGCTTACTTCCTGAAGTTTCCCTGTTTTTTCATTATAAACCACTTTCATATCATCCGTATCGTATGTTGATTTTATATTCATTGCTACAGTTACAGGGTATGGGTCTGTTTCTAATAATTTTTTAACTAGAGCACCTTCGAATAAATCATCGCCATTTATTATAAAAAAGTCTCTATCAAATTCTTCTCTTACAATCCAGCATGTGGCTAAGTTATCCGATACAGCATAAAAAGGATTGTAGTAGTATTTCATATCTAAACTGGTATTTTTATATATTCCCTTTAAGTAATTTTCAACCTTAAGAGATTTGAAACCTGTAACAACGACAATATGTTCAATCCCTATTGTGGAGAGAGTATTGATCTGGTATTCAATTATTGTTTGATCATCAATACGTAATAAGCACTTTGGAGTGTCTTCTGTTATAGGTAACAATCTCTTGCCCTGGCCTGCACTTAAGATGATAGCTTTCATAATTACTCCTTGTTTTAAAAAATAACTTCTTCTTTAATTGTATAAAAAAATAAAAAAAAATTGTTATTTTTGTCAAATTCTTGATTCTTACTTGCCGGAATTTTTGTTTTAGTATCATAATGAATTATGAATCTTCTTTATTTTGAAAAGCCAACAAGATACATAAATAAGGAAATTAATGCAATTCATAAAAAAAACAAAAATCTTATAAAGTTTGCGCTATGCTTTCCAGATATTTATGAAATTGGAATGTCCAATCTCGGTTTAAAGATTATTTATAAAATTCTCAATAACCATCCAGATGTTTATGCTGAAAGAGTATTTTCTCCATGGATTGATATGCAGGACTACATGAGAGAACATGACATAGTACTTAGTTCACTTGAAACGAAAACTCCTTTAAATGAGTTTGATATTATTGGCTTTAGCCTTCAGTATGAGCTTTCTTATACAACTGTTCTTAATATGCTTGAGCTTGGAAGAATTCCTCTTAGATGGCAGGATAGAATGAACAAGAAACATCCTCTTATCATTGCTGGAGGACCATGCACGGTAAATCCTCTACCGATGTCTCCTTTTGTTGATGCTTTTTTAGTTGGTGAGGCAGAAGAAGCGGTGTTAGAGTTTATAGACCTTTACAAACAATGGAAAGCCTCTGCCCCTAATAGAGAAGATTTATTAAAAGCAATATCTGATATAGAAGGCTTTTATGTCCCTTATGCTGACAAAAAATCAGTCAAAAGGAGATTTATAAAAGACCTTGACTCTACCACCTTCCCTGTAGCACCAGTAGTTCCATATGCAAAAATTGTTCACGACAGATGTGCTATTGAAGTATCAAGAGGATGTCCTTCAGGATGCAGATTCTGTCAGGCAGGTTTTATTTACAGACCTTTAAGATTACGCAGTCCTCAGAAAATCTTTGAAATAGCAAAAGAGTCAATAAAAAACACAGGCTATGAAGAACTCTCTCTTATGTCATTCAGCATAGGACAGTATCCTTATCTAACAGAACTGATTAAAATACTTAATCAATATTTTCAAGGCAAGGCAGTTGCGATATCACTTCCGTCAATCAGAGCTGATAAAGTAACTAGAGAGTTGTTACAGGATATTAAATCAGTGAGGAAGACAGGATTCACCATGGCTCCAGAAGCCGCTACGGAGAGACTTCGCAGAGTTATTAATAAAAAGATTTCCAATGAAGATATTGAAAGAGCATGTGGCTTTCTTTTTGAAGAGGGATGGCAAAATATTAAACTTTATTTCATGATTGGACTACCTACTGAAACAGATGAAGACATTGAAGAAATTGTTAACCTGGCAAAAAAAATAATAAAAATTGCAAAATTATATACAAAAAAATTCGTTGAGATAAATGTTACAGTATCTCCATTTATTCCAAAACCACATACTCCTTTTCAGTGGAGCGGTCAGATTTGCTTTGAGGATATGATAGGGAAACTCGGTTTTCTAAAAGGCTCTTTTCAAAAAAGCAGAATACATTATAAAGGACATAATCCAGAGATGAGTCTTCTTGAAGCTGTTCTTTCAAGAGGTGATGAAAAAATTGGCAATCTTATTGAGAAAGCCTGGCTCAATGGAGAAAGGTTGTCTGCATGGTCTGATTTTTTTGATTTTAACAGATGGCTTATGGCAATGGAGGAAACAGGCATTGACTGTTTTGAATATGCTCAAAAGCAGTACAGCCTTGATGATAAGCTTCCATGGAGTTTTATTGATATAGGCATAAATAATGAGTTCCTGAAAAAAGAGTTTTATAAAGCTCTAAATCTTGAACAGACATCTGATTGTACTATGAAATGTTCTGGTTGCGGCGTTCTACAGTGTCACTTTTTGCAATCGAATAACTCAGATAGTATTGCATCGGAGACATTTAAAACCCCTGTTGCAAACAATTATTCTTCGAAACAAGAAGAACATACAATCACAACAGTAAGATTTTGTCATGCAAAAACAGGCTTGATGAAATATCTGTCCCAGCTTGAATTGAGCGGTCTCATTACAAGAGCTTTGAGAATGGCTGAAATTCCTTTTGTGCTTTCTCATGGATTCCATCCAAAGCCTGAGATTTCATTTGGTCCTTCTCTCTCAGTGGGTATTGAAAGTGAGAAAGAATATTTTGATTTAAAAATTTATGGTGCTCTAAAAAATGAATATATTGAAAGATTGAATAGCATTTTACCTGACGGATTAAAAATAATTATAGCAAGAGAAATTTCTTCAGAAATTCCATCTCTTAACTCATTTGTCAAACGATATAAATACATTGTTGATCTTGAAGATAAATTTCAACTTGATAAAAATTTTATAGAAAGTCTCACTATAAAAAGGAATGAAAAAACAGTTTTTCTTAAAGATTTTCTGGAAGAAATTCAAATTAATGACAGGCAAGCATGTATAATAGTGAGAGATGGAACTCAAAATGCAAGAGTTTCTGAAATTGTTGAAGCGGTTTTCTGTAAGTCGTTGAAAGACTTAAAAATAAAAAGAGTTGCAATGTATGGATATGAAGGAGGCTGGATAGAACCTTGAGCAATGAACTTTTAATAAATGTTACAAGACAGGAATGCCGTGTTGCCCTGCTTGAAGGGGGACAGGTTGTTGAGTTTTATATTGAGAGGAAAGGAGATGCAAGTTTTGTTGGCAATATTTATAAAGGCAGGGTTGTTAAAGTTTTAAAAGGAATGCAGGCATGTTTTGTGGATATAGGACTTGATAAGGCTGCTTTTCTTTATGTTGATGACATTAAAGGTGGGATTAAAGAGGTTTATCCTTTTCTGGAAGGCGAAGAAGAAACAGATATTATACCGAAGCCTGACTTTAAGGATGTTTCTATAGAAGACTTTGTCCAGGAAGGTCAGGAAATACTTGTGCAGGTTGCCAAGGATCCCATTGGAACAAAAGGTGCCAGAGTTACATCAAGAATAACACTGCCCGGCAGATATGTTGTACTTATGCCGGTGATGGAACATATTGGCATTTCGCGAAAAATAGAAGATGAAGACAAAAGAAAAGAGCTTAAAGATCTTGCAACAAGAATTAAGCCTGCTGGATTTGGGCTTATTATGAGAACTGTGAGCGAGGATGCAACAGAAGAGGAAATTCAAAAGGATATAGACTTTCTGTTTCTTCTATGGGATAACATTCAGAAAAAGAAAGACAAGGTTCATGCACCTTCTCTTATTCACAGCGAATTTGACCTTGTATTGAGAAGTTTAAGAGATTTTATGACACAAAATGTAGACCGTATGATCATTGATAACCATATTGAATGGCAGAGGCTCAAAGAATTCGCCCAGATTTATTTTCCTAGAATTGCTGATAAAATAGAGTTCTATGAAGGTGAAGAACCTATATTTGATGCTTTTGGTATAGAAGTTGACCTTGATAGAGCTCTTGAACGTAAAGTATGGCTTAAATCAGGCGGATACATTGTAATTGACCAGACAGAGGCAATGACTGTTATTGACGTGAACACAGGAAAGTTTGTCGGCAAGGAAAATCTTGAAGACACTATTCTCAGAACAAATCTTGAAGCTGTTAAAGAGATTGCCTATCAGATAAGGCTCAGAAATCTTGGAGGAATTATATTGATTGATTTTATAGACATGGAAAAAGAAGAAAACAAACAAAAAATTATAAATGCCATGACAGAGGCAATGAAAAAAGACAGAGCTAAAACAACTATTTATAATATTACAGAGCTTGGAATAGTTCAGATGACGAGGAAGAGAACAAGAGAAAGCCTTGAACAGATTCTTTGTGATAATTGTCCATATTGTGAAGGGAAGGGAAGAGTAAAAAGTATAAGAACTGTTGCCTATGAAATTTTAAGAAAGCTTAAATCGATAGCTGTTCCTCAAGGTACAGAACTTACCGTTATAACAAATCCATATGTGGCTGATTTATTAACTGATGAGGAGAGAGATTCCATAGAAGAATTTGAAGATGCTAAAAAAATACGAATCATAATTAAAAAGGATGTTTTACTTCATCAGGAAATCTATCACATTTATGAAAATACTCCATAATCTGCTTATATTTTTACAATAGAATCTTGATTGTCAGTAGGAAAATTATAAATAGATGGCATTGTTAAATTTAATATTGCAATTTTTGTAGAGGATATATAAATGGATTTTCTTACAGAATGCACAAAATGTGGAAAATGTAAAGAAATATGCCCGAGTTATGAACTCTTTCTTAATGAATCATTTTCTCCAAGAGGCAGACTGAGGCTTGTCAGAGCGTTGGCAGAAAATGAAGTAATGCCAGGTAATGCATTGAAACAGAGGATATTTAGTTGTTTTCTCTGCGGAGCATGTGAAAATAACTGCCCTCTTAATATAGATGTTTGCAACTTCATATATAAAACAAGAGCAAAAATGAAAAAGGGGTTTTTACTGTATCTATTCAAATATTTTTCATTTTATCCTGGATTATTTTTTTCAGTTTTGCAACTTTTAAATAGTTCAAAACATTTGAAATCTCTTTTAAACTATCCACGCTTAACATTTTTACATAGATTTTTAACTGTGTCTGTTAAACAAAAACAACAGGATTTCTTACAGGTTTACACAAAATTGAAACCTGCAGGGCGGATTGCAATTTTTTCAGGCTGCTCGGTAAATTATTTACTTCCATCAATAACAGGATCGTTAATTTATATTCTTAACCGACTAAACTTTGAAGTTATTGTGCCCAAACAGTACTGTTGCGGTGCTCCTCTACTAGCTGCAGGTTTTAAGAAAGATGCAATAAAACTTGCCAAAAAAAATCTGAAAACATATAAATCATTTAACATTGAGGGAGTTATAACTACCTGCCCTACCTGTGCACATTTTATCGAAAATGTTTATAAAGAACTTACTGGAGAGGGGATTTCTGTATTAAACATTGCAGACCTTTTTGAAGATTTTAATTTTTCAATTAACTCTCAGGATAAGGCTATTGTGGAATCATCTGCATTTTTTCATGTTTCATGCCATTCCTTGAACTATGTTAAAGATGCTGATAAAACAATAAACGTGCTTAAAAAACTTGGTGTTGCTGATATTAAGAAGAAAGAGGGATGCTGTGGATTTGCAGGACTTTTTTCCTTTTTATTTGAAAAACAATCTATGGATATTCTCAGAAAAAAAGTTTTAGAATACGAAACAGCGGATATGATAATCAGTTCTTGCCCAAACTGTTTGATTCAATTTAAATTTGCCATGAAAGACAAAAAAATATTTCATTATGTAGAAGTAATCAATAAAATTTTATTAAAAGGAGAAAAGGATGGAAGAACAATCAAATTCTAATCCTTCGGATAAGAATCTTAATGAGAGTAGTTCTAATTTTGAAATAGTTTTCCCTGATGGAACTGTTTATAGCCCTGACAGAAATGACCATACAGTTAAGGGCTACGATCCAGATGGGAAGCCTAAAAAAATGAAGTTCAGTTTGAAAAAAGACTGTGATAGATGTGGAGAATGCTGTATGAGAGATACTCCAGTGATTCTCAAAGAAGATATTTCTTTGCTGACAAATGGAATTATTTCAGAGAACGATATTTATGCAATACGAGAAGGTGAAAAAATTCGTTCTTCAATAGATGGAGATACATATTATTCATCAATGGAATTGATAAAATTGCGTCCTATTTTTGGTAGCTCTACATGTCTTTTTTATGATCCAGAGATTGGTTGCACAATCTATGAAAACAGGCCAACTGTATGCAGAGAATATGAGTGCTGGAGTCAGAACATAACTATAACAGGACTTGAAAAAAGGAGGCTTACAAGAGAAGATTTATTCGGTAGTGTTGATGTTTTAAAAGAAGCTATAAATAAGCATGATGAAAGATGTTCGCTTGAAAAATTTAATAAAATAGTTGAGGAATTTATCTCTGGTAAAGAGGAAAACTTTGAAGCAATTGTTAATATGATTTTATATGATACTGCTATAAGAGACTGGGCAAGAGATAAGCTGGAGATTGATAGTAATGTTTTTTCTTTGATTTTTGGTAAAACTTTGTTTGAAATAGCTCCGCTTTATGGACTACTAATAGAAAGAGATGGGGAAAACTTTATAATTAAAGTTATGGAGGATAAGGGATGAAAATTTTTATTGACACAGCTAATTTGGAAGAGATTAAAAAAGCATGGGAACTGGGATTAATTGATGGTGTTACAACAAATCCTTCGCTTCTGTCTAAGGAAGGCAGAGATCCGATATCATTACTTGAAGAAATATGTAAAATTGTGGATGGTCCTGTAAGTGCGGAGGCTGTATCTCTGAATTTTGATGGTATGGTTGCAGAAGCAATTGAACTGAGTAAAATTGCATCGAATATTGTAATCAAGATTCCCATGACTGAAGATGGACTTCTAGCTGTGAGAAAACTTGCTCAGGATGGAATAAAAACAAATGTAACGCTTATTTTTTCTCCAACCCAGGCTCTTTTAGCTGCAAAAGCTGGTGCTACATATGTCAGTCCTTTTGTTGGCAGACTTGATGATATAAGTCATTCAGGTATGAATCTGGTAGAGGATATTCAGATAATTTTTGAGAACTACTCATTTAGAACTGAAATAATTGTTGCCAGCATTCGTAACCCTCTTCATGTTCTTGACGCAGCAAAGATCGGGGCTGATATTGCTACAATTCCATATTCAGTAATTAAGCAGATAATTAAACATCCTTTAACAGACATTGGTATTGAAAAATTTCTCAAAGATTGGGAAAAACTTCACAATAAGGAGGAGAGGAAATGAAAAAAAACAAAAAGTTCATCATATCCGGAATTCTTCTGCTTTTGATAGGAGTTACCATAGGTCTGGTTATTTCTTCAAAGTTTGATTTTCAGACCAAAGGATTTTCTGAGGATTATCAGATTTCAAAAGAATCTCAAGAGTTGTTATCAAAAATTGGTAACGCAATGGCAGAAGTTATTCAAGCTGTTAGACCCTCTGTTGTAAACATTTACACAACAAAAAAGATTAAAAGACAGGGGATTCCTTTTCCTTTTAACGACCCATTTTTCAGAAGATTTTTTGATGATGAGTTTGGTGGACTATTTAACAGACCGAAAGAATTTACTCAGACAGCACTTGGTTCAGGAGTTATTGTTGACCCTTCGGGGTATATACTTACAAACTATCATGTAATTAAAGGTGCTGATGAAATCAAGGTAAAGCTTTATGATAAAAAAGTTTTTGACGGTACACTGGTTGGTTATGATGCTAAGACAGATATTGCTGTGATAAAGATTAAGTCAAATGGGCTCCGTGCAATTAAATGGGGAGATTCTGATAAACTCAAGGTTGGTGAAACAGTTATCGCTATTGGAAATCCGTATGGACTAAATCTAACTGTCACAAGAGGAATAGTGAGTGCTACAGGCAGGGCAAATGTTGGGATAGCGGACTATGAAGACTTCATTCAAACAGATGCAGCCATTAATCCAGGTAATTCTGGAGGTCCTCTGGTTAATGTTAGTGGTGAGCTTGTTGGTATAAATACAGCAATATTCAGTACAACAGGAGGATATCAGGGTATTGGTTTTGCCATTCCGAGCAATATGGCAAAGGTAGTTATGGATAGTCTTATAAAGAATAAGAAGGTAATCAGGGGATGGCTTGGTGTTACAGTGCAGGATTTGGATACAGAGATGGCAAAGGCATCCGGACTTAAGGAGATAAAAGGCGCTGTTGTTACTGATATTCAAGATGGAAGCCCTGCTGAAAAAGCAGGTCTCATGAGAAAGGATATCATAATTAGTTTTAATGGTAAAGAAGTTGAAGACGCTGCTCATCTGAGAAATCTTGTGGTAAGTACTCCGCCAGGCAAAACAGTAAACATGGAGATTATAAGAGGAGGTAAACGCTATACTATAACTGCGACCATAGGTGAACTGGGTGCAGAACAAATGGTTTCTGAATCAGAGTCTGTTCTGGCAGGTATTTATGTTGAAGATCTTACTTCTAAGATAAGAAGTCAGTTACATATTCCTAAAAAAATTAACGGAGTCATTATATCATCCATTGATCCAGACTCACCTGCTGATGGATTATTGATGAGAGGTGATGTGATTATGGAAATTAATAATGAAAAAATTAACAGTGTTAAAGATTTTGTCAGAGTATCAAAGAAAGTTAAAAATGATGCTATAATCTGGTTTTTTAGAGATGGAAGAGTATCATATATTACCCTTAAGGTAGGACAGTGATTTAAAAAATGAGTTCAGCATCTGCTCTCTGATATAAAGCATATTTTTAAAATTATTTGAAAATTCTCTGAATACTCTGGCAGGTGCTGACTCCATTTCTTTTAGAAGATTTTCACAAAGATACCAGTTGCATCTTAACGGTCTGAGATATCGTGGTGTTTTACATCCTTTTTCTGTAAGCAGGTAACAGGGTTCTTTTTCTTTAAGATTTCGGTCTGGAAGAGGAAATTTTTCTCGCAATGCAAGAATATAAATAGTGTCATCATATTCATATCTGCTGTTTTTATGCTGACAGCAGATATTGGTACAATGCGAGCAAATTTTTCTTGCATTATGGTCGATAAATGGGTCAATCTTTAATAGAATATTTTTAATCTCTATTGATAGAATCATTGTTTCTTTAAAAATTTCAGGAAAATTTGTAAAAAAAGAATCAATTTGATTTATAAGTTTTTGAAGCTCATTAATGTTATTCCATAAATCTATTTCTCCCCTCTTTATAAAGCAAAAATTGTTCATTAAAATATCCCCTGATTAGAAGCTATTAAATAACCTATGAGCAATTATATCAGATGCGTGAAGTAAGAAAAAAGTGCACAGATTAAAATTTTTATTTTAAGTACAATGTCAGTTTTAAACTGACATCAGGCAGTAGAACCTAAATAATAATTCTTTCAGGATGGGTATAAATGTTGAATCTTTGACCTCTTAAAAATCCAACCACTGTCAGCCCAGATTTATCAGCAAGCTCAACAGCAAGAGATGTTGGTGCAGTTCTACTTACAATTATAGGAATTTTCCATTTTGCAGTTTTTAATATCATCTCAGAAGAAATTCTTCCGCTTACAAGCATTATCTTGCCTTTAAATGGCACCTTATTAAGTAAAGCCCAGCCAATGGCTTTGTCGACAGCGTTATGTCTGCCAACATCCTCAGCAATAAATAAAATATTATCCAAATCCGCAATTGCCACTGCATGGATACAGCCTGTTGTTCTGTAAAGAGTTGATTTAGCTTGAAACTGTTTAAAAAGGTTGAGAAGTCTATCAGGTTCAATCCGCAAGCTATCATCAGTATAACCTTTCACATCATTAAGAAAGCTAACTGCAGCCATACATCCAGAGGTTATTGTTTTACCGTCTAAAGATACAAATCCCTCAAGTTCAACTTTGACTTCAGTGTTATCTCGTGTTTCTTCAATATATATCTTTTCCGGACACCAATCACCTTTAAGAATTCCCTCTGTCATAAGAAAGCCAACTACGAGTTCTTTTACCTGAAAAGGAGATGCTGCTAAAGAAACTATTTCTTCATTATTTACATAAATTTTTATTTTCTGTTCAACAGCTACAATATCATCAATTTTTAAAATCTCTTTGCGCTCAATTTTTGTAATTTTTTTATTCTCAAGTGGTTGCATATCAGTATTTTAGCCTATAAATTTTTTTCTTGCAAATTCTCTTCAAAAACTGCTATTCTGAAATTAGAAAAAATTTTGGGAGGTAGATGTGTTTAGTATTAGTGCAAAAGCAGCCGAAAAGGCAAAAGTGATTCTTAAAAACGAGGGTAAAGAAGGCTGGGGATTGAGGATATTCTCAACAGAAGGATCCTGCAGTCCATCATTTGGTCTTGATATTGATGAAACGCTTCAAGAAGGTGATGAGGTAATCGAGAAAGATGGATTAAAGGTTTATATGACTAAACAAACCTTTGACATGTTAAATGATGTTGAACTTGACTACTATGAAGATGAGGAACAGGAAGGATTTGTGCTTAAAGGACCAATGCCTTCTTGCGGTTCTGGTTGCGGAGGGTCCTGCGGCGTATAAGCGATGTTTCCAGTTCAACGCTTAAGACGATTAAGAAAAACAGATATCCTGAGGAAAATGGTGAGGGAAACAACCCTCGCTCCTCAGGATTTTATTTATCCAATGTTTGTTGTTCCGGGAAAAGGAGTTAAAAATTCTATTTCATCAATGCCAGGGTGTTTCCAGGAAAGTATTGATGAAGCAGTAAAAACAGCTAAGGAAGTATATTCACTGAATATTCCAGCTATAATACTTTTTGGGATTCCTGAAAATAAGGATGAAAAAGCCTCTGATGCCTATAAAGACAATGGTGTTGTTCAGCAGGCAATAAAAGCAATAAAAGATTTCATTCCTGAGCTGATTATTATAACCGATGTTTGTTTATGTGAATATACATCTCATGGACACTGTGGAATTATAAAAAATGGAACAATCGATAACGATGCTACGCTTGAGGTATTAGCGCTTGAAGCTGTTTCTCATGCACGTGCAGGTGCTGATATTGTAGCTCCTTCAGATATGATGGATGGAAGGGTAGGGAAAATCCGTAAATCTCTCGATGAAGAAGGTTTTACAGATGTGGTAATCCTTTCCTATGCTGCAAAGTATGCATCAGCTTTTTATGGACCTTTCAGAGAAGCAGCTCAATCTGTTCCTGCATTTGGAGACAGACGTTCATATCAGATGGATCCAGCAAATCGAAGGGAAGCAATAAGAGAAGTTGCTCTTGATATTGAAGAAGGAGCTGATATGGTTATAATAAAGCCTGCTTTATCATATTTAGACATTATATCCGATGTTAAACAATCTTTTAATGTTCCGGTTGCTGCATACAATGTAAGTGGAGAATACTCAATGATAAAAGCTGCGGCTCAGTTTGGATGGCTTAATGAAGAAACAGTAATGATGGAAATACTTACATCAATAAAACGCGCAGGAGCAGATATAATTCTCTCTTACTTTGCCAGAGAGGCAGCTAGGCTACTTCAACGTTAAAATAATCCCGATGGACAGATTCATACTTCATACCTCCTTTAAGCCAAAGGGAGATCAACCAAAAGCAATTAAACAGCTAACTGATGGTATAAAAAAGGGACACAGGCATCAGGTTTTACTTGGGGTTACAGGTTCTGGTAAAACATTCACAATTGCCAATGTGATTGCTCGAGTTAACAAAGCAACCCTTGTTATTGCTCATAATAAAACACTTGCAGCGCAGCTTTATGGAGAACTGAAAGAGTTATTTCCATACAATGCAGTTGAATATTATGTAAGCTACTACGATTACTATCAACCTGAAGCCTATATCCCGGAAACAGATACTTACATTGAAAAGGACTCTTTAATTAATGATGATATTGACAGACTGAGACATTCTGCAACGTTATCTGTTCTTACACGAAAAGATGTTATAGTTGTAGCATCTGTATCATGTATTTATGGTATTGGTTCTCCAGATGACTATCTATCAATGCATATAAATCTTGAAGAAGGAATGCGCACTGACAGAGATGCACTTTTGAAGAAACTTGTTGAAATTCTCTATATAAGAGAAGAAAATGAATTCAGAAGAGGATCTTTCAGAGTCAGGGGAGATGTTGTTGATATTTATGCATCACATTGTCTTGAAAGAGCTTACAGAGTCGAATTTTTTGACGATGAAATTGATGCTATATATGAAATAGACCCCATGACTGGCAAAAGATTAAGAAGACTTGAGAGAATCTTTATACCACCAAGCAGTCACTGGGTTACTCCTGAGATAAGACTTCAGCAGTCCTTAAAGACCATTGAAGAAGAACTCGAGGAAAGAATACTCTACTTTAAGGAACGAGGAGAAGATCTGTTTGCAGAAAAAATTGAAAGAAGAACACGTTTTGATATGGAGATGCTGAGCCAATTCGGACATTGTCATGGAATTGAAAACTATTCAAGACATTTAAGTGGTAGACTTCCAGGAGAACCTCCATTTACGTTGATAGATTATATATATGCCGGTCCTTCAAAGGGTGATTTTTTAACGGTTATTGATGAAAGCCATGTTACTGTACCGCAAATTGGAGGAATGTATGAAGGAGATCGTTCAAGAAAGCAGACTCTTGTTAATTATGGGTTTAGGCTTCCTTCTGCTCTTGATAATCGTCCTTTAAAGTTTGAAGAGTTTGAGCACAGAGTTAATTATGTGATATATGTTTCAGCAACTCCTGGAGATTATGAAATTGAAAAATCTCAGGGGAGAATTATTGAACAGATTATACGACCAACAGGACTTGTTGATCCAAAGATTGAGGTTCGTCCGGCAACTTCTCAGGTTGAGGATTTACTTGAGGAAATTCAAAAAAGGGTAGTAAATAGCGAAAGAGTTCTTGTTACAACCCTGACAAAAAAGATGGCAGAAGACTTAACTGATTACTATACAACTCTTGGGATAAAAGCAAAGTATCTTCATTCAGATATTGATACCCTTGAGAGAGTTGAAATTTTGCGAGGCCTGAGGCTTGGAAATTTTGATGTGCTTATTGGAGTAAATCTCTTAAGGGAAGGACTTGACCTTCCAGAGGTGTCTCTTGTTGCAATATTTGATGCGGACAAAGAGGGATTTTTGCGTTCAGAACGGTCTTTAATTCAGACAGCTGGGAGAACATCAAGAAATGTAAATGGTATTGTAATTTTTTATGCTGATACAATCACTGATTCAATGAAAAAGGCAATTGAGGAAACAGAAAGACGTAGACGAATTCAGGAAAAGTATAATAAAAAAATGGGAATTGTTCCAGAGACAGTAAAAAGTAAAATAAAAGATATACTCGCATCAATTTATGAAAGGGATTACTTCACTGTAGATGTTCTTGAAGAAAAAGACGAGAAATATGAGATTAATGGAGAAACTTTGAAAAAACTTGAAGCAGAAATGAAGCATGCTGCGGCAAATCTTGAGTTTGAAAAAGCAGCTCAGATAAGAGATAAGATAGTTAAGATAAAGGATAAGATGATACAACTGGGTATTTCAGTTTGAAGACAGTCTCATTTTTTCATTTTTCATTAAATAATAACAACAACAAATGATAGATATTAAAAAATTAAAAGGAGGAGGGGTTGACCTCCTCCTTTTAATTTAAAAATTTTACTTCTTTTTTACAACAAGTACAGGTCGAGCTGATGTACTGATAACTTTTTCAGCTATACTCCCCATAAAGAATTTTTCAATGCCTGTTCTTCCGTATGTTCCCATAACGATTAATCCAGCTGCATTCTTATTTGCAGTATCAACAATTTGTTCAAATGCTTCTCCTTTTGCAATAACGCTTTGAACTTTAACCCCTTCACGCTCAGCAACTTCTTTTACCATTTTTACTGCTTCTTCAGCATAAGAGATATTTTCGTCTTTTTTTGCAACAGATACAATAATGAGTTCGCTGCCAAATCTTTTTGCCATGCCGATTGCTTCAGATGTCGCTAATTGACTGTAAACAGATCCATCTGTTGCTATAACTATTCTGTCAAAATTCAAAGTGGCACCAACAGGAACCACAAGGACTTTGCATGGTGCATTGGCTATAACTTTTGTACCCACTGCACCAAGCATTACACCCTTTTTACCGAGAATTATCAAATCAACTCTGTTTTTTATTGCTTCGTCAATTATGTATTTGAATGGATCAGGTCCTGTATAACTGATTGTTTCACATTTTACGCCATTTTTTTCAGAAAGAGTCTTAACTTCATCAAGGGCTGCTTTTGCCCTTTTTTCAAGGCTGTCTATGAGTTGAGGCAGAGTCTCCACAAATTCTGCAGCAAAAACTGGCACTTCTGCAACACAGATAGCATAAACTGTGCTTTCACAGGGTTTTGCAAGTTCAATTGCAGCTTGTGCAGCAAATTTACCTGCCTCTGAACCATCGGTAGCTACGAGTATTTTATCAACTTTTGTTAACGGACAAGCTCCAATTGCCATATTATACCTCCTTCTTTACTTTTGCTTTCTTGGTAGAAAATCCTAATCCTTCAAAAAGATAAAGCATACCAAATCCATACCAGACAGTATATAAAACATAAAATGCTAATAAACCAGTCAACACACCAGCTTTTTCACTTACTTTTTCAGCCTCAATACCATAGAAATTATAAGCTGGCTCTATTGCCTTTGTTAAAACAGTTTTAATAATATTTGATTCATTAACTTTCTTCTCAAGAGTAAATTTTTTGCTAATTGCTGATAATGAATTATGCCACTGCCTAAACATCTGTTTCATTTTGTCATCATCTGTAACTCCGTATTTATTTTTAATATAGTCACCATTGTTATTATACATCTGCTGCGAATCCTCAAGAGCTGCAAGAAGTATTGCTGCAAAATCACCTGTTATATGAACCTTTGTGCCATTAACCTCAACCTGTGCACCATTTGTAGTATAAAGTTTCTTTACATTTTCCGCCCTTTTTTCGCCTTCACCTGGTTTATCTGTTGCCTTTTTTACATCAATAGTCACATCAAAGGGTTTACCCTTAAATTTTTCAATATCTTTTGTAACTTTTGGTATAAAATAGGCAGAACCCTTTGCTAATTTATTAAACAGCTCATCAGAATATTCAAGACCATTCAACCCCTCTCCATATATTGGTGCAAATATTAGAATCAAAACACCAATAAAGCTAATAAGCAGAGTTAAGCCCATTGATAAATGTTTTTTGTCAACAGCCATTTTATCCCTCCTCTTTAAATGCTTTGAGATTCTTAAAGAACGTTCCTAATACCCATATAGCAAACATGCCGATCGCTCCCCAGAAAACAATGTTTCCAACAAGAATAAAGATATCACATGCTCCCTGTGAAATTTTCCATAGATTAAGACTTCTTAATTTATCAGGGACAACGCTAGCTCTGTTTGCAAAGCCTGCGAGAATTGTCATAACCCAGAAGCCTCTTATAAGCATTCCTGGCACAACCTTTGTAGTGAGGGCTCCAATTTGAATTCCTATAAGAGAACCAAGAAGAAGACCCATTGCTAGAGTATAAAATACATAACCATAAATTGCGTACTGAGTAATTGATGAGTAGCCTGCTGTAAATATTATCTGTAATATATCAGTTCCAACTGTCGTAGGAGTGGAAACTCCTAAAACATAGACAAAAAGAGGAAATGTAACAAATCCACCACCAACTCCCATAACAGATGCAAGGATTCCAACAATAAATCCTATACTTGTAACGAATATCCAGGATATTGTTTTTCCACCGAAATCCTGATCGAACTTTATTACTGGAGGGATTTTGACTTTTTGAATACTTAGTGCAAGTTTTGTTGTTGTTAATGGTGCTCCACCACCATGAGCATCTGTCTGTGTCACACCTTTTTTCCTGGCTCTGCTTAATTTTATATAATCAGCCAATCCATAAAATCCAAGTATTGCAAGTATAATAGCATAAATTATGCTGATAAAAGCTTCACTTAATACAGGATCAGCACTGTATATGGCTCTCTGAATATAACCACCTGTAGTAGCACCCAAAACAGAACCGATAACAAAAGCAACAGCAATCCCTACAGAGATATTACCGAGTTTCTTGTGGAGTACTGTTCCCATTATGGCTTTTGCAAAAATATGAAACTGGTCTGTTCCAACTGCTAGAATTCCCTTAACACCTGCTGCCATCAATGCCGGTGCAATGATAAAACCACCGCCAGCACCTATACATCCTGTAATAAGCCCTGCAGCAAGTCCAACAGCAATTGAAGCAACAAATACAGTTGTTGTGTAATGGGATGGTGCATAAGCACTTTTCCCACCAAGAATATCAGCAGCACCAAGAATCGAAATCAGAAATATTGGAGTAATTAATGCAAGCAGAATAATCAGTCGTTTTTTGTTCTTCAGAATATTATCTGACATCTGCTTTTCCCATCGTGCCTGGGCTACAGCCCCTGCCATCATCAAATCATAAACTTTTCTAAGTTTACTCATCCCACATCCTCCTCCTTTAAAGGTTGTTGTTTTGCTGGTTAAAACTCTTATAAAACTTTTTTCAAAGGCTTGTTTTTTTCACCTCCCTTCTTTTTGTTTTTTTCTGTTTTTTTGCTGAGCCTATCAAACTCTTTTGGTTTGGAAAATGTTATGGAAACCAGTAGATTCTTCATTTTTTTCCAGACCTTTTTCATTATTGAATGATATATGCAATGGAGATGCCAGAAAATAGAAACAGTAAAAATAAAGCAAAAATGGATTAAGCAATACAACGCTGCAACATATAATTGCGTTTTAATTTAATTGTAAAATTTTTTCTTGAAATTTTTAAATTTGAATGAAACTTTTTACTGCATCAAATAATTATGTTGCAATTTTGAATTGTTTCAGTTTTCTCTGAAGTTGTTGTCTATGAATACCAAGAAGGTCTGCTGCCTTTGAAATGTTGCCTTTGCTTTTTTGTAAGGCTGACCATATGAGCTCCTTTTCGAAGGTACTGACTGCTTGTCTGAGGCTTCCCTGATGAATCTTTTTTGAATTTGAATTTTTTAATAAATAGGCTGGCAGATCTTTTACAGTTATCTCTGTAGAATTGGTAAATGCAATTGCTCTTTCAATAATGTTTTCAAGTTCACGAACATTGCCCGGAAATGAATAGTTCATTAAAATATCCAGAGCCTTGTCAGTTATACCTTTCACGACAAGATCTTTTCTTTTATTACCGTGCTTTTTTATAAAGAAATCAGTGAGGACAGGAATGTCTTCTTTGCGGGTTCTTAATGGAGGAAGTTCTATATTAATTACATTTAGTCTGTAAAAGAGGTCTTCTCTGAATGTGCCTTCTTTACAGGCTTTCACCAGATCTTTATTTGTAGCAGCGATAAATCTAACATCTATTTTTATTGGATAATTACCTCCAATTCTTGTAAATTCTCCTTCCTGTATAACCCTTAAAATTTTTGTTTGAAAAAGAGGTGATACATCGCCAATTTCATCAAAAAAAGCTGTACCTTCATGAGCCCATTCAATAAGTCCCTTTTTTGTATAATTTGCACCTGTAAAAGCTCCCTTTTCAAAACCAAAAAGTTCTGACTCAAGTAAACTATCTGGAATCGCTGTGCAGTTTATAACAATAAATGGTTTATCTTTTCTTTCACTCAGGTTATGAATTGCCCTTGCAACAAGTTCTTTACCTGTACCTGACTCTCCAGTAATCAAGACATTACTATCGGTAAGTGCAGCTTTGCGAATACCGCAATAAACATCCTCCATGATTCGGCTAACCCCTATTAAATCAGGAATATCAACTTTCGGTTGGTCTTTAAATCTTTCAAATACTGATGCCACTAAATCGTCACGTAAAGGCTTTGGCAGAAAATCTGTGGCGCCGAGTTTCATTGATTCAACTGCTTTTTTAATATCTGGTTTACCAAATGAAATAACAGGCATATACTGTTTGAGTTCATTAAGTCTCTTCTGCCATCCCTCAGAGTCAATATCAAGAAATGCTATGTCATAATTAGAGAAGTCATGAATAGATCCAGGATTTGCTTTGCGAGACTTTCTAATTGAGATACCAACAGAATTAAAAATTTTATAAATCCTGTCTGCTTCATCAGAGATAACAAGAACACTGAAGGATCGTAAAAAAACCATTGTAGTTAACATAGAATATTTATCTATTAGATGTCAAGAAGTACTTAAATTAAAAGCCCATATTTTTGTATTGATATAGGAATATACTTTTTATGATTAAAAATTTTATTTTATATTAATTTTAGTATTTTCTATAGAAGATTAGATTCATTAGTAGGGTTAAGTTAATAAAAAAAGGCTTCAAATTTGATTTTTAACAAAATATTGTGTTATTTTGTTATTTATGCCTGGTGATTACAGAGAGACACTTAATTTACCCAAAACTGATTTCTCAATGAAGGCGAACCTTGCCGAACGAGAACCTGCTATGCTTGAGTTCTGGAAAGAACACAGAGTATATGAAAATCTTGTAGATAACAATAGAGCTCTTGGTGGAGAACGTTTTATTCTTCATGACGGTCCTCCCTATGCAAATGGCCATATTCATATAGGGCATGCACTTAATAAGATTCTTAAAGACATAATTGTTAAATATCGCTCAATGCTTGGTCATTATTGCCCTTTTATTCCAGGATGGGATTGTCATGGACTTCCAATTGAACTTCAGGTGGATAAATCGTTGGGCAAAGAAAAAGAACATGTTGATATATTTAAAAAAAGACAGCTCTGTCGAGCGTATGCTGAGAAATTTATAAATATTCAACGAGATGAGTTTATCCGGCTTGGTATTTTTGGATACTGGGATAATCCATACATCACAATGTCAAATGATTATGAAGCCACTATTGTAAAAGAATTCTTCAGTTTTGTAAAAAATGGATATGTATACAGAGGTAAAAAGCCTGTTTACTGGTGTCCTTCCTGTGTCACAGCTCTGGCTGACGCTGAAGTGGAGTATGCTGATAAGGAATCTCCATCAATCTTTGTGGCATTTGAGGTAATAGAGCAAGAAAAGCTATCAATTAAAGGTCTACCAGTTTATATTGTGATTTGGACAACAACTCCATGGACACTACCTGCAAATCTTGCTCTGGCTGTTCATCCTGATTTTAATTATGTTGGAGTGAAAACTTCAAAGGGTGTACTCATACTGGTTAAAGAAGCTATTAAAAATTTGAAGGATAAGATTGATATTGATGAAACTCCTTTATTTGAGATAAAAGGTTCAGAGCTTGAAGGTATGGTTGCAAGGCATCCTTTTATAGATAGGGTATCAAGAGTTGTTTTGGCTGACTTTATTGAAATTGGAGAAGGTACAGGTATTGTTCACATTGCACCCGGACACGGTGAGGAAGACTACGAGGTTGGATTAAAATACGGGCTTGACATTTATGCTCCAGTAGATGCTAAAGGCAGATTTATTGAAGAAGTTCCTTATTTTAGCGGTGAAAATGTTTTTAAAGCAAATAAACTAATAATAGAGCATATGAGAGAAAATGGCTCGCTTATCTGGGAAGGAAATATAACTCATTCATATCCTCACTGCTGGAGATGCAAAAAACCTGTTATTTTTAGGGCAACTACTCAATGGTTTATCTCAATGAATCATCAAGATCTACGTCATCGTGCACTGCAAGAGATAGATAAAGTTAGATGGATTCCTTCATGGGGTAGGGAGAGAATATATTCAATGGTTGAGAAAAGGCCTGACTGGTGTTTGTCAAGACAGAGAGCGTGGGGAGTCCCCATTACGTTATTTGTGTGTAAAAAGTGTGGATACATAATAAAAGATGAACAGCTTTTTAGTAAAATCGGGGAGCTTATTGAGAAAAAGGGCTCAGATGTATGGTTCAGGCTTAATCTTGATGATTTTCTTCCTGATTATTCATGTCCAGAATGCGGTTCAAAAGATTTTAATAAAGAAAAGGATATTCTGGATGTATGGTTTGACTCAGGTGTTAGTCATGCGGCAGTTCTTGAAAGAAATCCTATGATTGGCTGGCCTGCTGATATGTATCTTGAAGGAAGTGACCAGCACAGGGGATGGTTTCAGAGTTCACTTATAACATCACTTGGTAATAAAGGAAGGGCTCCGTATAAAATTGTTCTTACACATGGATTTACAGTTGATGGACAGGGAAGAAAGATGTCGAAGTCTCTTGGCAATGTAATTGCTCCTCAGGAGATTATTAAGTCAAATGGTGCGGATATTGTCAGACTCTGGGTATCAGCTGAAGATTATAGAGATGATATAAAGCTTTCACAGGAGATTCTTTCAAGGCTTACAGAGGCTTACAGGAAAATCAGAAATACCCTTCGTTATCTTCTTGGAAACGTATATGACTATGATGGCAAAGACTACCAAGCTCATCTGTTAGAAATAGATAGATGGGCAATGATGAAGCTTCAGAAGTTGATAAAAAAAGTAAAAACAGCTTATGAAAATTTTGAATTCCATCAGGTTTTTCATGCAATTCATAATTTCTGTGTAACAGATATGAGTGCATTTTATCTTGATATTCTTAAAGATAGACTTTATACATTTAAGGCGGATTCTTTAGACAGAAGAGCAGCCCAGTGGGTTCTATATAACATAGCGGATTCCCTTATTAAACTAATTGCGCCGATTCTTTCATTCACTGCAGAAGAGGCATGGCAATATCTGCCATTCAAAAAAACTGAAAGTGTATTTCTGGACAGGCTTCCAGAACTTGATGAGAGTTTTATAAATGATGAGCTTGAAGCAAAGTGGGAGAAATTGATTGAACTGAGAGATAAGGTTAACAGATCTATTGAGTTAAAAAGACAGGAAAAGTTTATAGGAAACTCTCTTGAATCAAAAATTGTTCTTCAGGTAAATAAAAAATTAAAGAAATTTTTAAGCCAATATGTTGATTTTCTTCCATTTCTTTTTATAGTTTCTCAGGTAGAAATTAAAGACTTATCCGATCAATTGGATGAAGAGTTTATAATTAATGTTGAAAGAGCTGAGGGACAAAAATGTCAGCGATGTTGGAATTACTCGCCAATGGTGGGAAAACTTGAAATTCAAGACGTATGCCCAAGATGCTATCATGTCCTCAAGACTTAAAAAATCTCTGTCTTTAATTTTCATTATTCTTTTAGTTGACCAGATTGCAAAATATGCTGCTCTTAAATTTTTATCTCCGTATGGAATAGTTAGAATACTTCCATTTTTTAATCTGGTTTATGTTGAAAATACAGGAACTGCTTTTGGAATGTTTAAATTCCTGGGTTCTGGATTTTTTATTTTTGTTGCTGTACTTGCAACATTATTTCTTGTTTATTTGTATTTAAAAGATTCTAAAAACTGGTTTGTTTATTCTTTAATAATAGCTGGAGCACTTGGAAATATTATAGATAGATTAATTTATGGATATGTTATAGATTTTGTTGATCTTCATATAGGCACAGTTCATTGGCCAGCATTCAACATTGCGGATACTGCAATAAGTATAGGGATTGTTTTGTTTCTCTACAAAAATTTTAAAAAATGAAAGTTTTTACATATTCAGAACAGGAAACCAAAACTTTTGGTAAGATGATAGGAACATACATTAAAAATTCAGGGATTAATGTTATAGCTCTTTATGGAGAAATGGGAGCAGGCAAAACTGTTTTGACAAAGGGTATTGCATCTGCTTTTGGTATTGAGGAGAAAGATATTGCAAGCTCTAGTTTTGTGATAGTATCTCAATATCCAGAAGTCGATTTCTATCATATTGATCTTTACAGAGTTGATAATATTAAAGAAGAAGAACTTGATTTGTGGGAATATTTTGAACACGGTACATGTGTGGTAGAATGGGCAGAAAGGTTAAATGATTTGCCTGAAAAAACATTAAAGATTACAATAAATTTAGTTGATGAAAAAATAAGAGTTATGGAAATGGAGCTTTAAATGTTCAGGAAAGTTTCAATTCTCTATAAGGAAAATGATAATTTAGCTATTGAAACAGCTATGAAGGTTCAGGAATGGCTGAAAAATAAAAATGTTGAATGTGTGCTTTTTCATTCTGTGGGAGCATTTTCATCATTTAATCATTCAGAAATAATGGCAATTCAGAGTTCTGATGCGGTGATAGTTCTTGGTGGAGATGGTACAATGCTATCAGCATCAAGAATTATTAATGGAAGAAAAATTCCAATAATTGGAATAAATATGGGAACTCTTGGATTCATAACCGAGATTCAGAGAACTGATTTATGGAAGAGCTTAGAGTTGATATTTTCTGGTAGTTATGATATTGAAGAAAGAAGCATGCTAAATGCTCAGGTATTCAGGGATGAAGAGACAATTAATGAGTATCTTGGACTTAATGACCTTGTAATCGGTAAGGGTATTATGGCTAAAATTTCAGATTTTGAATTAATCATCAACAATATGTATGTATCAACAATAAAGGCAGATGGTATAATAATATCCACTCCTACAGGTTCAACAGCCTATAATCTCTCAGCTGGAGGTCCGATTCTTTTCCCAACCCTTAAAGGTCTTGTATTTACACCAATATGTCCTCATACTTTAAGTGTAAGGCCTGTGGTTCTTCCTGACAATTTTATAATTGATCTGGTTATATCTTCAAATGTTAAGGATATATTTTTAACCATAGACGGACAGATTGGATTTCCTCTTAAGATAAATGATAGAGTAAGATGCAGGGTTGCTGATGAAAAGACTTATTTAATTGCACCTGTTGGAAGAGACTATTTTAGAGTTTTAAGAGAAAAGCTTAGATGGGGAGAGAGATAACTAATATTGTCGAGATTCTAAATTTTTATCAAGCTCTTGGATTCAGGGAGTTACCTATTAATTTCTTTCAGTCTCTTATTCCTTCAATTCAATATAGTTCAACTAATATCATTTCAAATCAAAGCGGAAGCGAAATTCTGAAAGAGAAAAATAGATTTACTGATAAGGATTCTTTGACTGATGTAATGGATGAACTTAATAAGCAGATTAAACATTGTATAAAGTGTACATTAAGCAATTCACGGACACATCCAGTATGCGGTGAAGGTGATTTAAATTCAGATATAATGTTTGTTGGTGAAGCACCAGGAGTTGAAGAGGATTTGCAGGGAAAACCTTTTGTTGGTGAAGCAGGGAAGCTTTTAACTAGTCTGATAGAGAAAATAGGATTTACAAGGAAAGATATATATATAACAAATACTGTGAAATGTCATCCTCCAAAGAACAGAGAGCCATTTGAAAGTGAGATATCAACCTGTTTCGACTATTTGAAAAAAGAGATAGAAATAGTTAAACCCAAGGTTATAATGACTCTTGGTAAGGTTGCTACATTTGCATTGATGGGAGCGAAAGGAAAAATCAGGGATATTCATATTTCTAAAATAAGAGGACAGATGTTTTATTACAATAATATTCCTGTTATTCCTACCTTTCATCCTGCTTATTTGCTCAGAAACAGAAAAGATAAATGGCTTACATGGGAGGATGCACAGCAGGCTCTAAGGAGGCTTAAATGAAAGTACTATGGGCACCATGGAGAATTGAATATATTTCTGGAGAGAAGGAAAAAGGATGCATATTCTGTGAAAAGCCAAATGACAGCAAGGACAGGGATAATTTGATTCTGTACAGGGGCAAACTTGCTTTTATCATTATGAATAAATATCCATATACATCAGGTCATCTCATGGTTGTTCCTTATAGACATGTGCAGAGTCTAGAAGAACTCAATACAGATGAACTTACAGAATGTATGATTCTTACAGTTAAGTGTTTGAAGTGTCTTAAAAAAAGGCTCCATCCAGACGGATTCAATGTGGGGTTAAACATCGGTGTTGTGGCATCAGCAAGCATTGATGAGCATCTTCACTGGCATATTGTTCCGAGATGGGCAGGAGATGTTGGCTTTATGACAATTCTTGAGGATATTCGTGTAGTTCCCGAGCATATCCTTGCAACTTATGACAAACTGTATCCGTGTTTTAAGGAGGAAGAATAATGGAGATAGACAACAAGATTAGAAAAGCGTTTGAGGACTCAATAAGAGTAAAGGAGCAGTTTTTCAGAGAAAATATACCTCTCATTAAAGAAGTGGCTGAATTGATAGCGAAAACACTTAATGAGGGAGGCAAAATTTTTATATTTGGAAATGGTGGAAGTGCTACAGATGCATCACATATTGCTGCAGAGTTTGTAAATCGATTTAAAAGGGAAAGACCGGGTCTTCCTGCTATTTCATTGAACACAGATATGGCTGTACTTACTGCAATAGCAAATGATTATGATTACTCTGAAGTATTTGCAAAGCAGATTAAGGCACTTGGACAGTCCGGTGATATTGCTATTGGAATCAGTACCTCAGGGGCATCAAGAAATGTTATAAAGGCGGTTGAAGCGGCCAGAAAAAGAGGGCTTAAAACAATAGCATTTACAAGCACAAAAGGCGAAAAACTGATATCAAAGGTAGACCATGCATTTTCAGTTCCATCAGAAGAGACTCCCAGAATTCAGGAGACACATATCACACTTGCTCATATTTTATGCGAACTTGTTGAGGATATATTATTTGAAATACCGACAACCAAAAAGAAACTGAAACAATGACAGTTATAGGCATTGATCCTGGAAGCAGACATTTTGGATATGGATTGATTGAGTCAAAATCAATGAAGTTGATTTATGGAGGCACTATTAATATTTCCCATAGTTTGAACCTTCCTGAACGATTGAAATCTATTTATGAAATTCTTACAGATATAGTTAAAACGTATATGCCTGATGAAATGGCTGTTGAAAAAATATTTGCAGGTAAAAAGATTCCTTCTTCATTTATTCTTGGATATGCAAGAGCAATAGCTTTTTTAGTTGCGGCTCAAATGGAAATACCTGTTTATGAGTATAGTTCAACAGAGATAAAAAAAGCGCTGACAGGATATGGAAGGGCTCATAAGATTCAGGTTAAAAGCATGGTACATAACTTTTTAAATATAAATAATCGTATTTCCTATGACTGTTCTGATGCACTTGCTGTTGCAATATGTCACATAAACTCAAAGAATGTTGAGTATTTTTTTCAAAACAACATCAAAAGAAACTAATATTTTAAAAGTGTTAAAATATATAGATGCTTGATTTTATAAAAGGTAAGATTATTGCTGTTAAATTAGACAGGGTTATTGTTCAAACAGGCGGATTTGGTTATTCAATAAAAATACCGCTTAGAGTTTCCAGAGATATTAATACAGATGATGAAATTCTGCTTTATACTTCGCTGGTTTTAAAAGAAGAATCCATAAATATTTATGGTTTTTTAGAGACATCAGAAAGACATCTTTTTGAGGAATTAATAAAAATTTCTGGAATTGGTCCTACAACAGCAATGAATATTCTTTCAGCCTATGACAGGGGAACTCTTTATAAGATAGTTGAAGAGGAAGATATAAAATCACTCAGTAAAATTCCAGGAATTGGGAAGAAGACGGCTCAAAGGATTTTTCTTGAACTAAAAGGTGTTTTGCCTTCTTTAGATTATGAGAAAGACCTAAAATATGAAGATATCCTCTCTGCCCTTATTAATCTTGGTTACAAAAGAACGGATGCAAAGGAAGTTTTAGAAAAAATTTATCAAAAAGATAAAACTGAGGAAACAATAATCAGAGAGGCCTTGAGCATTCTTTCGGGTAAAGATGGAAAATAATGAAATTTTAGATATAACCCTAAGGCCTAGAAGTTTAAGAGAATTTATAGGGCAGAAAAAAATTAAAGAGAATATTGAAGTTTTTATAAAAGCAGCACTTATCAGACAGGAACCTCTTGACCATGTTCTTTTCTGTGGGCCACCAGGGCTTGGAAAAACAACTCTTGCAACAGTTATAGCCAATGAATTAGGCGTTAATATAAAGAGTACATCAGGCCCTGTTTTAGAAAGAGCAGGTGACGTTGCAGCAATTTTAACAAATCTCTCAGATAGAGATATTCTTTTTATTGATGAAATTCACAGACTTCCAAGAGTGGTTGAAGAGATTTTATATCCTGCAATGGAGGATTTTACACTTGATATAATAGTTGGGCAGGGACCTTCCGCCCGATCTATCAAGATTAATCTGCCAAGATTTACTCTTATTGGTGCTACAACAAGAACAGGTTTGATTACATCGCCTCTTAGAGATAGATTTGGAGTTGTGTTCAGACTGGAGTTTTACAATCCAGATGAACTCAAAGAAATAGTATCAAGATCATCAAAAATACTCGGGATTTCTATAAACGACGATGCAGCTATGGAGATTGCGAGAAAGTCTCGTGGTACACCAAGAATTGCAAACAGATTGCTTAAAAGAATTAGAGATTTTGCTCAGGTAAAGGATAAAGATACAATAGACCTGAATACAGCCAGGGGAGCCTTATTTGCTATGGATGTTGATGATTATGGTCTTGATGAAATGGACAGAAAAATTCTTCTCACAATTATTGAAAAATTCAATGGTGGTCCTGCAGGTATTGACTCAATAGCAGCATCATTAAGGGAAGATAAAGATACAATTGAAGATGTCTATGAGCCATATCTTATGCAGGAGGGCTTTATTGAAAGAACAGCAAGAGGCAGGGTGGCAACACGACTTGCTTATGAGGTTTTAAAAAAGAAAAGCCCTGAGAGGTTGTTTTAGAATGCAAATACTGCTTCATGCCTGTTGCAGTAACTGTGCAATCTATCCAGTTGAAGTTCTTAAAAATAAAGGGTTTGAGATAATTCTTTTCTGGTATAATCCCAATATTCATCCATTTAGTGAATATAAATTGAGACTTGAGTCTCTGAAAAAGTTTCAGCAATTAGCAAATATCAATGCTATATATGACGAAGATTACAGAGAATTTTATAAATTTCTACGAATAATTGTCGGAAGGGAAAAAGAAAGATGCCTGGTATGTTATAAAATGAGACTTGAAAAGACTGCTGAACAGGCAAAACAGCTCAGTATTGAGAGTTTTACGACCACTTTACTGGTAAGTCCTTATCAGAATTTTGATAAAATAGTAGAAATAGGTAGTGAGACTGGTAAATATTTCGGGATTAATTTCATTGTTGAGGACTTCAGAGAAGGCTTTAGAAAATCGATGTTCTCAGCAAAACAACTTAACCTTTACAGACAGAAATACTGCGGATGTATATATTCAGAAGCTGAAAGATATTTAAAAACAATAAATTATGAATGAAATTGGAAAAGTCTTAATTGTTATTGGAATAATTATAATTATTATGGGATTATTGATGATAGCTGCTGATAAACTTTCTTTTATTGGTAAACTTCCTGGGGATATTGTAATTAAAAAAAAGAACTTTGTTTTTTATTTCCCACTTGCAACATCAATACTGTTAAGTATTATACTTAGTTTTGTATTTTATTTCTTGAGTAAAAGATGAAACTAATAAGATTTATATTTGTAATAATTGTCAGTTTATTTTTTTTCACACAAGTTTATCCTATGGATAATAATGAGAACTCTTATATAAGAGTTCTCATAGGAGATAGAAGACCTACTTCAAATGAGCTTGAAAAAATAAAAAAAATATCAGCAAAGGCAATTGTCAATGGGTCAATTTATCAGGGCGAAATTGAGATTTGGAAAGGAAAAGATGGATATTTTTTAATAGATGTGGTTGAACTGGAAGATTATGTAAAGGGAGTAGTTGCATCAGAGGTTGGAATTCACTGGCCAGAAGAAGCCTTAAAAGCTCAGGCTGTTTTAGCACGAACCTATGCTATTACTCATATTATTCGAAATAGAACCAGAAATTTTTATGATGTTACATCTTCTGTATTTCATCAGGTTTACAGAGGAGATGAGTCAACAGAGGAAACTGAGAAAGCTGTTAAAGAAACAAAAGGACAGATACTGAGTTATAATGGAGAACCTGTAATTGCTTTCTATCATGCTTGCAGTGTTGGTAGTACAGAAGATCCCGAAGAGGTTTTTGGAAGAGAAGTTCCCTATTTAAAACCTGTTAATGTCCCATCTACGCCTTCTCCATATACACTTTGGGAAAAGAAAATCAGCTTTGAAATGCTTGGGAAGGCTTTATCAATGAAGAAAATAGAAGACATCAGAATAATAAGCAATACAAAAACAAATAGAGTAAAGGAACTTGGATTCAGTGATGGTAAGAATGAAAAAATAGTGAAAGCAACTGAGTTAAGGAGGCTTTTGAACTGGTCAGTTTTGCCAAGTACAATGATAAAATCTATCAAAATTGAGAAGGATGGAGTGATTTTTGAAGGAAGTGGCTATGGTCATGGAGTTGGGATGTGTCAGTGGTGTGCTTTTCAGATGGCACAGGAGGGTAAGAGTTATAAAGAAATTTTGCAGTATTTTTATCCGGGAACAGAAATAACAACTCTCAATGGAAATAACTAAGCTTGATTATTCATTACCATGCGATTTAATTGCCCAGCGTCCTTTGTCTAAAAGAGACAGGGCTCGCTTGCTTGTTTTACACAGAGATACAGGACAGATAGAGCATAGACTTTTTTTTGAAATTGTTGAATATTTCAATAAAGGCGATATGCTTGTGATTAACAATACAAAAGTCATTCCAGCGAAGCTTTTTTGCAAAAAAGCTTCTGGTGGTAAAATCGAAGTTTTATTAATTCGAGAAAAAAAATCTTCCCCAAAAGAGGTAGTCTGGGAAGTAATGACAAAGGGAAGTTATGAAGGTGATATTTTAATTGATGAATATATTATTGAACTTAGAAAAAATTGTAATGGACGAGAACTTGTTTTCAAAAATATGTCTTATGAAGACGTTAGGAATTTCATTAAAGCAAAAGGATCTATGCCATTGCCTCCATATATTAAAAGGCAACCTGAACAGAGTGATAAAGAAAATTATCAGACAGTTTATGCAAGATTCAATGGTTCTATTGCAGCTCCTACTGCAGGGCTTCATTTTACAGAAGAGCTTCTTGAAAGGATTAAAGACAAAGGAGTTATATTAAGAGAAATTACTCTTCATGTTGGAGTTGGAACTTTCAAACCAATTAAAGTTAAAAATTTACAGGAACATGAAATGGATTTTGAGTATTTTGAAATAGATAAAAAAGTTCTCAACGAAACTTACGAAACCAGAAAAAAAGGTAAAAAAGTTTTTTCTGTTGGAACAACCACAACAAGAGCACTTGAAGGATATGCTTCAGGACAGTATGAAGACAATGGTTCTGATGAAAATAAAATTAAAGGAACAACTAATATTTTCATTTATCCTGGATATGAATTTAAAATGATAAATGCATTCATTACAAATTTTCACTTGCCAAAATCAACTCCTCTTGCTATGGTTTATGCTTTCTGCGATATTGATAAAGTAAAAAAAGCTTATACAGAAGCCATAGAGAAACAATATAGATTTTTTTCTTATGGTGATGCTATGTTAATCATATGAAAAAGAACAGTGAGGAACTTTTAGTATTGCATAAGAAAACATTTTTTTTAATAGTAGCAGCGATATCTATTTTAGGTATTTTAGCAGGCTATACACTTTGTTATATTACAACACCTGTAAAGGAAGTTTATGTTCAAAAAACCAGCGAGACTGAAAAAACAGTTTTACCTTCCACATCAGAATCTGTAATTGCTAAAAAACCGGAAAATGTTGCTCAGGCAAACCAACCACATATAAATACGCCAGAGAAGAAAGAGGATGTTAAGGTAGTTCAAGAAGTTGAAACAATAGAAAAAACTCAGAGTGAGAAGAAAATAGAGGATAAGAAAAAAGCTGAGACGAAGGTGTATACTTCAAAGAAAGCAACTTCTAAAAAAGCTGTATACACTATTCAATTGGGAGCTTTTTCAGATTTAAGTAATGCAGAGGCTTTAGTTACAAAACTTAGAGATGCTGGATTTAATGCTACTCTGGTTAAAGAGAAGTTATACAAGGTCAAAGCAGGTTATTATAAAAGATTTAAAGATGCAAAAAAAGCATCAGAATTTCTAAGGGCAAAGGGTTTTGACAATTTTATAACAAAAACAACTCAAAAGTTAAAAGGAGGATCTCCATCGCACGCATAATTGAACTTGACGAAGAAAGAGAATATCCTTTTATACATGGAGGGCTTGATAAGATATTTCAATTGATTGAAGATACTCTTAATGTTACTCTAACTATTAGAGGCAATAAACTTATCATTCACGGAGAGGATGACATAGACATAGAAAGAACAGAACAAATAATTGAAGAAATAAGAGCAGTTAATAGGGAAGGATATATAGTAAAACCCGAAGATATCATGCATTCTATTCAAGGGATTAAGGAAGGCAAACCTGTATCAGTACTCGGGCTTTTTCAAGGAGGCATTCCTCTTCCTTCCAAAAAAAGAGTTATTATTCCCAAAACAGAAACTCAAAAGGAATATATGGAAGCAATGTTCAAGTATGACATAGTGTTTGGAATAGGTCCTGCTGGAACAGGCAAAACATATCTTGCAATGGCAATGGCAATTCATTTTTTGCTTACAAGGCAGGTTTCAAGAATTGTTCTTGTAAGGCCTGCTGTTGAAGCAGGAGAAAGACTGGGGTTTCTTCCAGGAGCTATTGAAGAAAAGGTAAGCCCGTATTTGCGACCTTTGTATGATGCACTTTATGATATGTTAGACTTTGATAGGGCATCTAAACTCATTGAAAAAGGAGCAATTGAAATAGCTCCTCTTGCTTTCATGAGAGGCAGAACATTGAATGATGCCTTTATAATTCTTGATGAAGCACAGAATACCACCACTGAACAGATGAAGATGTATCTTACCAGACTTGGATTTGGCTCAAAAACAGTAATAACCGGAGACATTACTCAGATAGATCTTCCATCTCAAAAAGTTTCTGGATTGGTAGAAGCATTAAAAATTCTTAAAGATATAGAAGGAATAAAAACTATCTATTTCACTGACAGGGATGTTGTAAGACATAGACTTGTTCAGAAAATTATAAAGGCTTATGAAAAACATGAAAGACAATCCACAGCTTAAGCCTATCACTCCAGATAGATCTTATTTAAGAAAATTTATCGAAAACTTTAAAACTCCTCAAAATGGAAGAGAAAGAAGGGCATTTATTGAAAAAGAGATATTACTTCCTGTTGGTATTTTATCGTTATTGAACTCTTGTTTGCTTTATGATTTTAAATCAGGGATTCAATCCCTTATAGGAAGTTTTGTTATTATTTTTCTATTTCATCTCTTTTTTTATAGAGATATTAAAAGATACAAGCCTTCTTATCTTAAAAAGAAAAAAATGATGGTTTTACTCTGCAGTCTGATGATTTTTACCCTTATTACAGCAAGGCTGTTTGAACATATATTTTTTGTATTTTCTAGAGGATTGGGGCTGGAAAGTGCAATTATACATACATTTGGAATACCGTTTGCCATCGGTCCTTTAATGGTTGCTATTCTATTTGATTTTCATACTGCCATAATATTTTCTTTAATCCTCAGTTTGATGACTGGTATATGGTTAAAAATTTCTCTGCTACCTATCTATGTTTTTATAGGATGTCTTATTGGTGCTTTCAGTCTTCTTAAATTTAAAAAAAGAAGTGATGTAATTAATGCTGGAATATCAGTAGCCATAGCAAATATAGTTTGTTCAATTGCTATTCTTTTAATAATAGATAAGTTCAGTTTTAACTCAGTTTATTTTTCAGTGATTTTTTCAATTATTAATGGATTCACTATTTCAGCTCTTTGTTTTCTGATTCTTCCATCTCTGGAAAGATTATTTAATATCACTACGTCAGTAAGTCTTATTGAACTGCTAGATATTGACCATCCATTGATGAAACAACTATCAATGGAAGCACCAGGTACGTATCATCACAGTATGATAGTGGGAAGTCTTGCAGAGGGAGCTGCAGAGGTTGTCGGTGTTAACCCGTTATTCGCAAAAGTAGCTTCCTATTACCACGACATAGGTAAAGTAAGAATGCCAGATTATTTTGTTGAAAATCAGAAAGATTATATAAGTAAACATGAAAAGTTGAGTCCTCATTTAAGTAGCATGATTATAATAGCTCATGTTAAAGATGGGGTTGAACTTGCAGAAGAGTTTCATTTGCCCGAAATAATTAGAGATGTGATTCAGCAGCATCACGGAACATCTCTTGTTACATACTTTTATCAGAAGGCTTTAAAAGAATCAGAAAATCCTCCTTCAGAACAGGATTACAGATACCCGGGACCAAAACCTCAGACAAAGCTTGCAGCTTTGATAATGCTTGCTGATGCTGTTGAAGCCTCATCAAGAACACTGGATGATCCAACACCAGCAAGAATTTCTGGCTTAATAGATAAGATAATTAAAAATATTTTTCTTGATGGTCAACTTGATGAATGTGAAATTACTTTAAAAGATTTAAGTGAAATAAAGAATAAATTTGAATATACCCTTACAGGAATATTTCATCGTAGAATTTCATACCCAGAAATTCAGAAAAAAGAAAAGATGGCATGAAACTCTATATAGAAGTCATTAACCGACAGAGAAAGATTAAAATTTCATTAAAAAGAGTGTCTGTAACGGTTAATAAGATTTTTAATTTTTTATATAATTTACAGGATAAAAACCTCATTAAAATTTTAAATAAAAAAAAATACTGTTTATCTCTATCTATTTCTGTAATATTTATTGGAAATAAAAAAATGAAAGAACTAAACTGCAAATACAGAGGTAAAAACGCGACAACTGATGTTCTGTCTTTTGTTTATTTTGAAAATGATTTTTCAGGTAATTTATTCCTTGGAGAAATTTTTATTAATCCTGAAAGAGTTAACTATCAGGCTAAACAATACAATATATCATTTTGGCATGAGATTACAAGAGTCTTGATTCATGGTTTCCTTCATATAATAGGATATGACCATGAAAGAAATCGCTATCAAACCAAGAAGATGCAAGATGTTGAGGAGAAAATTTTAAACTATTTACAATCCTAATTCTTCAGGTGTACCAATTCTTCCAAGAATTCCACTTGCTGCAGCAACTGCAGGACTGCTTAGATAAACTTCACTTTCTGGATGTCCCATTCTCCCAACAAAATTTCTGTTTGTTGTTGCTATTGCTTTTTCACCCCTGGCAAGAATTCCCATATGTCCGCCAAGACATGGGCCACATGTAGGAGTTGATACAGCAGCTTGAGCCTCAATAAATATTTCTATTAAGCCTTCTTTCAAGGCTTGCATATAAATTTTCTGAGTTGCAGGAATTATTATCATTCTTACCTCTGGATGAACCTTTTTCCCTTTAAGTATCATTGCGGCTTCTCTGAGGTCTTCAAGTCTTCCATTGGTGCATGAACCAATTACAACCTGATCAATTTTTACATGACTCAATTCTCTGGCAGGCTTTACATTTGAAGGTAGATGTGGACAGGCAACCATTGGTGAAATTTGTGAACAATCATACTCTTTTATCTCTGTATAATATGCGTCTGGGTCTGATGTGTAAAATTTATACACTCTCTTTGCACGCGGTTTGACATATTCCTCTGTAATTTTATCTGGAATTATAATGCCGGTTTTTGCTCCTGCTTCAATTGCCATGTTACACATTGTCATTCTTCCACTCATTGGAAGGCTTTCAATGGTTTCTCCAGAAAATTCCATTGCCATATATGATGCTCCATCAACTCCAATATCTCCAATGGTATAAAGAATTAAGTCTTTTCCGCTTACCCACTTTTTTAGCTTTCCATAATAGATGAACTTTATTGATTCTGGAACTTTAAACCAGCATTCTCCTGTGGCAAAAGCAATTGCAACATCTGTTGAGCCAACACCTGTTGCAAACGCACCAAGAGCGCCATAAGTGCATGTGTGGCTGTCTGCTCCGATGACAAGATCGCCTGGTAACACTATGCCTTCCTCTGGTAAAAGAGCATGTTCAATTCCAACTCTTCCAACTTCGTAGTAGTATTTGATTTTATATTTCAATGCAAATTCCCTTAGTAATTTGCATTGTTCAGCTGCTTTTATATCTTTTTGAGGAGTGAAATGGTCAGGAATTAAAGCTATTTTTTCTTTATCGAAGACATCATTAACGCCGAGCTTTTCAAACTCTTTTATAGCAATGGGAGCTGTAATATCATTTGCAAGAACAATATCAAGGTTGGCATTTATTATTTCACCTGGTGTTACTTCTTTTTTGTTTGAATGTGCTGCGAGTATTTTTTCAGCAATTGTCATTCCCATAAATTTCTTCCTCCGAAAGTAAGTTTTATAAGAAATTATTATTGCATAAAAAAAAGCATTTAATCAAAAATAATAGAATGAATAATCTCAAAGAAATGCTTGAAAATCTCTATAGTGGTTTTAATTTTGAAGAGGCTGTCCAGAATGATCCGATTAAATTTCCTAAAAAATATACAGAAAAAGAGGACATAGAAGTTTCTGCATTCGTAGCTTCTTCATTTGCTTACGGTAGTATCAAAGTTTTTTGTAGATTTCTTGAAACACTTTTTATGATAATGGGACAGTCTCCATTTGATTTTTTAATGAATTTCAATGCTGGAAGGTTTATGGAAAAATTAGATAAAAAGTATCGTTTTAACTCAGTTCATGATATTGCAGCATTGCTGCTTATTATTAAGTCTCTTTTACAGCAAAGCAGTTTTGAATCTTACTTTATTTCAAATTCTATTGTGAATGGAATTTCGAATTTTGTAAGTCGAGCTTTAGCAATTGATTTAACTGCCATTTATGGAAGAGATATAAAAACAAGAGGCTTAATACATTTTTTCTCCCATCCCGCGAAGCTGAGTCCGTGCAAAAGAATTAATCTTTTTTTAAGATGGATGGTGAGAGACCAAGATGTGGATTTTGGTTTATGGAAAAATATAAAACCCTCAGATTTAATTATTCCCCTCGATGTTCATATATGGAAAGTTTCAAAAGAGCTAGGGCTTACTAAAAAAATCAATAAAAATTTAAAAACAGCAATTGAAATAACAGAGTTTCTTAAAAAGATAAATTCAGAGGATCCTCTTAAATATGATTTTGTTCTATGTCACTCACATATGAAAAATTAAAATCCAGGCTTTTTAAAAATTTTCAATTTATGGTAATATTTTAAAAGTTCTTTTGGGAGAAATATAATGATTGCACAATTTAGTATTGTTCCTTTAGGGGCGGGAGCCAGTGTAAGTTCATATGTGGCAAAAGTTATCAAGATAGTAGATGAAAGTGGGCTTCCTTACAGATTTCATGCAATGGGTACTATTGTAGAGGGAGAGTGGGACCAGATAATGAATCTTATAAAAAAATGTAGAGATACATTAATGAATGAGGTAGAACGGGTTATAATTGATATAAAAATTGATGATAGAAAAGGAACAACTGGAAGAATAGAGCAAAAAATTAAATCCGTTGAAGAAAAACTAGGCAGGTCTTTAAAAAAATGATTACTTCAGAAAAAATTTTCGTTGCTGTTGATTTTAAACCATTTACGTATACAGTACTTTCCTATGCAGTCTGGCTTTCACGGGTTGTTGATTGTAGCAGTATCACTCTTTTTCATATTATGGAATATGCGATGACTCCTCCGGCCTATTTAATGCCTTATATTATCAAAGAAAAGAAGAAAGTTGAAACGAATTTAAAAGAACTGACAACAAAGCTGACAGAATTCCAGCTCAATATTGATTCCAGGGTTGTATTTGGAAGGCTTATTGATGGCATCAGGGAAGTTATAGATGAAGAGAGAAGTTTTGCAGTAATAGGCTTTAAAACACATATTACAAGGCCTTCTACTTCTGAAAGAATTCTTAAAGGGATAAAAGTGCCGATACTTATTGTAAAAGGAGAGAGTTTTCAAGAAATTAATCCTGAATGGATTAAGATAAAAAATATTCTCTGCCCTGTTGATTTTTCAGAAAATTCGTTAAGGGCTTTAGATTTGGCTAAGGAGATTTCAGAAAAATGCGATTCTAATCTTACAATTCTGTATGTGGTACCTGAACAAAAAATCAGGAATATTATTCAAGACGCTGAAGTAATAGATAAATATATTGATTATTTAAAAGAGGAAGCTGTTGAAAAATTTCAGAAAATAGATAAAAAAATGCATTATCAGGTGCTTTCAGGAATCCCTTCAGATGAGATTCTTAAAAAAGCTGAAGATATGGATCTTATTATAATTGGTTCTCAAGGGAGAACTTACACAGAGGCATTAATAATTGGCAGTGTTAGTGAAGCAATTATAAAGAATTCCAATAAACCGATTTTATTTTTTCCTTAAGTTTCTTAACATACTACAAATAGTGTTTTTGAGAATCTTTGATAATTTTAATAAAACTCAGGCTTTAAAGTTCTGTTCATTAAATCCTGTGCTGCTTGCTTGGGATTTTTATTTTCATAAATAACCTGATATACTTCTGATGTAATTGGCATTTCTATATCAAGTTTTTTTGAAAGTTCCATAGCTGAAACACTGGTTTCAACTCCTTCTGCAATTGCCCGCATGCTTGTTGAAATTTCAGAGAAGCTCTCTCCTCTGCCAAGCCTGTATCCAACAGTGTAATTTCTTGAGAGAGTGGATGTGCATGTAAGAAAAAGATCTCCAAGCCCGCTTAATCCTGAAAAGGTTATTTCCTTAGCCCCCATTTTTTTACCGAGTCTCATGATTTCATGAAGCCCTCGTGTAATTAAAGCAGCCCTTGCATTATTGCCGAGTTCAAGGGCATCACAGATTCCAGAAGCAATGGCAATGACATTTTTTATAGCTCCTCCAATTTCAGCACCGATTGGATCATCATGTTCATAAATTCTAAAATAAGATGTGCTGAAAAGTTCCTGTAAAAGTAATCTTTCTTGTTCTCCTTTGCCAGAAATAGTTACTGCAGTAGGTTTTTCCTGAGCAACCTCAAGAGCAAAAGTTGGTCCTGAAAGAACATACGCTTCTTTATTCAATAGTTCTTCAAGGATCATTGAAGGAGTTTTAAGAGTGCCTTTTTCTATTCCTTTTGATGCGCTTGCAATAATAGTTTCATAATTTAGTTTATCCTGTAAAGAAATAAAAACACTTCTAATATGCTGTGTTGGTACTGCATTTACAATAAATCTAGCTTTTTTTGTCGCTTCAAATATATCATCCGTAGCAATCAAATCATCAGGCAATTTAATATTCGGTAAATACAAGGGATTCTCTTTTTTATTATTTATAGCATCTACAATTTCTTTTTCTCTTGCCCAGATTATTACATCAAATCTCTTTTTTGAAAGAAGACAGGCAAGAGTTGTTCCCCAGCTCCCTGCACCTATAATAGCTATATATGGCATATTATTGTAATTTCCCAAACTCTTTAAACTTAAGTTCTTTTCTTTTTATTTTACCACTTATTGTTTTTGGAAGTTCATCAACAAACTCTATTTTTCTTGGATATTTATAAGGAGCGGTCTCTTTTTTCACAAACTCTTGAATCTCTTTAACAAGTGAATCAGAAGGTTCATATTCTTGAGTCAAAACAATTAATGCTTTAACCACTTCACCTCTTACTTCGTCAGGGCTGGCAACAACAGCTGCTTCCTTAACAGCAGGATGCTTAATAAGAGCACTTTCAACTTCAAAAGGTCCAATTCGATATCCCGCACTTATTATGACATCATCTTCTCTACCAACAAACCAGAAATATCCATCTTCATCTTTATAACCACGGTCTCTGGTATAATACCATTCACCCCTGAATACAGCAGACATCTCCAATTTATCTCCCACGTATTCTTTAAAAAGTCCAACAGGTTTTTGAGGATTTACTTTAATTGCTATGTTTCCTTCTGTATTTGGAGGAAGAGGATTTCCATCATCATCTACTATATCTATATTATATCCAGGTGTTGGTAAGCCTGCTGCGCCGGCTTTAATGGGGAAAAATCTTAACATCGCAATTGTATTCACTGTTTCTGTTTGACCATATCCATTGTAAATATATTCTCCAGTTACTTCCTTCCAGATATTGATTATTTCAGGATTCAGTGGTTCTCCTGCTGCAACGAAGTGTCTGACTGTTTTAAATTTTAGCTCACTTAGGGGCAGTTCTTTAACAATCATCCTGTAAGCAGTTGGAGGACCACATATGGTTGTGATTTCGTATTTTTTCAAAGTTTCCACAATTAAAGATGGTGAAAACTTACCTTTTCTGTACAGACTGAATATTGTTGCTCCCATATTCCACGGACCCAAAAAACTTGACCATGCAGCCTTTGCCCAACCAGTGTCAGACAGGTTCCAGTGGATATCTCCTGGCTTTAGGTCAAGCCAGAATTTGCCGGTTATTATATGACCAATTGGATAACTCACCTGAGTGTGAAGAACCATTTTGGGAAGACCTGTTGTTCCAGATGTGAAGAATATGAAAGCAGGATCATCTGCAAAAGTCCTTTCACCTATAAATGCGTCACTGTTAAGCAGGTCTTCATAGCTTTTCCATCCTGCACGTTTATCTAAATTTATTAAAAGCACATCTTTCCCTGAACTATTCTCTGCATCTTCAATTTTCTGGGCGTTTTCAGAATTAGATATGACGGCTTTAATGTCTGCAGCTTTCAGTCTATATTCGATATCTTTTGCGGTTAAGAGAGTTGTTCCAGGAATTGCCACTGCATTGATTCTCATAATTGCAAGAAGAATTATCCACCATTCATATATGTTAGGAAGCAATATTAAAACTCTGTCTCCTTTATTTATTCCAAGTCTTTTCAACCCACCTGCTAATTTACTTGAAAGAATGGTTAATTCATTGAAACTGAATTTTTTTAAATCAATGCCATCTGTCCAGATAAGTGCTGTAGAATTTCCCCATCTGTCAAAAACATCCAGAGGAAATGAAAACTTTTCTGGAACATTGAGTTTGAATTTTTGAATTTCTTCATAATATCTTTTCATGGCTTCTTGCATTAATTCCTCCTAACAATTGCATAATTTAAAATCATAAAATAAAAAATATATATTTATCAAGGTTTAACCATTGAATTAATTTAAACATATTGACTAGACTCTCACAGAAATTTTTAATGAATTTATCCATCAAAACAACTATACTCAAAATTCTGGAACAATTATTATACAAATGAAAATTAATAATTTATAAAAAAATGATATAATGAACAACATAATTATACAGAATCATATTGATCATTCATTATCATGAGAAGTTTTTGAAATATAAGAGTCCATAATTTTATTTAAACAGGAGGGATAAATATGACAATTTCGAAACTTGTCAGGCTGGTCAGCATTACTACTCTGTGCACATTTGTATTGCTTTTTATTGTTTTTTATTTTACTGGAAAAACTTCCCAGAGTCATGTTCAAGAACTTGTTGATAAAGACCTTCAACTTCTTATTGGATTAAAAGATATTTACGGCCATGCTTCGCAAACATTGGCATCGATCAGAAATGTTCTGGCAACCAATGACGATGAATCAAAGAAAAATGCTGAGAAGTACTATAAAGAACTGATTAAAACACTTGATAACGCAATGAAAATTGCTCCATCTAATATGCAGGGTGATCTTAATAAGCTAACAAAAATGTGGCAAGAAAACCATGTTTTAATAACTGAAATAATAAAGCTTACTGAACAGGGCAAAAAAGAAGAAGCAATAAAAAAATCAGGAGAACTTACAGGTAGATTCAGACAGGCAAGAGAAATAACTTTCAATCTTACTGATGCGCAAAAACTCAAGTTTTCAAAGGCAAAAGAGAATATGTCAGAGGAAATGAAGAGAAACTTCACTTTTTTTGCTGGAATATTTATTATTTCAGCAATTGTTATCAATGTATTTCTATATTTTATGAATAAGTCTATAAAGGTTATTCCATCTATGGCACGTCAACTTGAAGAAATTGCAAAAGGTGTAGCCCGAGGTAATTTAGATATCGCAAAATTTTATAAAGAATATGAAAGCAGACAAGACGAAATAGGGCTTATTGCAAGAAGTATAATGAAGGTAGAAGAATTTACGCAGAGCGTTGTTAAGAATGTTAAAAATTCTCTGTTAACCATCCAATCTGTAATTGACTCTCTTGAGAGAAATACTGTAACACTTAAAACTAAGGCGGGGGATCAAACTTCACAATCACACCAGATTGCAACTGCTTCAGAGGAGATGTCTCAGACAATTACGGATATTGCCAGAAATACTGCAAGTGCATCAGAAATAGCTACAGAAAGCATGAATATTGCTCAGGAAGGGGTAGTACTGTCAGATAAAGCGACAAACATAGTGCAATCTGCAAATCGTTCAACTGTAGAATTGAAAAAAACAATGGATGCATTAAATCAACGGGTTGAAGAAATTGGAGATATTTTAACAGTGATAAAAGACATAGCTGATCAAACAAATCTGCTTGCTTTAAATGCGGCAATAGAGGCAGCAAGGGCAGGAGAGCAGGGAAGAGGCTTTGCAGTTGTTGCAGATGAAGTGAGAAAGCTTGCAGAAAAGACCATTAAGTCAACTGATGAAATAGCACAGAAAATATCAGCTGTTCAGGACGAATCCCGCGAGTCTTTGAAAAACATGGATGCAACTGCCCGTGAAGTTGCTGAAGCACTTAAAGCGCTGAATGAAGTGAAAAAAGCACTTAACAGAATTGCTGAACATTCTCTGAAAGTAAAAGACCAGATAACACAGATAGCAACTGCAACTGAGGAACAGTCTTCTGCCAGTGATGAAGTTGCCCGTTCTGCAGAACATTCAAGTTCACTTGCACAGGATGTAAAGGTTACATCAGAGGAAGTTGCAAAGGAAGTTGAAAGCCTTCATGTAGTAATTAAAAGTCTTACAGAATCTATTAAAGGAGTTCAAGCTTAAGATATTTTTAATAAAAATTAGCTTACTATTAAGGCGATATGTTCTCTTATGGCTTTTGATGAAAGAGAGAAATTACTAAATTTGGGCAAAAAGCTGTATATATTGTAATAATTACTTCGTTTAAAATCTGTTGGATATGGTATAATTTCTATCCCTGTTTGTTTAAAAAGTTTAACTGCTCTTTTCATATGATATGCTGAAGTGACAAGTATTACTTTTTTAAAAGCTCTTTCTTTGCATATATGAGAAACATGGAGAGCATTTTCAGAGGTATCTCTGCTTTTATTTTCTTCAATAAGATTGGATTCTTCAATGCCAAATTCATTTAGAATTTCTGTCATTGCTTTACTGTCTGAAATTTTTCCTTCAAAAGCACCACCAGAAACAATAACAGGGAGTTTTGTTTTTTTATAAACCAAATAACCTGTAAGTAACCTGTTTGATGTGTCTTCTGTCATAGAGCCTGAACTGTAAACTCCGCCACCAAGTATGACAATAGCATCAGCATTTAATTTTTCAGAAATAGTATAACTTTTTTCCAGTGGATATAATATCAAATCTTTCACTGGTTCAATAGATATCAAATAGACAAATAAAGCTGAAAAAACAGATAAAAAGCAGATAAATTTTTTCTTTTTCTCTATCAATGCAATGAAAAGAAATATAATTATTAAAATACCTGGTGGCAAAATCAAGGATGTAAGCAGTTTTTTTAGAAGAAACATGAAATTAAGTATATCAGAGTTATTTGGTCTGTGCAAATTCTATTTTTGTCAATAACCAATATGTTTTTTTATTTCAATAGAATTACATAAATGTTTTACAATATGTAAAATGTAACAATTATATAATAATTTTGAGTTTGCAAAGAGTTATAAAATATATGGAGGACAGGAGACAAAATGGAAATAATAAGAATTCCTAGCATAATGCGAGAAATAGCAAAGGATTTAATAATTAAAGGGAAATCCATAGGTTTTGTTCCAACCATGGGAGCACTTCATGAAGGGCATCTTTCTTTAATTAAAAGAGCAAGGGATGAGAATGATTATACAGTGGTTAGTATTTTTGTAAATCCCACTCAATTTGTACAGGGAGAAGATTATGACAGATATCCACGAGATGTTGAAGGCGATAAAGAAAAAATAGAAAAAATAGGAATTGATTACATATTTTTGCCTGATGTAACTTCTTTATATCCTCATGGATACAGTACTTATGTCACAGTTGAAAGCTTAAGTGATAAACTATGTGGAAAATTCAGACCAGGTCATTTTCGTGGAGTGGCTACAATATTATGCAAATTTTTCAATATCATAAAACCAACTAGAGCTTATTTTGGACAGAAAGACTATCAACAGGCATTGATTGTTAAAAGAATGGTTGAGGATTTAAATTTCGGCATTGAAATTATTATCTGTCCCACTATAAGAGAAAATGATGGACTTGCAATAAGTTCAAGAAACTTATATCTTAGTGATGAAGAAAGAAAAGCATCAATAATTATCTATCAAGCTTTAAAAAAGGGAGAACAACTTTTAAAGGAAGGTGTTAATCCATCAGAGGTAAGCTTAAAAATGAAGGAAATTCTTGAAAACGAACCTCTTGTTAGTGAAATTCAATATACAGGAGTTTTTGACCCATTCAGACTTGATGAGTTACGAGAAAAACAGGACAAGTATCTTCTTGCAATTGCAGTAAAGATTGGTGATACTCGATTAATTGATAATATTATTATTGAGTGAGTTTCAGTCTTTTAATGTTTGTTTGATATTTATAAATGCTTCAAGGTTATTTATGAAAATTTCAAATAATTCAGGATCAAAATGAATGTGTGAGATTTTTTTCATAATATTGATTGCCTGTTCTACTAAAAAGGCAGGTCTGTAAACTCTATCTGAAGTCATAGCATCAAAGACATCGCAGATGGCAACAATTCTTGCAAAAACGTGAATTTCTTCTCCTTTAAGTCCTTTAGGATATCCAGAACCATCCCATTTTTCATGATGCTGTTCTGCTATGATTTTTCCTGCTTTAAGTGTTTTGAACCTTGGATCAGATTCTAATATTTTCGATCCAATTGTTGTATGAAGTTTTATTATCTCGAATTCTTCTGGAGTCAATGAGCCAGGTTTTTTTAAAATTTTGTCTGGAATGCCTATTTTCCCGACATCATGGAGTGGAGCTGCATAAAAAATATAGTTCTGGTCCTGCTCTGATAAACCATATAGCCTGGCAAGTAATCTGGCATAATGACTGATTCTTCTGATATGCTGACCTGTTTCTTCATCTCTGAATTCAGAGATCATTCCCAGTTTTATAATCATTTCATACTCTGCTTCCTTTGAAAGCTCCAATGCTTCTCGCAATTCTTTTGTTTTTTTGGATACTTCTTTCTGTAAAATTTCATTTATATTTTTTATTAAATCGTTATATTTTTTAAGCTGTAAATTATTTATAACCCTGAGTTTTAATTCTTCCGTATCAAATGGTTTTGCTACGAAATCATTAGCTCCCATTTTTAATGCATTTTTCCTTTCCTGTTCATCTCCTGACAGAACAACAACAGGAATATGTGCTGTTGAAGGATTGGATTTCAAGATATTTAAAACTTCTATCCCATTAATTCCGGGCATTCTGATATCGAGGACAATAAGGTCAATCGCATGATTTTTTAAAAGTTCAATTGCTTCAAAACCATTATTAGCTGTCAGAACTATTATGTTTGGAAACTCTGAAAAAATAGATGATATTAATTCCAGATTTAAAGTTTCATCATCAATTACTAGAAGCTGAGAGACTTCTTTAAACATAGTATGATATATTAACATAAATGATTGCGCTACTGCAGAAAGTAAGCCAGGCAGGAGTGAGCGTTAATGGCGAAAAAATCTCAGAAATTAAGAGAGGCCTTCTTGTTTTTCTTGGCGTGGAAAAAGAGGATTCGGAAAAAGATATCGAATATTTGATAAATAAAATAGTCAACCTCAGAATTTTCGAAGATGATAACTCAAAGATGAATCTTTCAGTCAAGGATATAAAAGGCGAAATTATGATTGTCTCAGAGTTTACACTTACAGGTGATTGCAAAAAAGGACTTAGACCATCATTTGGTAAAGCAATGCCACCAGATGAGGCTGAGAAGCTTTATAGTAAATTTGTAGAATTGATGAAAAAAACAGGAATTCCAATAAAAGAAGGTGCTTTCAGAAGTTTTATGCATGTTTTTCTTATTAATGAAGGTCCTGTAACATTTATACTCAATACGAGGTGAGGAATGTTTGATAGTTTAAGGGAGAATAAATATTTCAGAGAGATTGTAAGTTTTTTAAAACAGGAAAACCTATATGAAAAATCATATCTTGTTGGAGGTAGCGTAAGGGATCTGCTTTTACAAAAACCATTAAAGGATATTGACTTTGCTATAAAGGCTGATACAATAAAGCTTGCAAGAGAATTTGCAAGACAAACTAATGGTAGCTTTGTTCTTCTTGATGAATTTTTTTCAATTGGTAGAGTTGTAAAAGATGATATTACAATTGATTTTGCTGAATTACGAGGTGGTAGTATTGAAGCCGATTTAAGAGAGAGAGATTTTACGATAAATTCAATGGCTGTTCCTTTATCTTTAGAAAAAATTATAGACCCCTTTGAAGGCATTAAAGACTTGAATAACAAGCTCATAAAAATGGTAAATGAAGAAAATTTAAAAGCAGACCCTTTGAGAGTTTTAAGAGCATACAGATTTCATGCAACTTTAGATTTTATAATCGAAAACATGACCCATGAGGCGTTGAAAAGAAATGCTTATTTGATGAAACTTACTGCAAGGGAAAGATTAAAGGATGAACTCTGGAAAATACTGTCAGTGATTGATAGCCTGAAAACAGTAAGGCTTATGGTTGAAGATGAGATATTTAAAGCTATTTTTAAGCCATCGGAACATCTTCAAATAATATCTGATATAAAAGCGTTTGAACTCATGGAGATGATTTTGAAAGAACCTGAAAAGTTGTTTTCTGTTTCATTGGATAAAATTATTCAGAAACAATATATTTATATCTGTCTGAAATTTGCAGCAATTTTTGATTTCCAAGTTTCTGAAATGATCAAGCAACTTAAACCTTCAAAAAAAGAGCAGCGATTTGTTGAAAGCCTGATTGAATCTCATATCAGAATAAGAAATATAGAGACTTTGGTTGATAAAGTGAGATTTATAAGAGATTTTGAAAAAATACTATATCCTGCTCTTATATATGGAATCAGCAAAGACCCATTAGGATATGCAAGATCATGGTTTTACAGAAGGATTGAAGATTTTTACAGAAAAGTTTATTTAAAAAATAAGAAGAAACTACCTATTATTAAAGGAGATGAGATTCTGAAACTAGGGTTTGAGCCCTCTCCCATTGTTGGAGAGATTCTTGAAAGAATAGAGACCCTTGTTCTTGCAGGAAAAATATTTAATAAAGAACAGGCAATACAGGAAATTAAAAAGAGATATCTTTTAACCAGACAAGAGTAGTTATTAACTTTGTATATGTTACTGTTTAAAAAATTTAAACAGAGCTAATTAATTTAAATATCTCAAAGAGTTTATAATATTCCGATAATAGACCAGTAAAACACAGAAAAAAGGGCAACTGGAATAGCAGTTATAGTTTGTACCAGTGCTACTTTTGTAAGTTGTTTAAGCGTAAACCCCTCACCCTTTGTCATACCATAAACTATCACAGCTGGTTGACACTGATATGGGAATATAAAATATCGGAACAATAACAAAAACAAAGCAACAAACAATGTTGGATTAACTCCGATATTATTGGAAAGTGACACGAGGGATGGTAATAAGACAGCAGCTAAAATATAGGGATTTACAATAACTATTGCCAGTAAAAAAAATAACACTGTAACAACCAGGCTTAGGAGATAAAGGTTTCCGGTTACTGGGTATATTATCGGAATCAGCATATCAGTTATCCATTTAGCAATTGCGTATTTACTCATCAAACTGGCTATGGTTAGAATACCGCCCATCCAGATAATAGTTGGCCAATCAAGTTTTTTAATATCTGCTGAGCTTAAAATACCAATCCCGGGTGAAGCCATTAAAGATGCTACAAAAATGCAACTCACCCACAGGGGAATTTTAGTCCAGCTTGATGTGGCCCAGAGCAAAATTGCAATTACTGCTAGTATTAAAATACGCTTTTCTTTTTCTGTTAAAGTTGGAGGTAAAGCTTTAAGCTCTTTAAGAATAACATCTTTTGAAATAACCTTATTTCTGGGTTTGAACATATGTATTATTATTTGCCATGTAATCAATGTTGCTAAGATTGATATTGCTCCTATTAGAATGAACCAGCCAGCATAAGAGGTATAGTGGTTGTATTGAGGCATTGATCTGGTTAGCACACCAAGTATTATTATGTTGGCAACTGAACCTGTTGGAAGCAGACCTGCTGTTGTCCATCCACCAAACATGGCACTTAATGTCAGGCCAGCTTTAGCTGGTCCATTTTTCTGTTTTTCCATCTCTTTTCCAATACTTAAAGCTATTGGTAATAAAATTACTGATTTAGCTACTGAAGACGGAATTATAAAAGTAAGGACTAAACCAACAAGCAAAAATCCCAGGATAAGACTGCTGTAAGTTGCAGAGATATGTGAAAGCAATAACAGTGAAAGACGGTGCCCAATCCCGGATACCTGAATTGCGAGTCCAAACATAAAAATCCCTATCACAGCAACCCAGGTTGGACTACTGAATCCTCCGAGAATATCTGTAACAGGAACTCCGGCAAAGTACATAAAAGGCATTATTAACAACGTAGAGGCAAAAGGTGGAATAGGCTCAAAAATCCACATAACAACTACAAATAAAATAATCCCGAAAATACGAGCATCTAATTCAGGTAATCCAACAGGAATAAAGCAAAAAATAATCAGCACTGTTGTTGAAACTGTCCAGCCTATCAGATTTTTGTAATTACTTATTTTATTAATGCATTTTAAATTCATTGCAAATTTTTTATATGTGAATAATAAATATTCGCCTTTTATTTTGTAATATAATTCTCTGATTTTTGCTATGTCAAATGTAGTATAGAGTTGAGAGATTTAAAATTTTAAAATATTTCTAGATGAGCATATTAAGGGCAATTAATAATTTAACGTGAGAACTGCTCAGGAGCTATTGAGCCATATGGCTATGGAAATGATGATTTTACTTGGTGGACGGTAGGGGAGTCGAACTATTGTTATAAGGCAGTTGTCAATAAAATTGTATTTATTCTCTAAATCTGGAATTCAGGATCTGTCTAATTTCATATAGCACCTCTTTTGATACAGTAAGGGTTTTCTCCATATACCCAGGGTTATTCTGTTTACAATAACATAGATAGAAATCTCAGCTGTTTTAACTGACTGAAAATATCCACCATGATTGACTGCATAAGGGTTCAAATGCATTCACTGCCTCCTCATAGTTGTTGATTAATTTGATCCTGTTTCTTCGTTAAATCTGGAGACATTTTCCTTTGTAGAGATTATGAGTAGCAGCCTTTTTAATCCCCTTCCAATTAAGTCATTAAGTATTTTTAAAGTATTTTTAGCCAGTCCCCTTTCTTCTCTGATCCCCAATATACATAATATCCAAAGAAATCTTTCCTGAGATTCATATCCATCCCTTGATATCGTGCTTAATGTAAAAAGAATATGGCTGATGTGGTAGTTGCCCTTCATGAACCAAAATACGCTTTTTTAGATACAATCCCTTAATCGGTTTTTTAAAAAATATCTTTTGCCAGATAAAAAAGAAGTTAACAAATTCAATACAATTATGATCAAAACTCAAATAATTTATTATGGTATCCATAAATAACTTTTATGAATCCACCCTGAGTCACCCCACTGATCTTGAAATTTTACCCAGTTTCCTTGAATTTTTATTACTTTAAAGGAATAATATTTTTCTACAAAACCTAATTTAGAGTACTTTGTGGAAGGTCCGCCTCTTACGTTGACTTTTTTTGCTTTGACAACTCCGCATTTTATCTGATCTGACACAAGACTTCTATGAACCCAGTTAACATCTCCATCCACATCTTTAACAGCATACCAATTTCTATCTAAACTCAGTCCAACTTTAACAAGAGGCATATATTTACCAACTGTCCATGCTTTTTTGTAGCTCGTGCTAGGACATAATCTTATATTTGCCGACTCTGTTTTTATACACAGAGCTTCAGAAAAGTTTGTAAAAACAAAAATAGTTATAACTATCAATAAAGTTTTTATGTTTATAAGCTTTGAAGTTGAAAAATAGTTTGTTAACATCACTCCTCCTACTGCAAATAGATTTTTCAACAAAAGTTTGAAAATAATTGTTTAATATTAGTAGAAAAATATTTCAAGATAAAATGGTCAGATTATATGTAATTTAAAAGTATAATAGTAGAATTCAATTGAGTTTATCAACTTGGATTATGGCAGCATTAGTCCAGAGTGTAGTCTTAGCAACCACTTTTTTAAATTAATGACAATAATAGGAAATTTAAATATTACAGGTAAAACTTAATCCTGATCATAAGTTCTACTATACGCAAGATCAATAATAGGAACACCAAGAACTTTAGATGCATTCAGCAGAATGATTAAGAACTATCTTCTCAGCGATCAATGGAAGTATGCAGGGGTAAAGAAAATTGAAGATATCAAAATAGAACATCTTATGCCCTGTCTTGAATGCCACCTTCCTCAGACTAAGTTTGCAACAGATGATGTGGCGGTGGAAATAGCAAAAGCTGCGGTTAATGGTGATTTAAACACCCTTAGCAAGCTTTCCATAAACTGCCTTGTATGCCACCATGATAAGGCAATTATTCATCAATGGGTTGATGGCCCTCCAGAGGACAATGTCATATACGGTAATAAATCAGGAAAGCATGAAGGTGTTTCATATTACAGCATGATTAAAAAGAGTCCGGTTCTTCAGGAGTCCATCTTCTGCGGGCAGTGTCATGGTCTGGGGCCTGGTTTTCATTATCCAAATCCTGTCCACTGTGCCATGTTGTATGGAAGCTATCTTAATGCATATATTCCAAGCGGAGGAACAAAAACCTGTCAGGACTGTCACATGGAAAAGGGACACTTTATGTCAGCTTATAGTGACAGTGATATGGCTAAAAAGGCAGTAAGAGTGGACGTAGAAACGCTTGCGTATTATTTTCATCCAAAGGCTTTTGAGTGGACACCACTTGCGGTTGTAACTGTTCGCATGACTTGTAATGCCGGGCACAGAATTCCAGATGGCTGACCCACTCCGAATCGGCTGGTCCTGGATGTGACCGCAAAAACAAAGGATGGGAAAGAGATATTCCGTGAATCAAAAATTTATATGCCACAGGCTTTAAGTTATGGACGGGGCAATTTCATGTGGTCTGATGGAGCTTACCGGGGTTGGAAAAGCGCAATTATTAGAGACACCTCACTTCAGCCTTTACAAACCAGGATAGAAACCTTTGAGATTCCATTTCCTCTTGAAGTCTTAGAAAAGGATGGTAAAAAGCAAAGAATAGTTAAATATGAAGAAATGAATGTGACAATTCAGCTGTGGTATCTACCGATTGGAGGTGATCCAAAACTTGGAACACCAGGAAAAACTCAGTTTTTGTTTTATGAGACAACTAAAAATATAAAGCTAAAACCAAGAGATTCTTATATACAGTAAATTAAAATGAATACCGTGGCGACTATGATCTGTTGCCACGGTTTAATGTGATTGTTTCATTGAAAATTGACAATTTAATTTATCGTTAATTCAGATTTTTATTGACAACTGCCAGAAGAGATGACATATCTGGCTGGAAGAAGGACTACTACACTCTTCTTCATTAACTTCATCTCCTATTTCATCTCTTCCCAGAATGATTCATAAAAATTTTGCTTGAATTCTTTCCATAAATCTGATAACCGTAACTCTACAAGTGTTTTCTCTTTCTTGGGTGTATCCTCCTTTTTTCTTTACTTTACTGTTGTTTGAACAATACAGGATACACCCTTTTTGTTCATCTCTTCAATTTTACACAAAATATTTTACTCTACCGAATTCAGTGATTATTACGAAACTGCTGATAGCAATCATCTGCTATATTTGTTTTAAAATTTTTTATTATTCTTGATTTTTAAAGGTAAGTTGATGCCTTGCCTTTAAAGTACATAATATAATATTATTTTAATATGAATAACCTCGAAATATACGATACAACATTAAGAGATGGTTCACAGGCAGAAGATATATCCTTTTCAGTAGATGATAAACTGAAAATTACTGAGAAACTTGATGAACTCGGTATTCATTATATAGAGGGTGGTTGGCCTGGTTCAAATCCAAAAGATGCTGAATATTTTAAAAAGGTTAAAAAGCTTCAGCTCAACAATGCAGTTATAGTTGCTTTTGGAAGCACACATAGACCAAAAATAAAAGTTGAAAATGACCCGAATGTTAAATCTCTAATAGCATCTGAAACAAAAATTTTTACTATTTTTGGTAAAACATGGGATTTTCATGTAACAGAGGCACTTAAAGTATCGCTTGAAGAAAATCTTGAGTTGATTTTTAATACAATTACTTTTTTAAAAAAGTATTCTGAGAAAGTATTTTTTGATGCTGAACATTTTTTTGATGGATATAAAAATAATCCCGAGTATGCTCTGAGATGTTTAAAAAGTGCTGAAGATGCAAAGGCAGACTGTATTATTTTATGCGACACAAACGGAGGAACTCTTCCCAATGATGTTGAAAAAATCATAAGAGAGGTTAAAAGTTCATTAAATGTTTCCATAGGTATTCATGCTCACAATGATTCTGACTGTGCTGTTGCTAATAGCATTGTTGCAGTTTTAAATGGAGCTGCTCATGTACAGGGTACTGTAAATGGATTTGGTGAAAGATGTGGGAATGCAAATCTTTGTTCTGTGCTTCCGAATCTACAGTTTAAACTTGGATATAAATGCATTGATGGAGAGAATTTAAAAAAGCTTACAGAGGTTTCAAGATTTGTTTATGAAATAGCCAACCTTAATCCATTTAAAAGACAACCATTTGTTGGAGAAAGTGCTTTTGCTCATAAAGGTGGTGTTCATGTAAGTGCGGTAAGCAAAAGACCAGAGACTTATGAACATATTAAGCCAGAATTGGTTGGAAATCGCCAGAGAATACTGGTTTCTGATCTTGCCGGAAAAAGTAATATTCTTAAAAAAGCAGAAGAGCTCGGTATTCCTTTACAGCTAATTTCTCCTGAAGTACAGGCAATTGTTAATGCTGTGAAAACATTGGAAAATGAAGGATATCAATTTGAAAGTGCTGAAGCATCGCTTGAACTATTGTTCAGAAAAACCCTTGGATTAAAAAGAAAATTTTTCGATTTGATAGGATTTAGAGTCATAGATGAAAAAAGAAGTAATAATTATTTTACTCCAAGTGAAGCAACAATAATGGTAAAGGTTGGTAGAAGAATTGAACATACTGCTGCTACAGGAAATGGTCCTGTTAATGCACTTGATAATGCGTTAAGAAAAGCCCTTGAGAAATTTTATCCTGAACTGAAAAAAGTAAAACTTAAAGATTACAAAGTAAGAGTAGTTAATTCAGGTAAAGGTACTGCTTCAAAAGTCAGAGTTCTTATAGAGTCAGGTGATGAAAAAAGTGTATGGAGCACTGTGGGAGTATCTGAAAACATAATTGAAGCATCATGGCAGGCTATTGTTGATAGCATTGAGTATAAACTTTGCAGAGAAAAATTAAAAAAAGGAGAAATATAATTGCTTCCAGATCTTAAATTTGACGACAAAGGCTTAATTCCTGTTGTAGTGCAGGAGATAGATACAAAAGAAGTCTTAATGGTTGCTTATATGGATGAGGTGGCTTTAAAAAAAACAGTTGAAACGGGCTATACTCATTTCTGGTCCCGTTCAAGGAAAACTTACTGGAAAAAAGGAGAAACATCAGGAAATGTTCAGGAAGTAAAAGAGATTTACTATGATTGTGATGCTGATACGCTTTTAATCATGGTCAAACAGCATGGGAGTGGAGCATGTCATACTGGACACAGAACATGCTTTTATAGAAAAATTTCTATTAAAAAGGGTAACTAAAATGAATTGTGTATTCTGTAAAATTATAAATAAAGAAATTCCTTCCAGAATTGTTTATGAAGATGACAAAGTTCTGGCTTTTGAGGATATCAATCCACAGGCACCAACTCACATCCTTGTTATACCGAAAAAACACTTTTCTAATTTAGTTGATATGGATGATAAAGAACTTATAGGCCATATTTTTATGGTGATAAAAAAAATTGCCAAAGACAGAGGTGTAGATGAAAGAGGCTTCAGAGTTGTTATGAACTGTAATTCTGAAGCAGGGCAGACAGTCTATCATACTCATTTTCACCTTTTAGCAGGAAGGAAGATGCACTGGCCTCCTGGATGATGTCTAATTCAAATGAAAATTCTTAAAAAAGAAGTAGTCTGGCAGGGAAAATATTTAAGAGTTATATTGCTTTATTATCAGGATAGCAATGGCAATATACGGCAGTGGGAAGCTGTTGAAAGAGTCAATTGCAAGGGCATTGTTGTTGTAATTCCTATAACAGAAAATAATGAAGTTATCTTTATCAGGCAATTCAGACCTGTTCTAGGCGGGTATGTTGTGGAATTTCCAGCTGGGCTGAATGATAGGCAGGAGCAGTTAATAGATGTTGCAAAAAGAGAATTGATTGAAGAAACAGGATTGTTTTCTGAGGAGATAATTTTTCTTGCTGAAGGTCCTGTGTCCTCCGGACTGTCAACAGAGGTTTTAACAGTATTTGTTGCAAAAAATGTTCAAGAAGCTTCTGAAAAATTAAAAAAATTTTATCCACCAGATGAAAGCGAAACTATAGAAGTTTTTAAGATTCCTATAAATAAAGCCTTGGATAAACTTAATGAACTAAAAAATCAGGGAAATTATTTAGATTTAAAAATCTTTGGTTTTTTAGAGCTTGCAAGAAAATTTATAAATTAAAATTTGAGGGTAGAGAATAAGACTCCACCCTCAAATTTTTTTACTCGAATCTGATAGCCTGAGATGGGCAGAGATCTGCAGCCTGCTGGCAATCACAGGTAGAACACTTATCAGGACCAATCACCCATGCTTTGTCATCTCTCAATTCAAAAACTTCAGGGCATACTTCAATGCAGCTTCCGCATCCTACGCAAAGATCGTAATCAACTACTGGTGTTGGCATAATCTCTCCTCCTTGTTTAATTTTATTTTTATAGAATATAACAAAAAAAGTTAAAATATGCAATTAGAAATTTTTCAAAGGGGGTAAAAATGGAAATAAAACAATTAATTTTGAACAAAGCCAGAGAAGCTAAAGAGGCTTCCAGATTTATTGCAAAAGCATCAACAGATTTAAAAAATCAGATAATTATGAGAATGGCTGATTATCTGAAACAGAAAAAAGATGAGCTAATTGAAGCAAATAAAGTTGATGTTAGAAAGGCGATGCAAAAGGGAATTTCAAAGGCTCTTATTGATCGACTTACTTTAACAGAAAAAAGAATTGCTGAGATGATAAAAGGACTTGAGGAAGTTGTGGCTCTTTCTGATCCTGTTGGAGAAATAACAAAAATGTGGTTGAGACCGAATGGAATGCAAGTTGGAAAGATGAGAGTTCCTATTGGAGTAATTGGAGTAATTTATGAGGCAAGACCAAATGTTACTGTTGATGTAACAGGATTATGTCTTAAAGCTGGTAACGCGGTAGTTTTAAGAGGTGGTTCTGAAGCTATAAATTCAAATATTGCATTGGTAAAAATTTTAAAAAAGGCTTTGAAAGATGAAAAAATGCATGATGGCGTTGTAACATATATCGATATTCCACAAAGACAAGCTGTTCTTGAAATGATCAAGCTTGAGGGATTAATTGATTTAATTATTCCTCGAGGAGGCGAAGGGCTTATAAGAACAGTTACTGAAAATTCGAGAATTCCGGTATTAAAGCATTATAAAGGTGTTTGCCATATTTTTGTTGATAGAGAAGCTGATTTAGTAATGGCTGAAGAAGTTTGTTTTAATGCCAAGGTTCAGAGACCTGCAACCTGTAATGCTATGGAAACAATGCTTGTTGATGAGTATATAGCAAAAAAGTTTCTGCCAAAAATGTTAAAAAGATTTGAAGACACAGGAGTTGAAATTAGAGGTTGTTCTAAAACTAAAAAAATATATCCTAATGTTAAAGATGTAACTGAGGAGGATTATTATCGAGAATATCTTGATTTGATACTTAATATTAGAGTTGTAAAAGATATCGATGAAGCAATAGGACACATAACAAAATATGGTTCTGCTCATTCAGATGCCATTATTACAGAAAATTATAATAAGGCTTTGAGATTTTTAAGAGAAGTGGATTCATCATCTGTTTTTGTTAATGCGTCAACAAGACTTAACGATGGTTATCAATTTGGTCTTGGTGCTGAAATAGGAATTTCTACAGACAAAATACATGCCCGTGGTCCTATGGGTCTTGAAGAGCTTACATGCACTAAATTTATAGTTTTAGGTAATGGACAGATCAGACAATGAAAATAGGACTTTTTGGGGGTACTTTTAATCCCGTTCATCTTGGACATCTAAGAGCAGTCGAAGAAGTGAGGGAATATTTTTTACTTAATAAAATTGTTTTTATCCCTGCGGGAGTTCCACCTTTAAAAAAATACGATTTAACAGAAGCTACGCATAGATTAAATATGACAAAACTCGCAGTACAGGATAATCCCCATTTTGAAGTTTCAGACTTTGAGGTTAAACAAAACAAACCTTCTTATACAGTGAATACTGTTGCATATTTTAAGAAAGTTTACGAAAAAGATATGCTTTTTTTTATAATGGGTATTGATGCTTTTTTGGAATTAAAATTATGGTATAGATATAGAGACTTATTAAGGATGGTTGATTTTATTGTTATGTCGAGACCTGGATTTAACAGTATAGAAAATTCTGAGTTTATTGAATACAGAGAATCGAAGAATTGTTTTAAATTTAAAAATTCAGATAAAAAACTATTTTATTTAGCAGTTTCACCTTACTGGATATCCTCCAGGGTTTTGAGAGAAATGATTCATGAGGGAAGAAGTGTTCGCTATCTGGTGACCGAAGAAATTCGTAAATATATTGATGAAAACAAACTTTACAGGGAGTAGAGTTATGAATCATGGTATCTTAGAAATGAAACATAGCAATGTAACAGCATCGTCATTTGCCAAAGTATACAAGAGTAATGTAATGAGAACAATTCTAGAAGACATAAAAAATAGTTCTTTTGAGAATTCAATGCTTTTTATCTATGGCGAACATGGAACAGAAAAAGATTATTTGATTGATATAATTCTTAGATATATAAATCAACCAACCATTGTAGAGGTGCCTAAAAATTTAAATAAAAAAATAATTTTATCAAAGAAACAAAATTTAGTTTATATTGTGAACTATCTTGAAGATTTTAATGCCTCATTCCTTTTTGACTCTGAAGAATATTTTAAATGCGCTATATTTGTATCTGATGTTGATTATGAGGAACTTTACAGAAATGGTGCGATAGGTTTTGAATTATACGAGATTTTACTAAAGTCGCGGAAGTTTTATATTCCACCACTCAGAGAGAGAAAACAGGATATTATTCCTCTTGCAATGTTTTTCCTTCAGGAGATTTCAGAATTTTTAAAACTGTCTGAAAAAAAATTATCAAAAGATGCTCAGGATGCTCTTTTAGATTTTTCCTGGACAGGGAATACTTATCAGCTGAAAAGATGTTTAACGAAAGCTTACATTTTGACAAGACATCAAAGAATTACAGCAAAAGATTTATTCGGTGAATACAGTGATCAGCTGTCGATAAAAAATTTTCTTGAATTAAAAATCGGTAATCTTTTAAAAGATTTTGGAAATATTGAAAATTCCAATTTATATGAAACAGTTATTCAGGAAGTTGAAAAAGCCTTATTTATGCTTGCTATTAATGAAACCGGTGGCAATCAGGTAAAAGCTGCAAAAATTCTGGGAATAAATAGGAATACTTTAAATAAAAAATTAAAACATTATAATTTGATTTAAAAATAATAAATGTGTTATAAAAATAGGTGTAACTTTTGTTTACTCCATGCTCTTTCCTTGAGGGTAAGGGCTGTAAAATCCATGTGGAGGTTTATGTTATGAACAATTTTTATGAACAATTGGTGCTTCTTCTGCCAACGCTCTCAGAAGACGAAGTACAGGATGCAGTTAAAAAGATTTCATCTTTCATTGTTGAAAATGGAGGAGAAATCTTAAAAATTGATAACTGGGGTAAAAGAAAACTTGCCTATAAGCTTAATAGACAGACTATGGGATATTATGTGTTGTTTGTTTTTAAAGCTCCTTCTTCTGTAATAAAAAAAATAGAAGAGTTTTATAAAGTTTATGACCCTATTTTTAAATTCATGGTTATCAAACTTACGAAGCATCAAATTGCCAGTTTACCGCCTGAAATAAAAGGAATCCCCGTAGAACCTTCAGAGTTAGTATCTCAGGTGTAAGATGTTTAATAAAATAATACTCATAGGAAACCTTACTAGAGACCCTGAAATAAGATACACTCCAGGAGGAGTCGCAGTCGCTACAGTTCCTATTGCAGTTAATTCAAGATATAAGCAGGGCGAGGAACTAAAAGAAGAGACCTTATTTATCGATGCTGTAGTCTTTGGTAAACAGGCAGAAACTTGCACTCAATATCTTAATAAAGGAAGAACTGTCTTGATTGAAGGCCGATTACGGGAAAGAAGGTGGGAATATGAAGGACAAAAAAAGAATAAATTCGAAGTAATTGCTAATAATATAAGATTTTTTCCAAAGAGAGAACCTGTACAATCAGATGATACAAAGCAGGTTCCTCCAGAAGAATATACAGATTTAGAGCCATTTTAAAGGAGGATATAATATGCAACAGTCTACACAAAGAAGATTCTTTAGGAAAAAATATTGTAAATTCTGTGCTGAAAAAATTGAGTTTATTGATTACAAAAATTCTAAATTTCTAAGAGGATTTATGACAGAGAGAGGGAAAATACTTTCCAGAAAACTAACAGGAACATGTTCAAAGCATCAAAGACAGTTAACTGTAGCAATAAAAAGAGCAAGATCTGTTGCTTTACTGCCCTATATTGAGCTTTAAAAGAATATGAGGATACCAAAAAACTGGATACCATATATTGCAAATAATATTATTGAAAATTTATTGAAAAAAGACATGATTGAGCTTGTGGTATCTAAAGAACAGCTTCTTGAAGAAGCTGAAAAATTAATACTCGATGAACTGATGGTTGAAGATAAACTCAATGAAGAAATAAGAGGCCTTCTTAAAAAATATGAAAGTGAAATAGAAAAAAGTAAGGTTGATTATAGAAAACTTTTTGAAATGACAAAACAGAAGCTTGTTAAGCAGAGGAATTTGGTCTTATGATGCTTTCAGATGAAAAAATCACTCATACCTCGCATATTTTATTCAATGGATTGATAAATAAAGGTTTAATTAAACTCAAAACTGAAGAACAGGAAGTAAGAAGAGAAATAAAAAGAAGTTTTATACAGGCATTAAAGATTGGAGAGTCAATTGATGAGGTAGTGAGAAGAAAGCTTCAATCTTTTTCGAAAAAAGTGGTTGAAGGCAGCTCTGAATGGAATATTCTATATAAGAAATTTTTTGAAGAAGAAGAAAAAAAGCGTTTTGGTTCTTAATGGAAAAATTTATTTCTTATGTAAGTGACGAGGAAATTAAAATACAAAAACAGAAAGCTAGAATTCTTCGAAATACTACATGGTGGCGCAGAAAAATTTCCAGAAGAAAATGTTATTACTGTGGTAAAGAAGTTCCTGAAAAAGAGTTAACAATGGATCATGTTATACCTCTTATAAGAGGCGGTAAATCAGTAAAAAGCAATATAGTGCCTGCATGTAAAGAATGCAATAACAAAAAGAAATATATGCTTCCAATTGAATGGGAGCATTATTTGCGATCCATAAATTCTTTTGACTCTGAGAACATTGTTTAATTTTTCTTTTTAAAAGGTTCAATATGAACCATCACATCTATTACATCAGGAAATTCATCTTTGATAATTTTTTCAACTTTTTCAGCAATATCATGAGCTTCAGATACAGAAATTGAAGGAGTTACAAAAATTTTTAAATCGACGAAGATCTGCCCATTTGTTCCCCTTGTTCTTATGTCTTTGTAGGCTTTGATACCATTGCATGTTTTAAGAATACTGGCTATTTTCTCCTCGCCTATAACAGTTCTGTCTGCAAGAACATTTGCTGATTCTTTTATAATCTTAATTGCTTCTTTGGCAATAAAAATAGCTACAATTAAGCCTCCTATTGGATCCACAACTGGATATCCAAGCTTTGTTATTATTACACTTATTATTACCCCTATTGTGATGTAAATATCTGTCTTTGTATGGGCAGAATCTGCAATGAGGAATTCACTCTTTAATTCTTTACCTTTTTTTCGTTCATATCTAACAACAAAAATGTTAACCATAAGAGTAATAAAGAGGATAAAGAAAGCTTTTTCATCTATCTCAGGCTGCTTTAGTTTAATTAAAGCTTCGTAAGCATTTCTGATTACTTCTAAAGCCACAAGACACATTGAAACACCTATGAAAATTGTAAAGACTGTTTCAAACTTCCTGTGACCGTAAGGATGTTCTTTATCTGGTGGATGACTTGCTATACAAATGGCTATTAATCCGCCGATATTTGATATACCATCAAAAAGTGAATGAAATCCATCCGAATAAATTGCTACAGAATTTGTTAACCCTCCATATATTATTTTTGCAATGGAAACAGAAATATTAAGAAAGAGTGTAATAAGCAGAACTTTTTGTATTGACCTTTTTCTATCAGCATGCTCTATCATTATCTTTCCTATGCTCTAAAAATCATAATACCTTCTTTGTTTTTTGTATATTCAAAAAAATCTTCATCTGTTATCATTCCTTTTATACTAGAGGCATGTCTGAGTTTTATATCATATTTATCAATAATTATAATGCCAACATGCATAACATCTAACCCTTCTTTAGATGTATAAAATCCACAATAATCCCCTGTTTTGAGTTCAGAACTAATTTTTCTTATATAGTCTGATGGAATATAATGTATAATTCTTTTTTTAACCTGTAACCCTTCTATCCAAAAATGTTGTCCATTTTTATTAAGTTCTTTCACAACAGTTTTGGTAAAACTATCACCAAATGTGACTGTGATATCGTTCAATGTTTTTAACTCATTCCAGTCTGTGAAGAAATGTCTTCTTTTTTTAAAATCTATAATTCCATCAAAATATCTAACATATTTCAAATTTTCAATAAAAGAATGAAAATCTCTAGATAACCTCAATGCTTCAACATATTCAAGAAAAGTCATGCAGTCAACTCCTTCAAAATCTATAACCAGTTTTTCTCTCTCTAACGCATTGCCAATGAGCGAATTTTTTTTATAAGGAATTCCAAGAAAATTTTTTGATATCTCAGCAATTTGTATTCCAGGAGAAAAACGTTGAATATTGCTTAGCAGGCTATCTATCTTGATTTTCCCTTGTTTAAATAGCATATGTTATGATAAAACATGTCTTTAATTGATATCCACTTTCACGGGACAGAAAAAATAGATAGTAGAGAAGTAGATAATCCTGAAGATATTCTCTTAATTGCTCATGAGTATGGTTTAAGTGGTATTGATGGATTTTTACTTACTGTCTATCCCTCTGAAATTAGTTATATGAAAAAAACTCTTTTGAATATCAAAAAAGCTATGAGCATTCAAACTGATGGAGCTAAGATATTAGGTGTGCATCTTGAAGGGCCATTTTTGAATTCTAAAAAAGCAGGTGCGCTGAATTCTCAATATTTTATTAATCCGCAGATTGATGTATTACATCACTTGATTGAAGGAGTAGAAGATATTGTTAAAGTAATAACTGTTGCACCTGAAATGCCCGAAGCATTAAAACTTATTGAAAAATGTAGAGAATCTGGCATAGTTGTAAGCATGGGACATTCAGATGCTACCTATAAAGAAGCTTTTGAAGGATTCAGGGCAGGAGCATCACTTATAACCCATTTATTTAATGCAATGCGAGGAATTCATCATAGAGAACCAGGTATAGCAGGCTTTGGACTGATTAATCAGGAGATTTATGTTGAACTAATTGCAGATGGCAGGCATCTGAGTGATGAACTTTTAAAATGGGTATTTCAGATTAAAAATTCTGAAAGAATTATTCTGATTTCAGATATGGTTAAGGAAAAGAAAGAGATTAATGTACTTCAAGGTGGTTCAATGAGCCTGAGTGCTATAATACACAGACTTAAAAAATTAAATATTGATGAAGACAAACTTAAACTTGCAGTAGAGCAAAATCCTCATAGAGTACTTGGAATCAGGTTTCCTTGAGCTTTTCTGTTTCTTCCTGTTCAGTTTTGCAATCAATACACAGATCTGTAACAGGCCTTGCCTCAAGTCTTTCAATTGGGATTTCTGCTCCACAGGATGAACATATTCCATAAGTATCATTGTCTATTTTTTCTATTGCCTTATCAATTTTTTTAAGAAGTTTCCTTTCTCGATCTCTAAGTCTCAGAAGAAAGCTTCTATCAATTTCCTGAGAGGCTATATCTCCAATCTCAGACAAATTATTTTCTGATGGAAGATTTGAAATCATTACACCGGCATCCATAAGAATCTGTTGCTTTTGTTGTAAAAGTTTCTTTTTAATCGCTAAAATTCTTTTTTGTCTTGATTCATTTTTCTTCATAGTGTTAAATTTCAACACTATAGAATATCAGAAAATGCATTAAGCAGTCAAATTTTTTGCATCATGAGGAGTGTCAAGATTTATGTGTAAATTCATAAGTAGTTCTTCAATATGTTCTATTTGCATAGATATATCAAGATAAAATAATTTTTTATTGAAATAACTTTGCTTTAGTTTTATGAAATCTTTTTTTGTTGTTATCAGTAGCTCTGCATACTTTGATGCTTTTAGAATTTTTTTAATACTACATTTATTATATTGTTTATGGTCAATAAATTGTTGATATCCTGTAATTTTTAAATCAAGACTGGTAAGAAGCTCTAAAAAACTCTGAAAATTTCCAATTCCTGCAAATGCAAAAACTTTCTGTCCTGAAGGTTTTATTTCTTCTCCATCTCCATGTTTAATGCATTTTACTTTCAAGTCAGCAAAATATATGTTTTTAATTCCTGAGTCAGTAAGTTTTTTATAGAGTTCTTCATTTTTTCTTTTTGTGATAAAAACTATATCCGCCTCAATAACTTCGTCAATAGGAGACCTGAGCGGACCAAAAGGAATGAATCTACCGTTTCCAAAGCCTCTGATTCCATCAACTAAAACTATGTTCAGATCTCTGTATAACTTCCAGTGCTGAAATCCGTCATCTATAATAAATATGACTTTATCTGATTGATTAAACCTGAATTCGTTAATGGCGAATAATCCACCATGATATCTATCAATGCTTTTTATCACTCTGAACCCTTCAAGAGCCATCATTAATGGTTCATCACCAACTTCATTAGCAGTATGCTGTTTTGTAACAATCACAGGTTTTTTAATTTTCCCTCTATATCCACGAGTTAAAATTACAGGTTCGTAGCCCTTTTTTTTTAATTCATTTGTCAGGGATATTGTGAAAGGTGTTTTACCTGTTCCTCCTACTGTTAGATTGCCAACACTTATTACAGGAAAAGGAAGCTTTTTTTGATTTTTTAAAGCTTTTTCTTTTTTTCTCAAATAGCAAAATAAATAAATCTTTTCAAAAAGATTCATCTGCCCAGAAAACTCCATTTACTAGTTTCACAACAGGAACATCTTCATAAAACTCAACTATATTTACACATGCAAAATCCTGTTCAATGCGAAATATGTTTTCAAGAGGAATACCAAGAATGTTACATAAAATAACTCTGTTTATACCTCCATGGGCAACTATGAATACCTGATTTTTATCATGATTTTTTAAGATTTCTTTTATGGTTTTTTTAGCTCTTTTACTTACATCAATTGTGCTTTCACCTTCAGGAGGTGAAAATATAGCTGGATTCATTCTCCATTTTTCAAAATCTTCTGGATAAAGAGATAATATTTCATTAATACTCAACCCTTCCCATTTCCCAAAACTCCGTTCTTTGAGATCATCAGTAGATTTAATTCTTAAAGAAAGCTCTTTGTTCAGTATCTCTGCTGTTGTAATGGCTCTTTTTAAGGGTGAAGAATAAATAATTTCACGTTTAAAGTTGTATTTATCTGAATATTTTTTTAAAAAACGGGCAACTTTTTCAACTTGTCTTTCACCTTCTTTACTTAATGGAACATCAATATGTCCTTTATAAACTTTTTTATGTCCTTCTGTTTCACCGTGTCTGAGAAGATAAATTACTAATGATGGTATCATCAGTACTCAATTCCCTTTCTTGCATGGATACCTCTATCAAAATAATGTTTCACATTTTTCATCTCTGTAACCAGATCTGCTTTATCAATAAGCCAGTCAGGAGCATCTCTCCCTGTAATAATCAGTTCTGTATTTTCTGGTGTAAGATTAATAAGTCTTTCAACTGATTGTTGCGAAATGAGCCCTTTTTTTATTGCCACTGAAAGTTCATCAAAAATAATCATATCATAATGCTTTGTTTTAAGCTTTTCCTCGATGTCTTTAATAGCCAGTTTCACCAATTGTATCTGAGTTTCATCAGGACTTTCTTGAATAAAACCAGTACTGCATCTGTAAATTTCAACAAGTTCTGGAAATTTTTTCAATATTTCTAGTTCACCAGTAGAGGCACTTTTTATAAATTGAACAAATAAAACTTTCAATCCACTACCGATTGCTCTTACAGTGAGTCCAATTGCTGATGTTGTTTTACCTTTCCCTTCACCAGTATAGACATGAATAAATCCTGGCATTTAACTTACTCCTAAAATTTTTATCAGTCCTCTTTTGATAAGGCTTATAGCAATTGCGCTTAAAAGAAGAGCCATGACTTTAGCAAAGGCTTTTATTCCATAAATACCCATTATTTTTATCACAAAGTTAGCTTTGTCGAGTATAATCCAGGCAATCAAGAGATTCAAAAAAAGTGAAAAAATTACAATAGGATATCCATGTGTCCCTGAAAGAATAATCACAGTTGTAAGCGTTGCAGGACCTGCTAATAAAGGAGTGCCAATTGGAACAACTCCAAGAGTATCACTCATTTCTATTTCTCTTTCTTTTACTCTCAAAATATCTGATATTGAAAGAATCAAAAGAAGAATTCCTCCAGCAATCATAAAGTCTTCAAGATTTATTCCAAGCAGATAAAATATAACATTTCCTAGAAGAAGAAACGAAATCGCAACTAGGAATGCTGTTATTACTGACTGCCTGGCAATATGTTTTCTCTCGGTATGTGGTATCCCTTCAATAAAGGAAATATAAAGAGGTAAAATTCCCGGAGCATCAATTGCAACAAAAAGAGGAATAAATGTAAGTAAAAATGTTTTTAATATATCCATTCAACTCTTTTTTTCATCATTTTGTTGTTTTTCTTCATTATTTTTAATTTTTACTGTGACATCTTTTACAAAATCAGGGCATTTTTGTCCTGCTTTAAGTGAAAACTGTTTCTGACATGTTGATCTCCATGCGCAGATAATGCACATTGGTTGTTGTCCTGTCATTTTTATCCTCCTGATTGCTTATGAAATTTTTGCTACCTCATATAATTATCCAAATATACTTATTGCTCGTTTAATTATAACTTAAAATACTTTGAATGTGTTTTTTTATAAATTCTTCCAGCTCTCTGAAAAGCTGAGGTGCTATTTTGACTCTTGATAGATATTTCAACTGCCATCCATTTATATCATTAAGAAGCTTGGCAGCTCCCTGAGATAGAATAAGTTTTGAATGAGATGAAATGCATTTTTTACATAAAATAAAACCATCAGAATAAAAAAATTCTCCATTTAGTTTATCTTTACATTTTCCGCAATGCTTAAAATCAGGAAGATATCCCAGAATTCTCAAACTCTTTATTTTTAATGAAAGGAGAGCATTTTCTGTTTTTTTCTCTTTTTCTATGAATTCAAGGCTACTAATAAAAAGAGAAAATAACTCTTCATGTGGTTCTTTTCTGGGTATAATCATTAATAAAAATCGCAATACTTCTCCTACAGCCATAAAAACATGATAGTTTTCTCTTATGGGATGAAAAGAATGAATTATATCAGACTGAATTATCTTCTGAAGCTTTTCATTGTTTCCAACGAAGGCTATTTTAGCATAAGTCAACGGTTCAAAAGAACTACCGAATCTACTTTTGATTTTTCTCGGACTCTTTGCAAAAAGATTGAGTAGACCGTAATCTTTAGTAAAATATGTGACTATTAAGTCTGCTTCACCATAGGGGTTGCTTTTGAGAACAACAGCTTCAGTGGAGTAAATCATTAATTACATGATATTGCCAAAGTCTTCAGGTTTGAGATTTTTAAGCCATTCCTCAAGTTCATCAGCTTTTCTTAGTTCAAAAATTCCTTCTTCAACAAATATTGGTGCCTGAACTCTTAAAGCAATGGCAACTGCATCAGAAGGCCGTGAATCAATTGTTCTTTCTTTTATTCCATCGTGAGTGTAAATTAAAGCATAGTAAGTATTGTCAATTAAATCAGTAATAACAACTTTTGTTATATGTACTTCAAGTTCTTCAAGTATATTTTTTATCAGATCATGAGTTAAAGGTCTTGGAGTAAGCACTTTCCCAAGTGCAAGAGCTATTGAATCTGCCTCTGGTTTACCAATCCATATAGGAAGTGTTTCATCTCCGTCAACTTGCTGAAGAAGTAAAATATACATTCCACTTCTTGGATCGAAAAGTAGTCCTTCAACTTTCATCTCAATTAACATTTTAGTACCCTAATGCCTTTAATAACATATCTTTTTGTCTCCATTTTTTTCTCACTTTTACCCACACTTCAAGAAAGACCTTTGTTCCTAAAAATTTTTCAAGCTCAAGCCTTGCCTCAGTGGCTATTTTTTTGAGACGTTCGCCTTTTTTACCTATTATAATAATTTTTTGACCTTCTCTTTCAACATAAATATTTGCTGATATTTTAATCAACTTTTTAGTCTCTTCCCATCTTTCAATCTGAACAGCAACCGAGTATGGAATTTCATCCATGGTGTATTTCATGATTTTTTCCCTGATGAACTCACTGACCATAAAACGTTCCATCTGGTCAGTAAGCATATCTTCAGGATAAAGTTTTTGACCTTCTGGAAGATATGATATGATGATTTCAAGCAAATTCTGAACTCCGTCAGACTTGAGCGCGGAAATGGGAATAATTTCTTTGAATGGGTACCAATCTTTATAGATATCAATTAATGGAAGAAGATTCTGTTTTGCGATTGTGTCAATTTTATTGATTACTAAAATAACAGGTTTATTGAATTTTTTAAGTTTTTCAATAATCAACAGTTCAGCTTCTTTCAGAGGTTCAGGTTCTACCATGAAAACAATTATGTCAACAATATCCATTGCTTCGTACGATTGTTTAACCATAAATTGACCAAGTTTATGTTTTGGTCTGTGAATTCCTGGTGTATCAATAAAAATAATCTGAGCATCAGGAAAATTTTTTATCCCTATTATTTTATTACGTGTTGTTTGCGGTTTTTCCGTTACAATTGAAACTTTTTCACCAAGAATTGTATTAAGAAGTGTTGATTTTCCCACATTTGGTTTACCAATTATTGCAACATATCCACATTTCATATAAGTTGTTCCAGAGCTTTACTAATTCTATCAATTCCTTTAGATAAATTCTCCATGCTTGTTGCATAGGATATTCTTATATAACCTTCTGCGCCAAAAGCAGAACCAGGAACAAGTGCAACAAGGGCTTTTTCAAGCAGGTAAATGCTTAAATCCATTGAAGAATTTATAATGTTTTTATCTATCTTTTTGCCGAAAATATTACTTATATTTGGAAAGACATAAAAAGCACCTTTTGGCATCTTACATGATACTCCAGGAATCCTGTTTAGTTCTTGTACAAGAAAATTTCTTCTTTTTTCAAACTCTTTTCGCATTTCAGAAACACAATTCTGATTACCACGTAAAGCTGCTACTGCTGCTTTCTGGGCTATAGATGTTGGATTTGATGTGGACTGGCTCTGTATTGTTGTCATTGTTTTTATGATTTCAGTATGTCCTGCTGCATAACCAATTCTCCAGCCTGTCATTGCATAGGCTTTACTTAATCCATTTACAACAATGGTTTTTTCTTTTATTTCTTCACTCAGAGAAGCAATACTTATATGTTTTTCATTATCATAAATAAGTTTTTCATATATTTCATCAGAAATAATATAAAGATTGTGTTTGAGTGCTATCTCTGCAATTTCTTTAAGAGCATTTTCAGTATATATAAATCCTGTTGGATTGGATGGGGAGTTTAAAATAAGTGCCTTTGAACGTGATGTAATCTTTTCTTTTAAAACCTCTGGACGGAGCATGAACTCATCTTCTTCATAAGTATTTACAATAATCGGTATGGCGTCGTTGAGCAATACCTGATCTGGATATGAAACCCAGTATGGAGAAGGTATAATAACCTCATCACCTGGGCCGAATAAAGCTTGAGCAATATTATATAGAGAATGCTTTGCCCCGCATGATACAACAATGTTTTCTTTGTTGTATGTTAACTTGTTGTCTTTTTCGAGTTTTTCAATGATTGCTTCTTTTAGTTCATCAATTCCTCCAACTGGTGTATATTTTGTAAATCCATCCTTGATTGCTTTTATCGCAGCCTCTTTAATATGTTCAGGAGTGTCAAAATCTGGCTCTCCAACTCCAAAGTTCACAACATCCATACCTTTTGCTTTGAGTTGTTTTGCTTTTGAGTCCACAGCAAGTGTTGGTGATGGCTTAACTTTTGTTGCTCTTTCAGCTATCATTGTTTGTTCTCCTTTATGTCGTTAATGTATTTTCTTCTTGCTCTACTTCCAAATGAAGTGAGTATCTCATAAGGTATTGTTTCCGCCCATGTTGCTATATCCCATGCTGTAATTTTTTCTTTACCTGAACTTCCAAGCAGAATAACTTCATCATCAATCTTTGCATCAGGAATATCTGTAAGGTCTAACATGGTCAGATCCATACAGATTGTTCCAACCACAGGGACTTTTTTACCTCTAACAATTATCCATGCTTTATTACTTAATTTTCTGAAATATCCATCAGCATATCCAACAGGAATAACTCCTATCAGACTATCTTTTTTTGTTATAAATGTTCTCCCATAGCTGATAGGTGTTCCTTTTTGTATCTTTCTTATATCAATAAGCTTTGTCTTAACAGTCATGCAGGGTTTTAAGTGATTCTCACTTTCTTGACAGCTATATCCATAAAGCATGAGTCCAGGTCTAACAGCTTCAAATAAAGCCTGCGGATAGAAAAGTCCTGCCGAACTTGCTATATGGAACACGCAGTTAAATCCCTCCTTATTTAGGCAGTTTTTAATCTCGATAAATCTTTTTATTTGCTCATTTGTCCATTCAGAATCTTCAGCCTGAGAAAGATGGCTCATAACTCCCTCGATTTTTAAGTTTGGTAGACCTGCAATTTTTTTTATTGTCTCACATGAATTTTCATATATCCCGAGTCTTCCCATACCCGTTTCAACTTTTATATGAACTGGAAGGGTTTTTCCTCTTTTGCTGGCTTCATTGGACAGGGCTTCAGCCTGTTTAAAATCAAACACAACAGGAGTAAGATTATATCGAAACAATCCTTCAACTTCTCTATCAAAAAGAACAAGAATTCTGGATTTTACACCTGCTTCCCTTAATATGGCAGCTTCTTCAAAAAATGCAACACCAAGATATTCAACATTATTTATTTCAAGAACACGAGCAACCTCTACTGCTCCATGTCCGTATGCGTCTGCTTTTATAATTGCAATTATCTTGTGATTTAAACTATTAAAGTTCAGGAGAGCTTTAATAGTTAAAAAATTATGAATTAGCGCATTTAAGTTAATTTCTGCCTGTAAAAATCTGCTCACATCTACTTCTTTTCTTCAGTGTTATCCTTTTTTGGTGTTACATCAATTTCATCTTTTTCACTTGTTGCTTTTTTGAAATTTTTTATAGCTTCTCCAATGCCTTTCCCAATCTGGGGAAGTCTTGTTGCTCCAAAAAGGATAACGACTATTATAAGAATAATCATTAATTCCTGTGTTCCTAATCCAAACATGTTTTTCCTCCGTTTTTAAAAATTTTTAAATCTTCTTCTGTATTGATATTAATAAAAGATAATCCTTCTTTATCTAAATTTGCAACATCAATAATTTGAGCATTTATATCATCAAGAAATCTCTTTATGCTCACTTTATCCTCAATCAATAGTCTTTGCAGTTCATTTATGAGTTTTTTTGAGTAAATTCCAGGCAGAGGATAGATTTTGTTGTTCAATGAAGCGACAGTAGCAGCACTGGTGCCAGTAATATGTTTTTCATTTAGAACTTTTATAATTTCTTTTTTTACACAGGGCATATCACAGGCAAATGCAAATACATCATATTCAGAATTTTTTAAAGCAGCATGGATGCCTGCCATTGGACCCTTAAAAGGGTATATATCTCCAATAAGAGGCATGCCATTATAAAAATAAAGCTCTGGAAAGTTTGTAACAATAAAAATTTCGTCAAATATCTTTTTAACATTTGATATAAGAATCTCAATGAGTCTTTTATTCTCGAGTGCAATCAAACATTTAGGTATCTTCATTCTGGAAGATTTTCCACCAGCAAGTATGGCTGCTGAAATAGGCAATTTAGATGATAATGGCACCAAGATATCCCACTACTTTATCATAGTCTCTATTTACTTCAGCTGAGGTAGCGTATTGTATGAGTTGAACTTCTTTTGCTCCGAGAAACTTTGTTGCATAAAGCGTTATAACAGTAGGAATAAAACCGCACATTGATATTTTATTTTCTAAAACTGTATTGTATACTCCTTCTGGATCAAACTTTCTGATTTTTTCAATTGCAAGAGAATCAACCCTCCTTGCCATATCATCAGGTAAATAATGGCTCATATCAGTGCTTGCAATTATGATTGTATTGTTTGACAATTCAAGTTCTTCTGTAGCAGAGGCAATACCTTGAGCCAGAATCAGACATTCTTTAAGGGAAAGTATTTTTAATGTTAAAGGTACAATTGTAGCCTGAGGATTGAGCTTATAAATAAAGGGAAGTTGAACTTCCAGTGAATGTTCATAAATATGAGCCTGAATATCATCTGAAACAAAAGGAACTTTTTCAATAATTTTTTGAGCAAGCTTTTCATTTATTCTAATATTGCCAGGAGGAATTTCCCACTCTCCTTCTGTCATCATAGAAACATTAGAGCCATAACCGGTATGATTCGGACCAATCAGAATGAATACATCTTTTGGTTTAAGTTTTGAATATACATCTCCAGCAACATGTCCAGAATAAACATAGCCTGCATGAGGACATATTGCTCCGTACGCATTTATTGCAGGTCTTACAGGCATATACTCTTCTAATTCCTGAAGTAGTTCCTTTGAATTTGATGGATAAAAATATCCTGCAACTACCGCGCGTCTTTTAATCATTTTATATTTCTTCTTCTATTTCAGTTCCCATATACTTATCAGTATAATCAAGAAATCTCGTATAGTCACTGAGAAATGTAAGATATATTGTATCAGTTGGGCCATTTCTCTGCTTTGCTACAATGACCTCTGCTTTTCCCTTATTTGCTGTATTTTTCTTGTTGTATACTTCATCTCTGTAAAGGAAAATTATTACATCAGCATCTTGTTCAATAGCTCCTGATTCTCTCAGGTTTGCAAGAGTAGGTTTTCTATCAGATGTTTTTTCTACAGAACGATTTAACTGGCTTAATGCAATAACAGGAACTTTTAATTCCTTAGCCATAGCTTTAAGTGAGCGTGATATTTCAGCGATTTCCTGTTCTCTTATGTCATAATTGGTTCTGCCACGCATAAGCTGGAGATAGTCAATAATAATCAAACTGAGCTTGCCTTTTTCCATTTTAAGTCTTCTAGCCTTGGCTCTTATTTCAAGAACACTCATTTGAGAGGAATCATCAATATAAATTGGAGCTTCGCTTAATTTTACTGCAGCATCTGTGATGCGTTCCCAATCCCTTTTACCGATGAATCCCTTTCTCAAAGCTGCAGAATTAACCATGGCAATACTGCTTAAAAGTCGCATAGCAATTTGTTCTCTTGACATTTCAAGGCTGAAAAAGGCAACCGGCTCTCCGAGTTCTACGCCAACATGTTGAGCAATATTTAAAGAAAAAGCGGTTTTGCCCATTCCAGGTCTTCCACCTATAATTATTAAATCTCCAGGCTGGAATCCTGAAGTCAGTTCATCAAGATCCTTAAATCCTGAAGAAATGCCAGTTATTACAGCCTTTTTTTCATACATGCTTTCTATTATTTTGAAAGCATGTTTAACAACATCTTTCATTTGATAAAAACTTGTATTTGTTCTCTGTTCTGAGATGTCAAAAATCAATCTTTCTGCATAATCAATCATTTCCTCTGGATCTTCAGGTTCTTCATAAACCTTTGTAATTATTTTTGTGCAGGAACTAAGAAGTGATCTTAGTAATGCTTTCTCTCTGATTAACTTAGCATGATATTTTATATTTGCAGCTGTGGGAACTGCTGTGGCAAGATTACTTAAGTAACTTAATCCTCCAACTTCATCAAGTTCGCCATTATCCTTTAAATGTTCTGTCAGTGTAATAAGGTCAATTGGCTCATTTTTATCAAAAAGCGATAACATTGCCTGATAAATTTTTCTATGTGATTCCTTATAAAAATCTTGAGGTGTAATGAGTTCAATTGCTTTTGCTATTGATTCTCCATCAAGAATAATTGCTCCAAGTACAGCCTGTTCAGCTTCCAGGCTTTGAGGTGGAACTTTGTCTATAGAAGTATCTATGTCTCGTAAATAAGCCATTATGCAGGAACTACGTTAACTTTTAGTCTTGCCACCACATTTGAATGCAGTTTCACTTCAACTTCATATTCACCTGTTCTTTTGATTGGCTCAGAGATGTTAATATGTTTTTTATCAATTGCAAAACCTTCTTTTTCTAAAGCTTCAGCTATATCCTTTGATGTAATTGAACCAAACAGTTTCTGATCTTCGCCTGCATTTGCTTTAATGGTAAGTTCAAGTTGACCGAGTCTTTCTGCGATGGATTCTGCATCCTGACGTTTTTTCTTTGCTTCTTCCTCGAATTTTTTCTTCTGATATTCAAGCAGTTTTAAGTTCCTTTCATCTGCCAACAAAGCAAGTCCTCTTGGTAAAAGATAGTTCCTTGCGTATCCATCTTTAACATTGATGATCTGTCCTGCCTTTCCCAAACCCTGGATATCTTCTTTGAGAATTAGTTTCATTCTACCTCCTCAGAAAAAATTTTTTTCATTTAATATATCATACCATAAGTGGATTGCAATGGTAATCCTGTCTAAAACCTGTTGATTTGTACATTAGAACTCTCTTTTATTCTTGAACTCAAACCGATTTTAAGAAACGTTGACGGAAAATTTCATAAAGAAATACTGTGGCACTCATTGCCACGTTAAGACTTTCAGTTTTTCCCTTCTGAGGTATTTTACAGCTTGCATGTTTCATTGCTCTTAATTGTTGACTTACTCCTTGAGCTTCATTGCCAAATATCAAAGCAAGAGGTTTTGTAAAATCCATCTCAAATGAAAAAATTTTTGCATGAGGGTCTGCTATTACAAGATTAAGTTTGTTATTTAAGATGAAGGTTTCAATGTTTTTTATTTTAGCTTTAATGACAGGAATAAAAAATATACTTCCTGTAGAGGCTCTCAGAACTTTGGTTGAATATGGATTACATGTTCCTGATGTAAGCAGTACAGCATCTGCTCCAAGAGCTTCACCTGCACGTATAATTGTTCCAAGATTACCGGGGTCCTGGATTCTATCAGCAATTACAATAAGCGTTGGATTTTTAATATCTAAGCTATCTATTGTTTGCATTTTAAAGTTTGCCACAGCAAAAATCCCTTGTGGAGTGACTGTATCAGAGATATTCTTTGCTATTACTTCTGTTATCTTAAGCATAGGGAATTTTTTACTCTGAAGTAGTTGAAATAAGTTGTTGTTTTTTTCTATAAATTGCTCTGTAACAAAGACTCTTTCAATCTGAACATGATTTGAATCCAGAGCGGATTTAATAAGATTAACTCCTTCAAAAAAAATTTTACCTTCTTGCTGGGTCTTGATTTTTTTTATTTCTTTGATTAAAGGATTATCTAGACTTTGAATCCATTTCATTTCGAAAGTTCAATAAATGCTTCGGGTAGGCTTTCAATTATATCTCCTGCTATCATTCCATGAAAACCTTTAACTCTGGCTGCTATGTCTCCAGCCAGACCATGAATGTAGACTCCAAGCAAAGACGCATCTAATGTAGAGAGCCCCTGTCCTGTAAGTGAAGCAATTATGCCTGTAAGAACATCACCTGAACCTCCTGTTGCCATCCCAGGGTTTCCTGTTGGGTTTAAATAAACTTCTTCTTTAGGATTTGCCACTACTGTTGGAACTCCTTTAAGAACTAATACAACATTGAGGTCTCTGGCAATTTTCTGAGCAATATCAGTTCTTTGTTTTTCGATATCTTTGACTGATATATTTATTAGCCGGCTTAATTCTCCTGGATGTGGGGTAAGGATAATATCTGTTTTTGATTCTTTAAGTGTGTCTTTAATTCCTGCAAGCACTGTTATGCCGTCAGCATCAATGACCATAGGGCATTTACAGTTTAATATGAGCTCTTTTAAAATTATCTCTATATCTTCATTAACTCCAACACCTGGTCCAAAAGCTACAGAAGTTGCTCTTTCATTCAAAAAATCTATAATTTGCGGCAAAGCTTTTCTTGATAATGTCCGGTCAGTGCATGGCACTGGAAGTATCATCTCCTCCAAAATCTTACTCTGGAATACATCTTTAAGTAGTTCAGGAATGGATATAGTTACAAGTCCTGAACCTGCTCTTAAGGCACTTTTTGCTGTCATCAATGCTGCGCCTGTTTTTCCTGTTGATCCGGCAATTACAAGAACATGCCCGTATCTTCCTTTGTGAGAATATGCAGGTCTTGGTGGAACAAGTGAACATGCAAAATTTTTTTCGATTATTGTAGTTTTTATTGAGTCTGATTTTATAAGCTCATCAGGAAATCCAATATCTTCAATAAATAGTTTGCCTGTGTAGTCTTTACCAGGATAAAGCATGTGTCCTTTTTTTGGAAGACCGAATGTTACGGTTATATCTGATTTAACCGCAACTCCAAGCAACTGTCCTGTATCTGAACAGATTCCAGATGAGATATCAACAGCCACGATTATTTTTTTAAAAGTATTGAGTTTTTCAATAAATTGAGCAAGCTTACCGTCAATTGGTCTTTTAAGCCCTGTTCCAAAAAAAGCATCAATAATTACATCTGCATGGACTATTTCTTTTTCCTGTGGATAATCTCTGATGATTGGAATATTAAATTTTTGAGCTATTTCAAGCTGTGTTTTGCAATCCTGAGAAAGTTTATCTTCACAAAAAGGTTGAAAAATAGTTAGTTTTTTAACTTTATTTTTGAGAATTCTTCCTGCGGCTATTCCATCTCCTCCATTATTTCCAGGTCCTGCAAGAATTATTAAATTTTTTGCCGACATTTTAACTATATGCTTTACAACTGATAAAGCTGCTCTTTCCATTAGAACCAGAGATGGAATTTTATATTCTTCAATAGTTAATCTGTCTATTGTTGTTATTTCCTGGGATGTGACGATTTTCATAAAATAATTATAGCACAAAGTTTTTTTTAAAAAATTTTCACTCTGTGCTAAAATTGAAAATAAAAAACTGCTGGAGGTTTAGCATGAAAAAAGTTCTTGTTATCTATTACTCAAGAACAGGTAATACAGAAAAAATGGCAAAAATGATTGCTGAAGGACTCGTTCAAAAAGGAATTGTTGTTGATTTGAAAAATGTGAATGAGGTTGATATTGACAGTCTTCCTGATTATGATGGTTATATAATTGGTTCCCCTAACTATTTTGGAACAATGGTGGCAGAGATAAAGAAGTTTATTGATGAAAGCGTCAAATACTACAGAAAAATTGATGGAAAACTTGTTGCAGCCTTTAGTTCCACTGGAATGATTGGTGGAGGAGGAGAGACAGTCTGCCTTGATATTCTGAAGTCATTTTTAGTTCATGGTTGTCTTTGTCTGGGATTTACAAGACTCGGACATTATGGACCTGTTGCAATTGGTAAACCAGATGAGAGGATAGAAAGAGAAATAAATGAAATGGTTAATAAATATTCAGAAATTTTAAACAAAATATAGTATGTTTGATAGAAAAAAACAACTGAAATGGGCATCGTTAAAGGTCGGTATTGTTATAACATCGACCTTAATTATTATTTTTTGTGTAATAATTTTTTCAGGTGGTATTCAATCGTTTTTTACAAAGAGAGATTCTTTTAATGTTTATATAACTGATGTTCAGGGATTAAGAAAAGGAGCTCCTGTAAGAATTGCAGGAGTTGATGTTGGAACAGTTCAGGATATAAAATTAAGCAAAGAATACGGAACTATAGTAACAGTTTCCATTAATAGAAATGTCTTAAGCTATTTAAAGTCAGATGCCAGAGCAACTGTACAGACAATTGGCTTACTCGGAGATAAATATATTGAAATATTCCCTGGTGAGTCTCAACAGGCTTTTGATTCCGCAAAAGGTATATATGGATATCCGCGTCAGGACGTAAGAGAAATCATAGGAGTTACTGCTTCTATGATGAAGCAAATGGAAACTCTAATTATCAGAATTGATTCACTGGTCGCTAAGGTGGATCAATCTGAAGGTACTATTTCAAAATTACTGAATGATCCTTATTTATATGATAATTTGAATGCAACTATTTTAGAGCTTAAAAACATCCTGGAAGATATAAGAAATGGTAGTTTAGGCATGCTTGCACGTGATAAAGAATTTTATCAAAAGCTTTCAAATACTTTAAAGAATATAGAAAAATCTTCAAACAAAATAGCTTCTTCAGAAGGCACTCTAGGTAAAATGATAAATGATCCTACTCTGTATGACAGCCTACTTGAATCTTCTAAAAAGCTTGACAATCTTCTTCAGGAAATTGAGGAATCTGAAGGGACATTGGGACTTCTTCTCAAAGATAAAAATACAGCTGAGGATTTAAAACAGAGTATAAGAGAACTAAAAGAACTGATTGAAGAAATCAAAAAGAATCCAAAGAAATTTTTCAAATTCAGTATATTTTAGGTTATAATTTTTTATGGCAGTCCTTGAAATAAGAAAATATCCTGAAGAAATTTTAAAGAAGAAAGCTGAAGCTATTACTGATATCAATGAGGATTTACACCGACTTATTGATGATATGGTTGAAACAATGTATAAAGCCAATGGAGTTGGGCTGGCTGCACCACAGGTGGGTGTTTCAAAGAGGCTTATCGTTGTTGATACAAGCCCCAGAGAGGCGAATCAATCTCTAATTGTTTTAATTAATCCAGAAATATCAGATTCAGAAGGAGAAATTCTTTCTGAAGAAGGATGTCTCAGTCTTCCTGGATTTATAACAAGGCTAAAAAGGAAAGAAAAAATTCTTGTCAAAGGATTAGACAGAAAGGGTAAGGAAATAGAGGTTCAAGCCACGGGGCTTTTAGCAAGGGCATTGCAGCATGAGCTAGACCATCTTGAAGGAATTCTTCTTGTTGACAGAATAAGCCCTCTTAAAAGAGAACTTTTCAGAAGAAAATATCTTAAAGCAAAGAAGTAGGCTTTTCAATATGCCATCTAAAAGAGAAGGAATAATCTTCTTTGGTACTCCAGCATTTGCAGTTCCAACTCTTAATGCATTGATTTCAGATAAAGAAAAAATATTACTTGTTGTGACCCAGCCTGATAAACCAAAAGGAAGAGGTAAGGTCATACAACCTGCAGAAGTAAAAAAAATTGCTTTAGAACACAGATTGCCACTGATTCAACCGGATAGAGTAAGAGATGAAAATTTTATCAAAATGTTAAAAGAGCTCAATCCAGAGTTTATAGTGGTTGTTGCATATGGTAAGATAATTCCAGGAGAGATTCTTAAAATTCCAGAGTATGGTTGCATAAATTTACATGCTTCTCTTTTGCCAAAATACAGAGGAGCAGCACCAATTCAATGGGCATTGATAAAAGGTGAAAAAATCACAGGTGTTACAACAATGCTCATTGATGAAGGACTTGATACAGGCCCGATACTTCTACAAAAAGAAGTTTTGATTGAAGATGAAGACAATGCCCAGAGTTTTTCTGAAAAACTTTCAAGAATTGGTGCGGATTTAATTGTAGAGACGCTTGATAAAATGCGTAAAGGGGTTATCACACCTATTCCGCAGAGCGGAGAATCAAGCTATGCTCCTCAATTAAAAAAAGAAGATGGCAAAATTAACTGGAGTGTTTCTGCAATTGAGATTTTCAATCTTATACGAGGTACATATCCATGGCCATGTGCATACAGTTTTTTCAAAAATGAAAGAGTAAAAATCATTAAAGCTCAGGTTATGGAAGGAGAATCTGAACCTGGCATGATAGTTAAAGCAAAAAATGAACTGATAGTTGCCACAGGCAGGGGATTTCTTAAAATTCTACTTATTCAGCCTGAGGGTAAAAAAATAATGACAGCAAAGGAATTCATATCTGGAAGAAAAATAAATGAAGGCGTGGACTCATTTTTTTAGGGTAGTAATACTTAAATTTGCCTATCCTCTTTTAATGTTTTTAGGAACATTCTTGAAAACAAAAAAGACTGATTTTCAGGCTTATATAGTTACACTTAATAATCTTATTGTTATGCGTGACAATATTAATGTAAATAAGATATTGGTTTTACTTCCCCATTGCATTCAGAATTCAAAATGTGATGTAAGACTTACATTTGACGTGTTTAAGTGTCGTAGATGTGGTCAATGTAAGATAAAAGATTTAATAGAACTTACTGAAAAATATGGAGTTTCAATCGCTATTGCCACAGGAGGAACAATTGCAAGAAAGGTTGTTAAAGAGGTAAAACCTGATGCCATTGTAGCGGTTGCATGTGAGAGAGATCTATCAAGTGGAATTGTTGATACATATCCAATTCCAGTTCTTGGTATTTTAAATGAAAGACCATTTGGTCCATGTATTGATACAACAGTGAGTCTCCAGAAAGTTGAGGAAGCACTTATATGGTTTATAAATCACCAAGACAGAAAGCATTAGAGATTTTGACTGCTGTTCTGGATAAAAAGAAATCCTTAAAATCAGTGCTCACAGATAGTGTTTTTTCAGAATTTAACAAATCTGATAGAGCTTTTTTGATAGAACTTGTCTATGGTGTCCTTAGGAATTTATATTTTATTGATTATTTACTTGAAGAGTTTTTTCAGAAAAAGGGAGGATTATCTTCTTATACAGTTAATAATTTAAGATGTGCATTATATCAACTAATTTTTATGCATATACCAGAATATGCAGCAACCAGTGAAGCAGTAAATGCTGAGAAACTGTTCAATGGAAAGCCAGGAGTGGTAAATGCTATACTGAGAAATTTTTTAAGAAAATATTCGAATAAAACATTTGATAACCTTCTTAAGTCAGATAACTTTAACGATAAAGCTCATTATCTTTCAGTTAAACACTCTCATCCACAATGGCTTGTCAGACGATGGTTAAATAGATTTTCCCCAGAAGATGTAGAGGCATTTCTTAAAGCGAATAATGAAAAAGCTCCTTTCACAATTGCTGTAAAACCAGAAGAAAGACAGGAAATAACAGACTATTTAAATAAAAAGGGATTTAAAACAGAGTTTACAAAAACTGTTCCTTCAGGCCTGATAGTAGAAGGACAGAGGCATGAAATAATAAAAAACCTTAAGGAGGCTTCTTTTTTCTGGATTATTCAGGATGAGGCTTCTCAGCTTGTGTGTTTTTTTGTTGATCCAGGTGAAGGACTGAATGTGCTTGATGCGTGTTCGGCTCCTGGAGGGAAAACACTGCTTATTGCGGCATTAATGAAAGAAGGTAGAATTGTCTGCACTGAACATAATCAAGAAAGATTTAAAATGCTAACTGAAAACATAGAACGAGTTAAAAAATTTTTCCCGGATGTGAAAATCGAACCAAAACTTGCAGATATTTATAGTTTGGGAGTAAATAACCTGGATAATACCAATTTTGACAGAATTCTGCTTGATGCTCCATGCTCATCAACTGGAGTTATCAGAAGAAATCCTGATGTCAGATATAGAGTAAGTGAGCAGGAGATTGAAAGACTCTCCAAGAATCAGGAAAACTTGCTTGAAAAAGTTTCATCTTTTTTAGCACAAAATGGAATTCTTGTATATTCAGTATGTTCAACAGAACCAGAAGAGGGGGAAATAATTATAAATAATTTTTTACAGAAACATAATGAATTTAGTAGGATAAAAATATTACGGACTTATCCGCATAAGGATGGTACAGATGCTTTTTTTATTGCAAAACTGTTGAAAAACAGAGTAGTTCAAACTCTATAAAAATTTTGTTTTTATTTTTATATTTCATCTTGTTGGGAGGTTAAAGGGGAGAGTATCCCGTTAGAATTTAAATGAAAAAATTTTTATATACAGTTGGAGTAATAATCGCTGGTTTTATTGCTGGTTATATGTTTCTAACTCTTCTAGTTTCTGGAGGTACAGTAGAAGTTCCTGATTTAAGTGGGAAAGATATTGTTCAGGCAAATCAGATACTTAAAGAAAAAGGACTTTACATAAGAATTGATGGAGAGGAATATTCTGAGGCTCCTACTGGGACAGTTTCAAGACAGACTCCACCTGCTGGAACCAGTATAAAAAAGGGAAGAGAAATTGGAGTAGTTGTAAGCAAAGGCTTAAGGTTTACAGTTTTGCCTGATGTAAGAGAACTGTCTTATGAAGAGGCTGAAAAAGTTTTAAATGAAAAATCTATTCCAATAGAGAAGGTTATCAAGATTCATTCAGAAAAATATCCTGAAAATATAGTTATTGCTCAAAGACCTGAACCACAGGAAGGTGGGAAGTCTATAAAATTGATTATAAGTCTTGGGAAAAAGGAGGAATAAGTTGACACTTATAGCGCCATCAATACTTTCTGCTGATTTTGGAAGACTTGCTGAAGAGGTAAAACTTGCCGAACAAGCAGGTGCAGACCTGATTCATATTGATGTTATGGATGGAAGTTTTGTTCCAAATATAACAATAGGACCTCTAATAGTAGAAGCAGTGAAAAAAGTAACTGATTTATCACTTGATGTTCATTTAATGATTGCAAATCCTGAAAAATATATCGATGCTTTTGTCAAAGCAGGAGCAGACATTGTTACTGTCCATGTTGAAGCTTCCCAACATCTGCACAGAACAGTATGGCAGATAAAAGAATATGGTGTTAAATCAGGCGTATCTTTAAATCCTGCGACTCCTCTCTGTTCAGTTGAAGAAATCATTAAAGATGTTGACTTGATTTTGATTATGTCTGTTAATCCAGGGTTTGGAGGGCAGAAGTTTATTCCTTTTTCAATTGATAAGCTTAGCAGGGCAAAAAAAATGATTCTCTCATGTGGTTCATCCGCAGTTATAGAAGTTGATGGAGGAGTTAAGCTTGAAAATGCAAAAGAAATTGTCAATGCAGGAGCAGATATTCTGGTTATGGGTTCGGCATTTTTTGATCAAAAAGATTATAAAATATTCATGAAAAAATTGAGAGAACAATTAGATGAAAATTGAACAGGTAATACAAAAAGCTGAAAGATTACGATTAGACGGTTATTTTAAGGAATCTCTCAGGTTATGGACAAGAGTATATAAGAGGGCAATTAAGAATAACCTTATTGAGATTACTCTTGATTCTTTGATAGTTCTTGGAGACCTGAGCAGAATAATTGGTAACTTCAAAAATGCTGAACTTTATTACAATGAAGCAATAGAGCTTTCAGATATTTTACAGAATCAGCTTGCTAAGGCAGATGCTTTAACAGGACTTTGTCTTGCAAAAAAGGCAACTGGTAGCTGGAGAGATGCTTTGCAACTGATAAGACATGCAAGAAGAATTTATAAAAATAATAAAGACAAAAAAGGCATTGCTTTTAGCTACTGGGCAGAAGGAACTATATGGAGATTTGGTGGAAGAATAAAGAAGTCATTAGAGTATTTTTATATAGCTCAGACAGAGTTTAAAAAGCTTAAAGATAAAAAGGCTCTGGCATATGCTTACTGTGGAATTGGTGGAAGTTCAAGAGTTTATGGCAGTTACGAAGATTCAATGAAATATTATAAAATGGCTAATCAAATATTCAACGAACTTGGAGACAGATTCGGAATAGCTTACTCTTTTTGTGGTATTGGAAATGCTTTCAGAATGTTGAATGATTTTAATAAAGCTGAAAAAAATTTTAAAGAAGCATTAAACCTTTATGCTAAAATTGGTGATATTGTAAGTTCATCCTATACTTTATGGAGCATGGCAATGCTGAATATTTTAAAGAAACAATATACAATAGCTCTCCACTACATAGAAAAAGCTGAAAAAAATTTTAAAAAATGTGAAGATTCAAGAGGTTTGATTTATTGTAAACTCCTCAGAGGCATTATTATTTATCTTAAAAGAAAAAAGAAAATTGCTATAAAATATTTTTCAGAGGCATTAAAAAAAGCGATGGAATACGATTTTGCTCTTGAAAAAAAATATGCACAGGGTTTCCTGAATGGTAAATATTCTATTCCTTACAATATTCCATAAATTATTGATTTATGATAATGAATGACAAAATAATAACCATTCCAAATATTTTGACTTTTGTGCGCATATTCCTTGTTCCATTTTTTGTTATAGCTATGAACTCAAAGGATTATTCTCTTGCACTTAAAATTGTAATCATTGCAGGATTAACAGATAGCTTTGATGGATTTATAGCAAGAAATTTTCATCAGGCTTCAAAACTGGGAATTTTCCTTGATCCACTGGCAGACAAGCTTCTTCTTATAAGTATCATGATAACTTTTTATATTAATAAACTTGCGCCTGGATGGTTTATTTCTGTAGTTTTTATAAGGGATGTTTGTGTGGCAATTGGATGGCTTGAGTCGTATTTAAGGAAAAAGAAGATGCTAAAACCCACAATTCTTGGTAAAACAAGTAGTGCTGCACAGGTTATTATATTCGGTTATATTCTTCTTTCAACAAACTTTGATATTCCAACATTATCAGAGTTTTGGTATTTCTTGGTAAGTTTTCTATCCATTGCTTCATTAGTTCAATATATTTTTATAAGATTCAGAGATGATAAAGTCATGTCCTAAGATTGAATATATAGTTCCTCAAAGCCCTGCACATAGAGCAGGAATTCAATCTGGCGATAAAATATTATCAATAAACAGAAATCCAATTAAAGATGCTTTGGATTTAATGTTCTTCGGCGATGAAGAATTTCTTAAAATTATAATAGAAAGAAATGGTAATAAAATGAGTTTTATTGTCCAGAAAAATGAAGAGCCACTGGGAATTCAGGTAGAACAGTTTAGAATAAAAAGATGCAGGAATAGATGTTTGTTTTGCTTTGTTGATCAGCTTCCAAAAGGATTGAGAAAATCTTTATATATTAAAGATGAGGACTATAGAGCAAGTTTTCTTTACGGCAACTATATAACCCTTACAAATCTTACAAAAAATGATTACGAGAGAATAAAAAAATTAAGACTCAGTCCACTATATATTTCTGTACATGCCACAGACCCTGAGATACGAAACAGTCTTATCGGAAATTTTGATGCTTTGCCTGTTATGGTAGAGCTTAAAAAACTGGCAAAGATAAAAATCAGAATGCACACTCAGGTGGTATTGTGTCCAGGAATAAATGATGGAAGCGTGCTTGAACGGACTATCACAGACCTTTATAAGCTTTACCCGTACATATCTTCAATAGCCATTGTTCCTGTAGGACTTACAAAATATCATAAAAATGGACTACTACCTGTAACTAAAGAAAAAGCAGAAGAAGTTATAAAAATTGTTGAGACATTTCAAAAAAGATTTCACAGAAAACATGGAGTTAGTTTTGTTTATCTTGCTGATGAGTTTTATATTAAGGCAGCACAAAACTTTCCTGCATTACATATTTACGATGACTTCCCTCAGATTGAAAACGGGGTTGGAATGGTTCCTCTATTTATGGATAAAGCCATGACATTGCAGATTCCTTCAATGAAGTTTAAAAAAAGATTTGTTAGCTTTACAGGCATTTCGTTTTATTCTTATTTATCTCAATTTATTGAAAAGCTCAAGAAAAAAAATATTGCTTTTGATGTTTACCCTTTAAAAAATAACTTATTTGGTGAGACAGTAACAGTAACTGGACTTTTAACCGGTGAAGATATAATTAAAGGATTGGTTTCCTATGTGGAAACAGGTGATGTGCTTCTTATCCCTGATGTTACAATGAAGGATTCAGAGAATATGTTTATTGACAGTTTAAAAATGCAGGATGTTGAAAAGGTTTTACAGATTAAAACAATAAAAATAGGTTCAGAACCAGAAGATATAATAAAAGCAATTGAATATAATAAGTAAACTTTACAAAACTCATTTTTCTCACATACTGAAACATTCTGATTTTTAGTTTTTTTTAGGTGTTTCTATTAGAAGTGATTAAGAAAGAAAATGAATTGACATAATCCAGTGTGAGTATAGATAATAACTTATATGCCATACAGTGATTTAAGAGATTTCTTGCAACTTCTTGAGAAAAAGAGATTACTTCATAAAATTAAAGTTGATGTTGACCCTATTTTAGAGATTTCTGAGATTACTGATAGGATGAGCAAATCTCTAAATGGAGGGAAGGCACTTTATTTTGAAAAGGTTAAAGGTTCATCAATTCCAGTTGTTACAAATATTTTCGGTTCATTTGACAGAATGTGTCTTGCTCTTGAAGTTGAACGTCTTGATGATGTGGGGAAAAGAATTGAGAAGCTGTTTAATCAGTCACCACCAAAGAGTTTTAAGGAAAAAATAAAGACATTTTTTGAACTTATTGAGATATCTAAATATCTGCCCAAAAAAGTTAAAGATGCACCATGTCAGGAAGTTATAGACAACAAACCAGATTTAAGCAAGCTTCCGATTTTAAAGACATGGCCTTTTGATGGAGGAAGATTTATAACACTTCCAATGGTTTTTACCCGTGACCCTGAAACTGGAAAGCAAAACTGCGGAATGTACAGGATGCATGTATATGACGAAAAAACTACTGGAATGCACTGGCATATTCATAAAGACAGTGCAATGCATTACAGGAAATATAAGGAACTTGGTAAAATAATGCCTGTTTCAGTGGCAATTGGTTCAGACCCTGCAGTTATTTATTCTGCTACTGCCCCTCTTCCTTATGGAGTTGATGAGATGATTTTTGCGGGCTTTTTAAGAAAAAACTCTGTTGAAATGGTTAAATGTATTACATCTGATATAGAAGTGCCTGCAAATGCTGAAATAGTCCTGGAAGGATATATTGATCCTCAGGAATTAAGAGATGAAGGTCCTTTTGGTGATCATACAGGTTTTTATTCTCCTGTTGATAAATTCCCGGTTTTTCATGTTGTTTGTATAACTCACAGAAAAAATCCTGTGTATCCAGCAACAGTTGTTGGCAAACCTCCTATGGAGGATTGCTATATGGGAAAAGCAACCGAGAGAATTTTTTTACCACTTCTCAGGATGCAGTTTCCAGAAATAATTGATATGAATCTTCCTATGGAAGGTGTTTTTCATAATGCTGCGATTATTTCAATAAGAAAGCAGTATCCAGGACATGGGAAAAAAATAATTCATGGACTCTGGGGAATGGGACAGATGATGTTTTCAAAGCTTATTATTGTTGTTGATGAAGATGTTGATGTTCAGGATCTATCCACCACTGCATGGAAGGTTTTAAATAATGTTGATTGGCGCAGAGATGTAATTATAGCTGAAGGTCCAGTTGATGAACTTGATCATTCTTCAAGCATGCCGAGATTTGGCGGGAAAATGGGCATTGACGCTACAAGGAAAACCCGTGAAGAAGGGATGATGAGGGACTGGCCTGAGGAGATTAAACAGGATGAAAACATAAAAGAACTTGTTACAAAGAGATGGCATGAGTATGGATTCTGAGTTTTCGCTTGGCATAGATGTAGGTAGTGAGACAGCAAAAATAGCAATTCTTGGTAGAGATGACAGGCTTCTTGAAAAACTCTATCTGAAACATTTTGGAAAGCCAGCAGAGATTGCTTCTGAGATTTTAAATAATGTTATATCGAAATACAGACAGTTAACAATATGCTTTACAGGAGTTAGTGGAAGATTTATTGCAAAAACCATTGACGCTCCTTATGTGAATGAAATAGTCTCGCAGGCAACAGCAACTTCCTTCTTTTATCCTCAGGTAAGAACAATTATAGAAATAGGAGGAGAGGATTCAAAGCTTATATTTCTTGATAAAAGTGGAAGGATAAAAGATTTTTCTTTAAACAGCATGTGTGCTGCTGGAACAGGATCTTTTCTCGAACAACAGGCTGAACGTTTAGGACTTACAATTGAGGATTTCAGCGAGTTTGCAATAAAGTCAGATAAACCTTCAAAAATTGCCGGCAGATGCAGTGTTTTTGCAAAGTCAGATATGATTCATCTTCAGCAGATTGCTACGCCAATAGAAGATATTATTGCAGGACTATGCTTTGCTCTTGCAAGAAATTTTAAAGCAACAATGTTTAAAGGAAGAATTATTGAACCAGTTATTGCCTTTCAGGGTGGAGTTGCAGCAAATAAAGGAATGATAAAAGCATTTAAGAATGTTCTTGGAGTTGATGAAATTTTAATCCCTGATAATTTTGAAGTTACTGGAGCTATTGGTGCAGCATTGAAGTCAAAAACTGAAAATGTTTATCTAAGTGAGGAGATGATTGAAAAACTTGCTAATATAAAGGCAGAAATTGAGTATGGTTTACCACCCTTAAAAAATGAAGATGAGATTTTTGATGATAAAATTTCATTTATGACTTTGTCTCATTCCAATGGCATCTGTCCAGTTAATGCCTATCTGGGGATAGATGTTGGTTCTGTTAGCACAAATATTGTTCTAATCGATGAAGAAGGCAATCTTATAATAAAAAAATATCTTCCAACATTGGGGAAACCTATTGATGCAGTTAAGAGAGGGCTTGATGAGATAAATAAAGAAATTTTAGAGATTCAGATAAAAGGAGTAGGAGTTACAGGTTCAGGAAGATATATGATTGCTGATTTTGTCGGAGCTGATATTGTTAAAAACGAAATTACTGCCCATGCCTACGGAGCGATCAATTATGATCAGAGTGTTGATACGATTTTTGAAATTGGAGGACAGGATTCGAAATATATACGTCTTAAGGATGGCGAAATAATCGATTTTGAGATGAATAAAGCATGTGCAGCAGGAACTGGTTCTTTTATTGAAGAGCAGGCTGATAAACTCGGAATAACTCTTGATGAATTTCAGACACTTGCTTTCAGGTCTCTTAAACCATGCAGGCTTGGTGAAAGATGTACAGTATTTATGGAGAACTCTCTTGTAATAAATCTTCACAAAGGTGCTAAAAAGGAAGATATTGTTGCAGGACTCTGTTACAGCATAGTTGAAAACTATATAAACAGGGTTGTTGCGGGAAAATCTATTGGGAAAAAGATATTCTTTCAGGGAGGGGTTGCTTTCAATAAGGCTGTTATTACAGCATTTAAAAATTTTTTAATTTCAAGAATCGGACATAATTTTGAATTCATAGTTCCTCCAAATCATGAGGTTATGGGGGCCATCGGAGCAGCTTTGATTGCCAGAGATGTGATGAAGGACGGAAAAATAACGAAATTCAAAGGGTTTGAAATAAAAAAGAGAGCGTACAGTATATCATCTTTTGAATGCAGGGGTTGTGCAAATTACTGTGAGATAAATAGAGTGAAAGTTGATGGAGAGGAAAATCATCTTTTTTATGGTGGTAGATGTGAGAAATATGAAAAAAAGGATATAAAAGCAACTCTTTCAGATCCGGTAAGGGTGAGAGAAAAGCTTCTCTGGAACGCTCATATGGAGTATGAGGAAAAATATAGAGACAGAAAAGCGCCAATAATTGGAATTCCATATATATTTTTTTTCCATGACCAGCTTCCTTTCTGGAGTACTCTTCTGTGGGAACTTGGGTTTAATGTAGTAGTGTCGGGTAAAACCAATAAGGAAATAATCAGTAAGGGAGTTGAAAAAGTTCTCTCTGAAGCATGCTTTCCTCTTAAAGTAGCTTATGGGCATATAGCTCATTTAATTGAGCAAAATGTTGATTTAATATGCATACCGAGCTTTATAAATCTTAATCTTTATGATGAGTATAAAAGAGGTCTTGCGTGTCCTATTGTTCAGACAATTCCTTATGTAAGCAGAGAATTGTTTAAAAATGTCCAAATTGTTGAACCAAGAATCGATTTTTCAAGAGGAATGAAATATTTAAAAGAGGAGCTTTCCAGAGTTTTTAAAGGGATTGTTAAACTAAAAGATATCGAGAGTAAAATAGCTATTGCCAGAGAAAAACAACAGGAATTTGTTGCTCAGCTACAGAAAGAAGGGCTAAAGCTTCTTGAGACTGTAAAGAATAAAAAATTAGGTCAGTCAGCAACAGTTGTCCTGCTTGGTAGATCATATAACTCATTTGATCAGGCAGTAAGCCTTGATATTTCGGGCAAACTCACAAAATTGAATGTTTTGCCTATTCCAATGGATATGCTTCCACTTGATAATATAAAAATAAAAGAAGACTGGAATAACTTATACTGGCGTTCAGGACAGAGAATAATAAAAGCTTCAAGACTGATATATAAATTAGGTCAAATTTATCCTGTTTTCATTACAAATTTCTCCTGCGGACCGGATTCATTCATAATAAATTATTTCAAAGAAGAAATGTCGAACTATCCTTCTCTTATTCTTGAGATTGATGAACACAGTGCAGATGCAGGAATTATTACGAGACTTGAAGCATTCATTGATAGTATTGGAAGCAGACAGAAAAGAGAGGACAAAAACAGAAAAGCATTTCTTCCTTTAATTCTGAAAAGTTCTGTTACTTCAGCGCTATCTAACAGAACAGTATACATTCCAAGAATGACTGACCATGCTTTTGCTTTAAAAGCTGCATTCAATTACTGCGGAATTGATGCAGAGGTAATGCCACATTCGGATAAAAGATCCATTGAACTGGGGAAAAAGCATATATCTGGAGGGGAATGTTTCCCCTATGTTGTAACACTTGGAGACATGTTGAAAGTTGTATATTCATCAGATTTTATTCCTGAAAAGGCAGCATTTTTTATGCCTTCTGGGTCAGGTCCATGCAGATTTGGTCAGTATAATATATCTCATAGAATGATCCTGAAAAAATTGGGCTTTGAAAATGTTCCTGTTTATTCGCCTCAGCAGGATACACAGTTTTATAAAGACTTAAATATTGCAGGCGGAGATTTTTCTCTTAAAGCGTGGCAGGGACTGGTTGCTTTTGATTTGCTAGGTAAATTATTGCTTCAGATAAGACCGTATGAAAAAAATACAGGTGAAACAGAGGCACTATATGAACATTATCTTGTAAAAATTTATGAAGCTTTAAAAAGTAGAAATGGAACTATGGGGATTTTATTGAAAAATATGCGAAGAGATTTTGAAAATATACCAAAATACAGAGATAGAAAACCACTTATTGGAATTGTTGGTGAAATATTTGTCAGATCTCATGCTTTTTCAAATGAAAACCTGATAAAAAGGCTTGAAGCACTTGGTGCGGAGGTGTATCTTCCTCCAATTGAGGAGTGGATACACTATATAAACAGAATCGCACTAAGAAAAGCCTTGATAAAAAAGGATAAATCTGCTATTATAAAAATTCTTGTTAATAGATTTTTCCAGTGGAGGGTGGAGAAAACTTTCTTTTCAGAATTCAGAGAAGTAATTAATTTTTTAAAAGAACCCTCTACAGAGGAATTATTTAAGCTTGCTTCACCATATGTTCCTGATACTTTTGAAGGAGAAACTATTTTGAGTGTTGGAAAAACTATGGATTTAATAAAAAGAGGTGCCAGGGGTATTATAAATACCATGCCTTTTGGATGCATGCCTGGTGCTATTGTTACTGCATTTTTAAGATTTATTCAGAGGGACTACAATATACCTGTGATCTCGCTTGCCTATGACGGAGCAAATTCTACAGTAAATGAACTCTGGATAGAAGCTTTTATAGAAACCATAAAATCTCAAAGGAGGTGACACGAGTGGGAAATGTTCTTAAATGGAGAAAGAAAAAGATAAAAAAACACAAATACAGCAAACTACGCAAAAAAATGAGAGCTCAAAGAAGAAACAAATAAGAGGGAAAACCGATGAAAGATTTGATAAGTTTAAAAGAAAAGATTGCTCTGATAGAATCTGAAATTAAAATAATTTCGGAAAAGTTTGATGAGATGAACAAAAAGGTAGATAAAATTGGTGAACTCAATCTTGAAATTAAAGCAATTAAATTATATTTAAAAAGAGTTTTCCCTGATTTTACAAAAGACTTTCCTGATATCTTAAAAAAACTCAGCTCAAGGGAGTAATCATGTCCTTTGAACCATTCAGCACCACAGGAATAGGTAGCATGCCTCATACTGAGCCTTTCGCTGCCTGTGAATTCATTTTTAAACATTTTGATATTCCTTTCTGGCCTCAGATGCCGAAGTATTCTCAGAATGAGCAAATGATTGCTCAGTTTTCTGAGGGCTTACCAGGGATAGTTAATGAACCAGGAAGAGTTTTTTTGAAAAAAGATGAAGAACAGATTAATGAATGGTTAAGCACATACTATGATGGAGTTGTCTCGCCTGTTAGTGTTGAGTATGCTGCTGGGCTTTACAGCATGGAAAAACTGTTAAATGGTAAAAAATTGAAGTTTTTTAAAGGACAGATTACAGGTCCCATGACATTTACACTTACTCTCAAAGACGAAGAGGGCAAACTTATTTATTTTGACGAGACTCTTCGTGAAGTTTCATTAATGCATTTAAAATCCAAAACTAAATGGCAGATTGAATTTTTAAGAAAATTTGCTGAAAAAATAATTATTTTCATTGATGAACCAATACTTCAGGCTGTTGGGACTTCTGCTTATATTTCTGTTGAGCAGTCTGAATCAATGAGATTGATTGGAGAACTTGTTTCATTTATTAAATCTCTTGGAGTTACAGTTGGACTACATTGTTGTGGAAGAACTGACTGGAAAGAAATATTATCACTTGGGATAGATATTTTAAGCTTTGATGCTTTTTTCTTTTTTGATTTTTTGAAGATTTATAAAGAACAGCTTTCTGATTTTCTTAAAATGGGGGGTTTTGTTGCGTGGGGCTTTATTCCTACAACAGATGATTTAAATTCTTTGAGTGATGAAGAGATAATAAAACAGGCATTAACAAAAATTGAGGAAATTTCAAGAGGAATTCCTATAATTCTTAAAAACTCACTCATTACTCCATCCTGTGGAATGGGTTCTCTTGACATTTCAAGCTCTGAAAGAGTTTGCAGGCTTCTTAAAATTTTAAAAAATGAACTGATAAATGGATAAAGGTATATTTATAACCTTTGAAGGTATAGAAGGTTCAGGTAAAACTACACAGATAAAACTACTTGGAGAAAGACTTAAAAAACAAGGATTGAAAGTTTTAACAACCTATGAGCCAGGAGATACAGACGTTGGTCAGAAAATTAGAAACATTCTTCTTGAACCAGAAATTAATATAAATCCTTTATGTGAACTTATTCTTTATTTTGCAGACAGAGTTCAACATGTTAATGAAAAAATAAAACCTTATCTTGAAACAGGTTTTATTGTAATTTGTGATAGATTTACGGATTCAACTGTTGCTTATCAGGGTTATGCAAGAGGTGTCTCAATTGATATAATTAAAGAACTAAATAGAATCCTTTTTAATGAATTCAAGCCTGATTTGACAATTCTATTAGATTTACCTGTAATTATAGGACTTAAAAGGAATCAGCAAATTAATAAGACAGACAGATTTGAGCTGGAAGACTTAGCTTTTCATGACAGGGTAAGAGAAGGTTATTTAAAACTTGCAGAAATTGAGCCTGAAAGATTTTTTATTCTGGATGCTACTAAATCTCAAATAGAATTAGCAGAGGAAATATATAAAACAATTAAATTAAGATTTCACTTGTAATATGAGTTTCCATAGAATTGAATCGCAGGACAAAGCGATAAAACTACTTAAAGGAACATTAATAACAAAAAAAATTCCTAATGCTTTCATTTTTATAGGCGATCCATATATTGGCAAAACTTCAACTGCTATTGCTTATGCTAAATCTCTTAACTGCTTAAATCCTGAAAATGACTATGACTCCTGTGGTATATGCCTATCCTGTACGAAAATAGAGTCTGGATTACATCCAGATGTTAAGGTTTTAGCTCCTGAGAAAGATATAATTACTGTAAACAATATAAGAGAAATCGAAGAATTTGTGTCTTTTCAGCCACTTGAGGGTAAATATAAAGTTGTCATCATGAAACAGGCTAACAAAATGAATCAGGCTGCGGCAAATGCATTTTTAAAAACTGTTGAAGAACCGCCATTAAATACTATAATTATTCTTATATGTGAGAACATGCACACTTTACCAGAACCATTGGTTTCAAGATGTTTTAAAGTTTATTTTAAACCTCTTTCAATTGATACCATAAAAAAGTTTATACCTGATAATCCTGATAAGGAGAATCTAATCAGAATTGTAATGGGAAGACCCGGACTTTTAATATCAAAGGACATATTAAAAGATATACAATGGTTTGCTGCTACATTAAAAAATGTAGAAGAAAGAAATAAGAAGTCTGTATGGAAAGATAATGAAGAGATAAAGTGGTGGATTGATTTTTTATGCATTTTTCTTAGAGATTCGCTGGTTAAAATTTTAAAGAATGTTGAACCATTAAAGCAGATTGATTCAGATTGTTGCCCTATTTTACATTTAGATTTTAAACTAAAGAAGAACATTACAGCAGAAGAAATTCTTGAATTATATGAGGAGTTACAGAGTATCAGAAAAAATATAGATTTAAATTTAAATAAATCAATACTGTGGAATTATCTGGTTAGTCGAATTCATAGTTTAATTGCGAGTTCTTCTTTAAATAAGCAGAAGCTATGAAATTAAATCAGTAAGGGAGATTATCAAAGGTGAATAACATAGCATATGTAAGGATTCGTCCATTTGGTAAAGTTTATTGTTATTTGAACAACCTTGGAGAAGAGCTAAAAAAAGGGGATCCTGTTGTTGTAGAAGGTGATTTTTGTGTAACTTTGGGGCATGTGTTAAAAACTGCAACTTCTGATGAAAACTCATCTAAACCAGTGATCAGGAAGGCAACTCAGGAAGATTTTGAAGCATTTGAGAAAAATCTTTCTTTAGAAAAAGAAGCTTGGGACTTCTGCCTTGAAAGAATTAGAGAAAGACAGTTGCCAATGAAGCTTCTGGTGGTTGAGGCTGCTCTTGATAGAAAAAGAATTATTTTTTATTTTACATCAGAGGGCAGAATTGATTTCAGAGAGCTTGTTAAAGACCTTGCTTCCAGATTTAAAACAAGAATAGAGATGCGACAGATAGGGGTTCGTGATGAGGCAAAATTTCTGGGTGGAATTGGTATATGTGGATTGGAAATATGCTGTAAAAAATTCTTAAGTTTTTTCAAACCTATATCTTTAAAAATGGCTAAAGATCAGGAAATTGTGCTAAATGTCTCTAAACTCTCCGGTGTTTGTGGAAGATTGAAATGCTGTCTCAGACATGAATATTCTGGTGAGGTAGATGATATCGTTCAGGATGAAGAAATTATTACGCAAGAAGAGAAAGAGCCTGAAGTAAAGAAATTATCTTTTATTATTAAAGAAACCGATGATGAAGTCGGGGATGAATCTTCTGAAGGAAAGGAGAAAGATGAATCAAAAAAATAAAGGATTTTATATTACAACGCCAATTTACTATGTTAATGATATTCCACATATAGGACATGCCTATACAACAATTGCCGCAGACATACTTGCACGCTATAAGAGACTAAAAGGAGAATATGTATTTTTTCTAACAGGAACAGATGAGCACGGACAAAAGGTAGAAAGGGCTGCTAAACAGTTCGGAAGGTCTCCAAAAGAGCATGCAGATATTATGGTTGAAAACTTCAGAGAATTATGGCGAGCATTGAATATAAAAAATGACGCTTTTATCAGAACCACTGATGAACACCATAAAAAAACAGTTCAGGAAATCCTGCAAAAACTTTATGATAAAGGCAAGATTGAAAAGAGAACATATTCAGGAATGTATTGCACGCCATGTGAAAGATTCTGGACTGACAAGGATTTAATAGAAGGCAAATGTCCTGACTGCGGCAGGGATGTTGAGCGCATTGAAGAAGAAAACTATTTTTTCTTAATGTCAGGATATCAGGATAAATTAATCGAACATATTGAAAAAAACCCAGATTACATATTACCTGAAACAAGAAAGAATGAAGTTTTATCATTCCTTAAAAATAAACCTCTTGGTGATCTCTGTATCTCCCGTCCTGCTCAAAGGCTTTCATGGGGAATTCCTCTCCCATTTGATAGAAACTATACAACCTATGTATGGTTTGATGCGCTTGTTAACTACTATTCAGCTTTAAAATATCTTGCTCCATCTAATATTCAATGGTGGCCTCCTGACCATCATTTAATTGGCAAGGACATTTTGATAACTCATGCGGTTTACTGGTCAACGATGCTTATGGCTTTAAATTTGTCTCTTCCTCGAAATATCTTTGCTCATGGATGGTGGACTGTTCAGGGAGCAAAGATGTCAAAATCTCTTGGTAATGTGGTGAATCCATTTGAAATAATAAAAAAATATGGAGTAGATGCTTTTAGATATTTTCTCTTTCGCGAGGTTTCTTTTGGAGTTGATGGAGATTTTTCTGAAGAAGCCTTAATACGAAGAATAAATAATGATCTTGCAAATGATTTAGGTAATCTGGTTAATCGTTTTCTCGTGATGAATGAAAAATACCTTGACGGTAAGCTTCAACCTCAATGGATGGAAGAAGATTTTACAATGAAAGCTAGTCAACTAATAGAGGAGATCAACGATGAAAAATTATGGGATGAGTTTAGGTTCAATATTTTGCTTGAAAAAATCTGGGAAATGATTGCTCTTACTAACAACTATATTGCACAGACAGAACCATGGAAACTAGCTAAAACTACACCAGACAAGCTTCAGAATGTACTTTTTAATATCTGGAACTCCTTAAGAGTTATAACAGTTTATTTATATCCATTCATGCCTGATACATCACATAAAATCTGGAATGCGTTAGGATTAAACTTATATAAATTTGACAATAAGATGCTTAAGTGGTATTTTCAATGTAAAGATATAAAAACAAAAAAAGTTGAACAGATTTTTCCAAGAATAGAAACAAAAGAAAATCAAGGCATTGATGTTAAAATTAAAGCTATGGAGGACAAAGTGGAAGAGCTTATTGGCATTGAAGATTTTATGAAAATAAAGCTAAAAGTTGGGAAAGTACTCTCAGCAGAAAGAGTGAAAGGTTCAGAAAAACTAATTAAACTTATTGTTGATATAGGTGAAGAAAGACAGATTGTTGCAGGAATCGGGAAGTTATATACTCCTGAGGAGCTTGTTGGCAGGTTTATAGTTGTTTTAAGTAATCTAAAACCAGCAAAACTCATGGGAGTAGAGTCTCAGGGAATGCTTCTTGCAGCAACAGGGATAGATGGAACAATCTCCATCCTTACTCTTGATAGAGAGGTTGATCCAGGAGCTCCTATTAAATGAAGTCTTTGAAAGAATGGCCAGAAACTGAAAGACCGCGAGAGAGACTTCTCAAAGAGGGTACTCAAAATCTCTCTGATGCTCAGTTGCTGGCTATAATATTAAGAACAGGCTCAAATGGTAAAACTGTTATTGACACAGCAGTAGAACTTCTTAATAAATTTGGTGGTTTAAAAGGCATTGAAGAGGCATCAATGAAAGAGCTTCAATCTTTTAAAGGAGTTGGTAAAGCAAAGATTGCTCAGATTAAAGCATCTTTTGAACTTGGACGGAGAGTGCTATCTCAAACAGTAGAGGAAAAGACCTTCAACTCAGCTCGGATAGTTTATGATTACTTTTTCCCTAAACTTCATGGATTAAAAAAAGAAGTGTTTATAACGCTTTTATTAAATACAAAACTTAAACTGATAAGAGAAATAAAAATTGCTGAAGGTATTCTGACACAGGCAGTGGTTCATCCAAGAGAAATTTTTAAAGATGCTGTAAAAGAGTCTGCCTATGCTCTTGTGGTTGTTCATAATCATCCTAGTGGAGATCCTTCTCCAAGTGAACAGGATATAGAAATAACAAAAAAACTGAAAAAAGCATCTGACATACTTGAAATTGCTCTTTTAGACCATGTAATCATAGGAAATGGAAGATATTTTAGTATGAAAGAACAAAAAATAATATAGTTTTTAGGTGTTCATGCTTTTTGGGGATTTTAGATTTTCAAAAAGTAAAAAATTATTTTATATGTTTTATAATCGTAAAAAAATTATAGGAGGAGATTAAAATGAACAGTTCCTTAACTCCACCCATTTTAAGGGTATGTGAACTTGCTGCAATTGCATCAGCAAGACTTATGGGCAAAGGAAACAGAAAAGAAGCTGATCAGGCTGCTGTAACAGCAATGCGCAATGCATTGAATGATGTGCCAATTAGAGGACGGATAGTCATAGGAGAGGGTGAAAGAGATGAAGCTCCTATGCTTTATATTGGTGAAGAAGTTGGGAATGGAACAGGTCCTGAGGTTGATATAGCAGTTGACCCTCTTGAGGGAACGAATTTATGTGCAACAGGCATACCTAATGCTCTTACTGTTATGGCAGTGACAGAAAAAAATGGGCTTCTTTACTGCCCTGACACTTACATGGAAAAGCTCGTTGTAAGACCTCAGGCAAAAGGTATGGTAGATATCCGTAGACCTGTAAAAGAAAATCTCGAAGCTCTTGCTAAAGCACTTGGACGAGATATAGATGATCTTGTAGTGGTAGTCCTTGACAGACCACGGCATGAAAATTTAATAAAAGAAATCCGCACAGCAGGTGCAAGAATAAAATTAATATCAGATGGAGATATTACACCCTCAATTGCAGCAACAGTGGAAGGAACCGGTATACATGCTCTTATGGGAATTGGCGGAGCTCCGGAAGGTGTTCTTGCAGCAGCAGCGGTTAAATGTCTTGGTGGAGAAATGCAGGCAAGAATTAGATGGAGAAATGAAGAAGAGAAAAAAAGAGCTATAAAATATGGTATGGATATAAGTGAGGATAAAGTTTATACTCTAGATGACCTTGTTCCAAGTGATGATATAATTTTTGTTGCAACAGGAGTGACAAAGGGAGACTTACTCAATGGTGTAAGGTTTTTTGGTGGAGGTGCCAGAACTCATTCACTTGTTATCGAATCTTATCAGAGGATTGTAAGATTTGTTGATACAATTCATATTCTTGATAAGATTATAAAAATAACACTATAAAAGGAGCATACAGCAAAATATATTTTTATAATAAAATTTTTGATGGCAAAACGTTATTAATGGCGGGGATTTTTTTTCCTCCATTCTGAAGGTTTTTCTTCAAGTCCATCTTTTCTCCATATTCCTTTCTTTTCCTGTCTTGCGAGTTTTTGTGCTTCTATAAACCATTCAACGTATTTGACATTTGGTGGTATTGTATAGATTAAAGCAAAACCATCTCTTACCATCATGTAATTAATCATCCTTCCCTTTTTGTCCCATAGATAAGCAAGAGTCCTTCCATATTTATCCCTGTGTTGAATATCGAGCTCAACTTTTACCTGCCAATCGCTTTCTTCAATCAATTTTTTTAGATGATCTTTTGCTTTTCTTCCCCATGGTTTCTGTCCGAGTTCAGGCGCATCAATTCCAATAAGACGGATTCGTTCAGTTTTAGCAAAAATTCCCAAAAAAGAATTTGTAACAACGGTTACAGTATCTCCATCGTGTATTTCGATAACCTTGTAATAATCTTTTTCTTTTTGTGCACATGTTACTGAACAAAACAGAAGTGACATGATTGAGAGCAGTGAAATAATGAAGTTGATTTTGAACCGTTTATTTTGACGTTTCATTATAAGTATAATAATTTTAACATGGCTAAGATAAAAAACATTATCCTTATAGGCTTTATGGGCACAGGTAAAACATCCGTAGGTCAGATTCTGGCAAAAAAGCTTAATTTTATCTTTGTGGATATTGATGAATTAATAGAAAAAATTTTAGGAATGAAAATATCTGAAATTTTTACAAGATTTGGAGAGCCTAGATTCAGAGATTTTGAAACAGAGATCATCAAACTAATAACTAAGAAAAAAAGGCAGGTAATTGCCACAGGAGGTGGTGCAGTTTTAAGAGAAGAAAATATGGCACAGCTTAAGGCAAGCGGAGTAGTTTTTTGCCTGACTGCTCCAGAAAATGTTATCTTTAAGAGAGTGAGACAGTGCAAGAACAGACCTCTTCTTCAGGTTGAAAATCCAGAACAAAGGATAAGAGCACTTATAAAAAAGCGAATGCCTTTTTATGAGAAAGCTGATTTTTCTATTAATACAGATGGATTAACTCCAGAAGAGGTGGCAGATAAAATAATTAAAGAATACGAGAGGTTAATTGATGGAAAAGCTCAGAGTAGAGCTACGTGAACGTAGTTACGAGATTCTGATTAATAGAGACAATCTACATCTTATTGGTGAAAGATTGCTCAGATTTTCTACAGGTAGTAAGATAGGGATAATAAGCAATCCAACTGTTGCAGAACTTTACGGGAATAAACTCGTTTCATCTCTGAAAAATGAAGGCTTTGATCCTTATTTAATTTTGATTCCAGATGGAGAAACATATAAGGACTACTTCTGGGCTTATCATATTCTTACTCAACTTCTTGAACTCGGGTTTGATAGACGTTCCTGTCTTATTGCACTTGGAGGAGGAGTGATTGGAGATATCACAGCTTTTGTTGCTTCTGTTTATATGAGAGGTATTTCTTATATTCAAATTCCTACTACACTGCTCGCTCAGGTTGACAGTTCTGTAGGAGGTAAAACAGGAGTTAATCATCCTCTTGGTAAAAATTTGATAGGAACATTCTGGCAACCATCTCTGGTCTGGATTGATGTGGATACACTTCACAGTCTTCCTGAAAGAGAGTTTATATCAGGAGTTGCTGAGATTATAAAATATGGAATTATATGGGATAGAGATTTTTTTGAATTTATTAAGACGAATAAAGAAAAAATATTGAAAAAAGATGAAAATATACTTATAGCAATAATTAAAAGGTCTTGTGAAATAAAGGCAGAGGTTGTATCAAAGGATGAACGAGAAAGCTCGCTCAGGGCAATTCTTAACTATGGACACACAGTCGGGCATGCTATAGAGACTCTTACAGGTTATGGGTCTTATCTGCATGGAGAAGCAATATCAATAGGAATGATTTATGAGGCAAGGCTTTCAAATCTGCTTGGTTTTTTAAGCAAGGAAAATTATCAGAGCATAAAAGATACAATAAAAAATTTTGGATTACCTGTTGATATGCCTTCTATTGTTGATATATCAGCAATGATAAAAACAATTTTGATTGACAAAAAGAACATTGAAGGAAAAATTCGAATGGTTATTCCAGAAGATATTGGAAAAATGAAGATAAATTTTGAAGTTAATATTGAAGACATTAAAAAATTGTTTTATGAATAAAAAAATTTTGGTTGTTGAAGACGAAAACGAGATTGCCCAGCTTATTGCCTATAGTCTAAAAAAAGAAAATTATGATGTTGTAATAGCTCTTGATGGTGAAGAAGCTTTAAAGAAGCTTAAAGAGAGTTTTTATGATCTTGTGATTCTTGATCTTATGTTGCCCAAAATTCATGGAATGGAGATTTGTAAGCTTATAAAAAATGATTCAAAATTTATAAGTACTGGCATTATAATTGTGACAGCAAAGGGAGAGGAGGCTGATAAGATTTCAGGACTTGAGATGGGAGCGGATGACTATATTACAAAGCCATTCAGCCCCAGGGAACTTATCGCAAGAGTTAAAGCTGTTATGAGACGAACTAAATCTGAGACATCTAATAAGCAGATTATAAAAATAAAAAATTTAATAATTGACAAAGAAAAATATTTAGTAACAGTAAATGATCAACTCAAAAGACTTTCTGCAACTGAATTCAAACTTCTTTTGTATCTTGCTGAGAGACCTAACAAGATTTTTAATAGAGACCATCTGCTTGATGCTGTTTGGGGACAGGATATATATGTAGATTCCAGAACTGTAGATGTTCATATAAGAAGATTAAGATTAAAAATAGAAAATGATCCGGATAATCCAGAGTATATAAAAACACTTCGAGGAGTTGGTTATTTTATAGAGGCTCAATATTAAATGGAACTTTTCATTTTTGTTATAGTTCTCTTAATTCTTATCATTTTCATACTGACTGGTAAAATTCGAACGCTTTCTTCAAAATTAGAAAATTTAAAACAAGAAGAGCAATTATATGACTTTTCAACAGTAAAATCATCCCAGAGTTTTGAGACAATTCTAAAATCCATAACAGAAGGGCTTCTTATTATTGATCCTAAGGGATATATAATGCTTGCTAATCAAAGCGTTAAGGATATTTTAAAAATAGATGAATCTCCTGAAGGTAAACAGGTAATTGAAATTGTTAGAAACATAGACTTGATTAATCTTATAAGTTTATCAATGAGTAAAAAAGAAGATTTGACAGCAGAAATTACAGTTAAAAAAGGAGGAAAAGATATTTATCTTCTTGCTAAAGCAATGCCTGTGGTTAATTCAGAAGATAAGATTTTGTTTTTAATAATTCTGCTTCATGATATAACCCGTCTTAAACAACTGGAAAATGTGAGAAGAGATTTTGTTGCCAATGTTTCTCATGAACTTAAAACTCCTGTTACTGCTATAAAAGGCTATGCGGAGACACTTCTTGATGGAGCAATTGATGACAGAGAGAATTCTAAAAAATTTATTGAAATCATAAAAAATCAGGCGGACAGATTAACTGCTCTTGTGGAAGACCTTTTAACGCTTTCCAGGATTGAGTTTGGAGATATAAAAATTGAAAAGAAGGAGATTTTACTTGATGAGATTGTAAATTCTGTATTCCAAATCTTAGGAGATAAGGCTGATAAAAAAGATATTCACCTTCAAAAAGATATTCCACCAAGAACAATAATTCAAGCTGACAAGCATAGATTGATGCAGATAATGATAAATCTTGTAGATAATGGAATAAAGTTCACCGAAAAGGGATTTGTAAAAGTAGTATTTTTTACGAAAAACAGTAAAGGCATTATTTCTGTTGAAGATACAGGAATTGGAATTTCAAAAGAACATCTTCAAAGGATAGGAGAGAGGTTTTACAGAGTTGACCAGGCTCGATCAAGACAGCTTGGCGGAACAGGTCTTGGGCTGGCTATAGTGAAGCATCTTGTTTTAGCTCATGGATGGCAGCTTGACATGAAAAGCGAGGTTGGAGAAGGAACAACAATACAGATTGTTATCCCTGAGCAGGATATTATTCAATTTTAAAGGTATTAGATTGTTTTTTTCTGGAAATAAAGTTATCCACTGCCAATCAATTTTTATATGTCGTTAACTACCCTACTGTGTATTTGATTGCTGGGAGAAAATCACAATATTGAGGATGAATATGCTAACATATTATATCTTTAATCTTGATTTTGCAAAAATTTAATTGCATTAATAAAAATTTTTGGAGTAACAGATGCTTGCAAAAAGGATAATACCATGCCTTGATGTAAAAGATGGAAGAGTTGTAAAGGGAGTAAACTTTCTTAACCTAAGGGATGCTGGAGATCCTGTAGAAAATGCAATTTTTTACGATCAGGAAGAAGCTGATGAGCTTGTATTTCTTGATGTAACAGCCTCTCATGAAAAAAGAAAGATAATAATAGATGTGGTGGAGAAAACTGCTTCTGTTGTATTTATGCCGTTAACAGTAGGTGGAGGGATAAAAAGCATTGATGACATAAGAAATCTTCTTAATGCTGGAGCTGACAAGGTATCCATAAACACTTCTGCAGTAAAAGACCCTTACTTTATTCAGAAAGCATCGAGTCGATTTGGTTCTCAGTGTATTGTTGTTGCAGTTGATGCAAAAAGAACTGATAAGACTTTCAATCCAAAGGCATATCCTCAAGAAACATGGTTTGATGATGTTGATTTAAAAGATGTTTTATACACTCACCAGTCAGAGTTTGTGCTGTCCACTCATGGAGGAAGACTTATGCGTCCAATAGATGCAATAGCATGGGCAAAAAAAATGGAAGTTTTTGGTGCAGGAGAGATTCTTCTTACAAGTATGGATAGAGATGGCACAAAAGAAGGTTACGACATACAGCTTACAAAGGCAATATCAGAAGCAGTTAACATTCCTGTGATAGCTTCAGGTGGAGCAGGCACACTTGATCATCTTTACGAGGCTTTTGCATATGGTAAAGCTGATGCTACTCTGGCAGCATCAATATTTCATTTCAGGGAGTACTCAGTAAGAGAGGCTAAAGAATTTCTGCATCAGAAAGGAATTCCTGTAAGGATTTGAAATCAAAACTTTTTAATATTTTTATTGAGATATGTTTTTCACTTTTTCTTTGGGCATTGGTTTATAAAAAAGAAATCCCTGCACCATATCACATCCAATAGATTTCAAGATTTCATACTGATCTTTATTTTCAACTCCCTCTGCCAGAGTAATTTTATCAAGTCTTTTTGCCAGATCTATAATTGTCTGGACAATGGCAAGACTTTTCCTGTCTTTTATCATATCTCTGATGAATGCTATATCTATTTTAATTATATCAATGGGCAAATCTTTAAGATATGCAAGAGATGAATATCCTGTTCCAAAATCATCCATTGCAATTTTTGGAGGATTAGTTAATTTTTTAATACTTGAGATTAATTCTATTGCAAAATATGGATCTTCAATAAATATTCTTTCTGTGATCTCAAGTGTAAGCTTATTTCTAACTTCAACAGGAATATCTAAGATTTTTTTTATAAAATTTGCATTGTTAAAAGTTTTACCAGAAATATTAATTGAAATGTTTGTCTTCCATTCTTTTATCTTTTCAATAGCTTCTTTAATTGTCCGATTTTCTAACATCATTAAGTATTGACTGTTTTCTATGTAGTCAATGAAAAAATCTGGATAATAAATTGTTCCATCTCTGTCAATAATTCTCATTAGTGCTTCAAATCCAGCAATTTGCAGACTGTTAGTGTAAAGATAAGGCTGATAATGGAAAACAAACAGGTTTTCATCAACAGCTTTTTTTACAATGGTAATAACATTCCATAATTTATCTGTTTCTTTTTCTATTTCAGGGTCAAAAAATTTAATAGTTCCTGCACCTTCTTTTTTTGCCTGTGATAGTGTTATATCTGCCCTTTCATAAAGAGTTGTGAATGATCTTCCATCTTTTGGGAATAAAGATATAGAAGCATTTATATTGAAAGAAATTGATTTTGTGCCTATTTGAACAATCGTGTTGTTTAACTCATATAGTTTAGAATAAACGTTATATATTTCATCAGTATCAATTGTTAAACAGATTCCAAAACTATCAGATCCGATTCTTGAAATTATATTTGTCTGTCCAAAAATATTTATTAGTCTTTGTGCAAAACTTCTCAAAAGTTCATCTCCTGCAGAAATTCCATGAATTTTATTAATATAAGTCATATTATATATATCAATTAATATAAATAAAATCAGACTAGAGGCTTCTTTCAATTTTAATGAAACAGTTGTAGCAAAACCATTAAGATTTAGAAGTCCTGTAAGAGCATCATAATTTTGAAGTGTTTTAATTCTTTCAGAAAGCACTATTTTTTCGGTAATATCACTTGCCACAGCAACAAATCTTAAAATATTACCAGGAAGTCTTATAGGAATAATTTTAAGGTCAACATGGAAAATTTCTCCATTCTTTTTCCTGTTAGGTGTTATTGCATTAAAAATTTTACCTGAGAGAATATTATTCCACATTTCTGTATAAAACTCTGGAGGATTGAGTCCTGATTTAAATATTCTGGGGTTTTTACCAATTAACTCCGCTTTTTTATATCCACTTATTTTTTCAACGGATTCGTTTACATAAACAATATTTCCATTTTCATCTGTAATAAGTAGCCAGATATCAGAATTTTTAATGGCCTCAGAGATAATGATGTCCTGCCTTATTTTTTCAACTTTTTCCAGTGCAAAAGATAAATCTTTCTGAATTTCTTTAAGTGAATCAACTATGGATTCGGAGAAAAAATAAGGAAACTCAGAGTATATATTAAGCAGCGCAACAATTTTCCCGCTTTTTGAAAGCGGTATTGTACATGATGAAATTAAACCTTTTTTAATCAATTCAGTTATATAAAAACTATCTCTTGAATAAGTTCTTATATCAGGATTAATAACTATCTGACCTGTTTTTAGAGTTTCAATGTCTTTTTTGTCATATTGGATGTCTATTGCTTTAAAAAAAACGGAAAGATCTCCATAGTGAAATTTAGGAATTATTTTATTCTCATCTATAAGACTTACCCATGCGAGTTTAAATCCCAGGTTTTCAACAAGGGCTTTACATATATTATGATAAATATCTTCCTCTGTAAAAGATTCAATAATAATTTTATTTGATTGTTTAAGAATCTCACGAAGATTTTCTGCATGTTTTTTTGAGGTAATATCATAAAAAACTATAAGCCCTGAATATATTCCTTTAAAAAATATTGTATTTGTTAAACATTGTACATAAATAACAGACCCTTGTTTTTTTATATAACGAATTTCGTAAATCTGAGAGAATTTTTTTCCTCTGAGTCTTTTTTTATAGTTTTCAAAAACTTTTTTTCTGTCTTCATGATAAACAAAATCAAGACTGCTCATTTTATAAAGCTCTTCTTCGGTATAACCAAGCAGATTTATCGCGTAGTTATTTGCATATATAACTTTTTCCTGATATATTATGATTCCCATATTGGGAGAATTGATAAATGCATTGACTATATCGTGATATGCCCAGTTTTGGAGCATCTGTTCTAGTTGTTTATATAGATTTCTCAGATTTTCAATCTCTTCATCTGTTGATTTTTCAATATCTTCAATTGACAATATTATATCTTTAAACTTTTTCATAGATGGATGGGCAAGAATATAATGAGGAATTGGAAAACAGAAATCTTCTGAAAAATTTATGTTTGTATAATTTTTTAACTCATCCAATTTTTCTGAATATATAAATCCTATATCTGCAGAACCTTTTTCTACAAGATGTAAGACTTCCCTATGAGTATCAGCAAAAATCAGATGAAACTTCTCAAATTCTTTTTTATGAAATAAAAGAGGAAATAAAAAATATTTTTTGTTGATTAATGCTACATTAATTACATCTTTTTCAGAAAAATATTGTTTTGATGTTATACTGCAGAGAGCACTTTGTTCATTTTTAAATTTTCCTAAGATAAAATAACCTTTATCTAAAAGTTTTAAAGTAGAATCCGGATCAGTATAGAAAAAATGATATTCTTCTTGTTCAAGAGCACTTTCTTCTTCTGAAAAATTTTTAAATGTTATCAATTTTATTTCTTTTTTAAGACAGCAAGCAATTGAATATATTGCTTTTTGCAACTTACTGATATCTTTTTCAAAATCATTAGGACATAAAGCAAAAGATAAAATATTTTCGGACATAGGTTAAAATTTAGTTATCTTTGAGATTTCGTCATTTACTTTTACAACCGTTGAAAAAACTTTGTATGTTTCAGTAAGCATGGATGCTGTATTTGTAACTCTCTTTGAAACATCTGTCAAAACCTGGCTCTGTTCTTCAATGGCTGTTGAAAGAGTATTAACAGCATCACCAACTGTATCAGACATGGTTTTTGTTCCTTCGAATGCTTTTCTTATATTTTTCATATCGTTTTCAATGTTAGAGAATAGTTCTTTTATTTTTTCTACTTCTCCAACAGCATATGTAACCCTGGTGCTCAGATCCCCAAGTATTTTGCTTATATCCTTAGTTAATGTTTCTGTTTTCTGAGAGAGTTTTCTAATTTCATCTGCAACAACTGCAAAACCTCTTCCTGCTTCTCCAACCCTTGCTGCTTCAATTGATGCATTTAGAGCAAGAAGATTTGTTTGATCTGCGACATCAGAGATAGATGTTACGATATTACCTATGTTTTCAGTAGCGTGTCCTAGATCTTTTATATTTGTAACAACCTCTATTATTTTTTCATTATGTGCTTCAATGTCTTTTACTCTCTTTTCAAGCTCTTTATCCATTGTTTCATTGTGTTTAACCATTTCCTGAACTTCTTCATTTATTGAAGCCACACTTTGTGACATGTCCCTTATCGTTGTATCAATCTCTTCCATAGCAGTGGCTATCGAAGAGACATCGTCTTTTATTCGTGAAAAATTGGAGTCTATTAATCCCATAGTATTTGAAATTGTGGAACCTACAATATTTGATTTAATAAGACCTGAAGACAATATTTTAATAAGGGAAAGATTTGTATCTACATTTTTTTTTGTTAATATAGGTTTTTTATTTTTTTTAAAAAACATATTTTCCCTCCTATCCGTACAACTCATCAGAGATGTCAACACCACATCTTAAATTACCAAGCCAGCTGAAAAATCTCTCTATATGCTCTTTTTTATAGATAATTGCTCCATGCTGTGGAGCAATTATCTGGATATCAAGTCTGCTTATTCTGTTAAGATATTTTTTTATCACAGTGTTTGAAGCAAGATATCGTTTGTGAAAGCCCTCCATGAGTTTTAAATGGTTGTCAAAATCTTCAACATAGGTATATCTTTGTCCTTTTGAGAAGATTGCTGCTCCTATGTCTCCAGTAAAGAGTGTTTTAGAGCGAGAATCATATACATTAAAGTTTGCAATTGAATGCAGAAAATGTGCTGGTATTATTTCAAGAAAATCTCCAGAAGGTAACTGAATTCTACCACCTTTATCCTGTAATTTAACTACTCTACTGACATCAAATATTCCATAATGCGGAAGGAATCTGACCCACCACTCTGAAATATAAACTTTTGCTGGCGTGACACTGAGCCACAAGGCTACACCCGATGATACATCAGGATCCTGATGAGAGAAAAAAAGATGTTGAATTTTTTCAAGATCAAGATATCTAGAAACGTTGGCAACTACTCTGGGAAAAACATGAATACCACCTGGGTCCAGTATTACTCCGATTCCTTTGTTCTCAATCAAATACTGATTGACCTGAACAAGTCCTTCTTCTTCATGTTCTTCCCAGCCAAGCCAGATAAATTTATGCATACCATCATCATAAATAACATCTCCTCTTACAATATCAACCTCTTTGTTTAGTACTGCCATAATAATTCCTCCAATAATGATTTATATCTAAAATTTTACCAGAAAAAGCTATTCTTTGTAATTTTTTATTAGTTAATAGTTATTTAAAAGTGCCTTGTTTCTGAAAGTTCTGATCATATTTGCGTGATGCATGGACGTATTCATTTTAATTTTATGGCATACTTCGCATTTAACCTCTCCTCCAATTGGCAAAGGCATTCCCTGATACTGCATTGCCTGAATGTTGTCTCTGTTTGTTCCATATGGGTTGAATGCAGGATATATTGCATGGGTGGAGCTGTGGCAGGCAATACAGGGAATTCTATTCATGTTTTCTTTTTTTGTTTTAAAAAGCATATTAATGTTAGCTGTCCACTTATTAAATCCATTTGATGAGTTTAAAGGTTTTTGAAATCCTGTATGACATCCAAGACAGTCTGGCTCATTTATCCATGGTTTGCGAGCATTTATCTCATAAAGTGGAGTTTCTGGATTAAGGTTTTTTATTAAAATGTTAGCTGATCTTGAGTTTTTCTGGCCCAGCAGAAGAGCTGTGGCATGTTCATGAAGACTTCCATGGCATTGAGTGCATTGAATGCCAAGTCTGGAATGAATATCACGATTGCATCTTGTATTTCCCTGAGGATCATTGGGATGACATAGATTGCAAGCTCTTGCGTCTCTGTATGGAATGTAGTTTGCGTGCCAAGCATGTATGGAAACTGAAAAGCTATTGTGTCCTTTAACTCCTTTTGAACCAACAGCTACATCTTCATGACAACTCTGACAGAGGATCGGCTTACCTCTTAATGCTGATTGATAAAGTTTTGTTTTATTATGCCTGTCATGTGTTTTAAGAATATTTATTGCTGTTTCATCTGATATGCCTGAGATTCCATTCCACCGCCATCCACCTTCATGACATATCATGCATCTTAATTCAGTTGAAACCGGAGCAACAACTTTTGTTTTTTGCAATATTATCCCTCTATTTTTGTCTATTGCCTGTATATCAAAAACAGGATATGGATTATATGTTCCATCATCATTGTATGGTACAACAGGCAAAGCCTTGGCAATGAAAACCCCATTTTGTTCATCAAGGTCAAATAAACCATGAAGTCCTTTTTCTGTTATTCCCACATTTTCTGGAAAATTTTTGCCGAAATAAAACTCAGCATAATTCCAGAATTTCACATGTTTTGATGGATTTTCAAAACCCTTTTCAATCTGATATCTAATTTGAACTCCTGTAGTTATTATCTCTGGTTTTGCACCGCGCTTAATCAATAATGCCTCGAGATTATTTGCAGGAGGTAAGAATATGAACCATCTGTCAGAATCACTAAGGCAATGCATTCCAAGATCGTTCCACACAAGAAGAATGTATTCGTCCTTTGATGCATTAAATGAAGGAATCTCTATTTTTTCCTCTTTAATTTTGTAGCTCATCAAAGGCAAAGTTGCATCTTTATGATGCAATCCCTTAACAATAAAAGTTGCCAAAGCTTCTATCTCCTTTTCAGTGCCAATGAATTTTGGCATATAATCAAGGACTTTTCCCTGCCCATAAAGTTGTGTAAGAACTCCAAAATACGTAAATCCTCTGGTTTTCTCAATGATGTCATTTTTAACTCCTCCCACTGTATGGCAGCTAAGACATTGAAGATTAAAAATCTCTCTGCCAGTCTCAAGTTTATTTTCTTCTGTCATTTCCTTGATTTTTGACCATTTCGCATATTTTAATAATCCTTCTTTATTGAGTCTTTCCTCGTCAGACACCATTATTGATGAAGAATACATATATTCATAAATAACGTAGGGTTTTCTTGCATATTCCCGCATATACTCAAATCCACCAATCCATGCAAGTCCGATCATCAGTAGAATAAATACGGTAATTTGCTGAAGTTTTCTTGAGGTTTTGAAAATAAACAATATGGCAAGTAAATATAGCAAAACTGTAGATATGATAAATACAGTAACTGTATTACCTGTCTGTCTGTTTAACCAGAAGTTTGTTATTCTTGCATTCTCAGGAATAGCATAAAAATACCAGAAACCTGAAAGAATAAGAAATGGTAATGGAATATAAAGCCATTTTGCACAATATTTAAGAAGTTGTGTTTTGAAGCCACTTTCAGGCAAAAATACAGCTGTAACAAAACCAAAAAGTCCTGCAAACATTACGCAGATTCCTGTTCTGAAGAGCAGAGCTGGTAAATTTGTGGGATTAAAAAACCCATCCCAGAAGCTGAAAGTTTTTAACCAATCTCCTGGTGTAAGCATAAATGTAATTATTCCATTAATTACAAAAAGACTTAACCATGCTGATACTGCATAGATAAAAGCTACTCTGAGCCTGAATCTCTCTGAAAGCATTTCAAATTTATAGTGATAGAGTAAAAGAGATATAATTTCAACCATGAAAAATACCCACTCAATAGCCCATGCAAACACAAAGTTATGTATGAGAATTGATGTTGCCCAAGGGTTTGACAGGGCAATTATAAACCAAATACCAACTCCAGATACTCCTCCGAAAACCATTGTAAGTAAAAGGAAAAACCAGATATGTTTTCTGACATAGTCCCTGAGTTCGGGATTCTTTTCTTTCACACTTTTTAAATCAGTAAGCCATAAAAATATCCCGCCACCCACTGCAAAATGAGATATAAAAACATGAAGAACGGCGATTATAGCAATTAATGTTCCAGAGTTAAGATAATAAAGCTCCCAGACCGGATAGTTCATTTTGTCACACTCTTTGAAAAAGCTGTTTTAAGCAGACAGGCTATGACAGTTAAACCGATAATAAGGACGATCACAAAAATAATAAACACATCCCACTGTGGCGTCATCATTAACCAGGAAAGGTTAAAATTATCTCCAAGTTGAAAAATTCTTAGATTATATCGATTAATTACCATTGAAGCAATGGTAGCCAGTGTAAAAACTGCGGTAGCAGTTACATTTTCTCTGAGTCCGTAAATAAAGCTAATTATGGCAAAGGTTATACCAGAAACAAATACTGTAGTTGCAATTGGATCATCTCCCATGAACTTTAGCATAATACTTTTTTGGAGGCTTAAAAGAAAAACTATGCCAATCATAATTTGTAGCAATGTCGAATAACTGAAAATTTTCAAACCTTCTTTGATTTTTGATGTTTTCACTGCGTTATCAAGATTTCTTCTGAATTTGTAATAAATAGCATAAAAAAGCCCACCAATAGCAAAGGATGCAACAAGAAAATGAAAATATCTTGCAAAGATAGTTAATTCATCGAGGATTATAATTGTTCCTGACCTGTTTGTAAAATATCTGTTCCATTTTTGAGGCAATTCCATGAGAGATATGTTGTTAACAAAAATAAAAGAGATGTAAAAAATAGTCAGAACAACTAGCAATAGAGCTATTTTGGCAAACTTTGAAGTTTCAAACTTTCTGTAGTGAAAATACGCAGCATAATAGGCAAGAATCAGCAGAGGTATGATCGAAATCCAGAATGTTCCTATTAGTATTGAACTTGTATAGAAAAGATTTCCAAAAACAACCTGAATAAATAAGAGTGCTGGTATTGCCATGTTTATCGCAATAGCAAAAAGAATGGGAATTTTTTGTGCAAGGGGTTTATTTAAATCAATAAAATCAGTCTCTTTCTCGGTTTTAATCCATTTATAAAAAAGAACGACACTTATCCCCAAAATTGAATTGATCAGTAAGATATGAATGAAGAAAAAAAACTGTTCTAAAACAATTAAAATCCAGGCAGGTACTGGAAGTGTTTCAGGGTAGGGTATCAGAGGATTTATATTCATGTTATTGAATTATATCAAACAAGGTTTTGAATTTCAACTGAGAAATTAAGAGATTTAAAAGTAAGATTACTATTTTATTATAGAATCCAATTGCAGTGCTGGATGGTTAACTCTTGCAAGAAAATCTACAAGACATTCAACATCTTCGCAAACTGTTTCATCTGCAATTTTTTCAAAAAGGTCAGGAACTTCTTCTTCCTGAGCTCGTTTTTGGAAGCTTTCTCTTATTCTTTCTTTAAGTTCCTTTGGCATCCAGACAATTCTTTTTATCCCACCATCTCCTTTAAGGAACTTTCTTGATGTAATGTAATTAACTCCGACTCCCATAAAACCTGGAACCTGAACTCCTCCTCCAATCATTCCAGCAATGGTTGAAAACTTCATACCAATTGGCGTCATTCCATTGTATCCACGATTTACAATCATCACTCCATTTGCTTCAGGTGTAACAGCTATAATACATTCAAAACATCCACAGGATGTCATTGGATTTTCCATAATTGAGTAAAGATTTATTGTCTCAATTTCTCCACCTGAATGTTTTTTAACATAAGAATCAACTCCACTGTATCTTCCATAAATTGGGTCAATGAGCTCCCCCTTTTCAACAGGCTGATTTCCTCCAGTTGGCTCAATCTCATAAGCTGCACGAGCATCAAGCCATGTAAATGCTCCGCAGAGACCAGGGCGTTCAGGAGTTATGACACATACATGTTTTGGTGCAAAACTCTGACATAAAAGACAGGAGTAAAACGTATCAATATCTTCATCTGTAAGTTTTGCAAGTCTTTGATCCCTTTCTTTATATTCCTTTCTTGCTTCGTCCATTAGCGTTAAAACATCTTTTTCATCCACATATAGATAAACTTCTACTTTATCAACGATGCTTTTAAATCTTGCCTTAACCATGCTTGCAAGAATAACCCCAAGATGCTCAAGGCTTATTCCAGCTTCTTTTGCCATTTTGCTGATTCTTATCCAGTTGATGTCTCTTTGCCCAATGTGCCATAGTCCTTCAGCTTCATTAATAAATGAATGAATCTGTCTTTCAATTACAGGCTCAAAGTCTTTATGCATTTTTTTGCCTGCAACATTCACAACTATTCCAAGAGGCATCTGACCGCCTTTTTCATAACGACTTTTCCACTCAGTCCCAATTATTTCAGTTTTCCCGTCTTCTATTTCTGAGATGTTTTTCATTCTTACCCATTCGAATGAAGGAGTCCTCTGTCCTCCAAACTCAATAAATGTGTCCTCTTTCCTTATGCGTTCACCCTCAAATGCGGGTCCATAAGATACAGGAATGGGTGGTTTTTCAACAACTATTTTCAAACCTCGTGTTTCCAGAGCTTTTTTGACAGTTTTTTCATAGTTCTTTTCTGATGTGAGCAGAGGGTAATCAGCTATTTCAGAAATTTTAAGTTCTGGTAAATCCTGGTCAGAGATAACAGGAATACCAAAGTATATTGCACTTAAGGCAGTGGCAACTGCTGATTCATTAATCTTTCCAAACACACAGGCAAAAGCATTAACTCTATTTCTTACATATTCTAAAATTGCATCTTTTTGACCTGGAATCTGGCCTCCGAAAATCAGGGATGACCTGACTGCCCAGTCAATAACATATACAGTTTGCTCTATCTTTGTTCCAACAGGAACAACATAAACTTCAAAGCCTGTTTTATCTGAATTTGTTACAAAATCCTCTGCAATACTGCCTATTAAAAAGGTGAGAATCTTCTTTTCTTGAAGCTCTTTTACAATTTTTGAGATATTGTCATAGTTAGCCTTTCCTATTAGCACTGCTACTGCGGGAATCCTTCCATCAACAAGTTGCACTCCAAGTGTTCTTTGAACTGTGTCTCCGAGAAAACCATAGTATTGACCTTTATCGTGTTTCTCAGGTTCTTCTCCTCTGATATATTGAAGAGTTAGATATATTTCAGCTAAATAAAGATATGATAGAGTCTGGGAATCCAACTGCTGAATCTTATTCATGAAATCTTTAATTTCTTCAACTGTTGTTATCTTTATTCCTTCAAGAGCATAGATTAAAGGAATTCCATAGGCAGTATCAGGAAGCTCAAAGGACGATGTTCCATGCTCGGATATTATTTTAGATAATAACGAGAATGTTTTATCAAAAAGATGATTTATAGCACCTTGAGCTATTGATATCAATTTATCTATCATCTTCTGTTCCTCATATAGTTTCTCAAAAATGCAGGAAGTGCACTTGCTTCTTTTGGTCCTATAACAACTTTCCATTGAGGTAATTTATCTTCAATAGCACCCTTGAGCATGGCAACATATCCTGGAATTATGAGCTCTTTATGTTTGAGTTTTTCCTCCATACCACTTTCTTTTATAAATTGAGCAATTTTGCCAGCTGAAAACTTTCCAGCTGCCCATGCTGTAAGAACACTTAATCCGTCACAATCCATTATGCCAAGCCATGTTGGAATCTTGCTGTTTTCTATTTCCCCTTTAACGAGGAAATAAGTAAGTGCAAAATTAGTTGTAATAATGATAGGACTCATATCGTCTGCTTCACCAACTCTGTATATATCCTGTTTTACCTGCATCGGAACCTGAGGATCGGAATAAATGTTTTGTTTTAATGTGAAAAGAATCAGATTTTTCCATTTTGGAGTGCTGTTTAAAACAATAATTGATGAGTATTTAAGAATTGCCAGTGATGCAGTTACAGTTTCATAAAATTCTGAATCACGCATGGCAAATGTTATTATTGGATATCCGGCTGATTTAACCTTTTTTTTCAAAGCTGCCCGTCTTATTAATGTGTTATCTCTCATAAGTTCACCTGCTGTCTTGGGTTGAGTATCAATTAATAAATCTTCAATCCCCTGAGCGGATGCCTTATCAATTAAAGAGATAACCTTTTCTATTCCTTTGGCTGTGATTACCAGTGGAATATTGTACTGTTTTGCTATCTGAGTCATCTGAGCAATGTTCTCTTCATTTGCAGCAAAGAGAATGGGACGGTTTTTTGTTAATATTTCATTATTTTTTAAGAGATTAAGAGCTGACTTTGCAGCATCAGGATTGAATGTTCCAAGAATAACAGGTATTTCTGCTTTGTTGATTATTTTTTGTAATGCTGTTGTGAATTTCTCAACATCTGAGGATTTATTTTCAAGAAATATTGCATCGATTTTAAGAAATTCTCCAACTCTTTCAATTTGAGAATTCAAAACGTCCTCAACGAGCTCCTCTATATTTTCATCGATGTCCTTTATTCTGCGAGTTAACACTGGAGGATTAAAAAACTTTTTTTCATGTCTGAACAAACACTGTTCTTCTCCGATTTTTATCGGTTTATTTTTTAAACCAAAAATTATTCCGCGAATTGCCGGAGATGATGCTTCTTTAAGCTTTGCTTTTACTTCATCAGATGCTTCAGGGCATTGTTCAATATTTGCCTGTCCCTGTGCGACCTTCATTGCAAAAGCAAGACATGTTGGAAATCCGCATTTTTTACAGTTTATCTTGGGGAGAAGCTTGAAAATTTCTATTCCTGTAAGTGCCATCTATTTCCCCTTTATTGAAAAAAGTTCTTCAATAAATGTCTGTGTAATTTTTACTGCCTCTGGATGTCTCATTATTAACAGGTCTGCTCCAGAAATCAGAAATGAACATGCTGTTACTGCTTCCCACATTAAAGCCCTTTCATGAAGACTGCCCCAATCAGGAATTTCTACTTCAGATGCCTGCGTTTCCTTTGTTTTCCATACATAAAAACCCACATCTGCAACCATTGGCTGACATAACATAGTATCTCCCTGAATCAGTCCCGCAATTCTTATCCTCTCCATAACTGAGTATGTATATTCAAAACCATAGCCTAATGCTGAACACATTGGATCTATAATTATTTTATCTTTTGGAAAACCTGTCTGGGTAATAAGGATATCTAACTGCTTTGCAAGGTTTACATCGAGCTCAGACATTGCAATAAGATAATGCCCACCTGCCACTGAAGCTGCAGCAATTGTCTTGTAATTACTTTCCTGTGCTTTTCCGATGATGCAGTTATAACCTCTTGCAGCATCTGCAACAACAGGAAGAACCTCGGCATCTTTTTCAGTATGGTTACTTCCAAGAATTATAAGAGGAAGATTTATTTCATCAAGTAGTTTTTTAACCTTATCAGCTGCTTGTTCAGAAGAACTATCCTTACTGTCTGGATGAGTGCTTGCAAGTCTTAGGGCTATTGCTTCTGCACCGATAGATTCACAGAATTTTGCCCATCTAATACTGTCATCCCATACTGAAGAGTAAACCTTTGCAATTTCCTCTGGATAATCCTCTGGTGTGACATCCTGAATTTCAAACGCAATCAAGGGCTTATGTGGAAATTCACCTTCAAAGAAATGAAAGGGTAATGCTGATGCTCCTCCAAAAGATGCTTTTTTATCCCTTCCAAATACAATTTCTGGGATTTTCCCATTATATGTTTCTTTCACTATTTGAAGGCTCATGTTACACCTTATATTTCAAGATAAGAATGGGCATAAAGAGTTTTGCCTGTAATAACATTTATTGTTTTAACCACTTCGATTACTTCTGCGGGATTTACAATTGCTGCTGATAGTCCTTCATACATCAACAGAGCGAAAAAGTATTTATTCAATACGGGTCTTAAATGTTTTGGGCATCCATTTGAAAGATTGCTGAGCCCGACGATTGTTTTCATTGGAGGGTCATTGAGTTCATGAAAAAGTCTCACTGCTTTTAAAACTTCTTTTGCCTGATTCTGAGAGCCAGATATCTGTAATACCAGTGGATCGAGATATATATCTTCAAGTGAAATTCCATACTCTACAGATTTTTCCATTAGCTGAACAGCTATTTCAACTCTTTCTTCAGCATCTCTTGGAAGTCCTCCTTTCCCAACTGTAAGAGCAATTATCGGAACGCTGTATTTTGCTGCGAGTTCAAACATAATAAACCTCTCAGGATCAAGAGAAGTAGAATTGATCAAAGGCTTGCCCCATTGATTATTATGAATTTTAAGCCCTGCTTCCATTGCTGCTGGATTGGTTGTATCAAGTGATACTGGAAGAGGAACTGACTCCTGGATTGTTGTTACTATCCATTCCATTAGCTCTTCCCCTCTATCTTCAGCAGGTCCTATATTTGCCTCAATCATTTGTGCACCGAAGTTCCATTGCTCAATTGCTATCTGTTTTATTGGCTCTTTATCCTTTTTTATTAATGCTTCACGAACTTTTTTTGAGATAATACTCAGTCTTTCGCCAATAATAAGCATCTATGTCCTCCATGAAGTTTCATAGAAAATTTTAACATAAATTCATAATTCTATCTTGATCTTCGATATTTTTTGATTTCAATATCAAAACATAAATCTAGCTTGAGTTTTTATTTTTTCTTCGATTCAATCAAGTTAATTGCTTCTTTTAGGTTCACTGTTCCATGATAGAGAGCTTTACCAATTATCACTCCCCAGAGACTTTCAATTTCTGAGAGTCTAATTATATCGTCAATTGACGACACTCCTCCCGAAGCAATAACGGGAACTTTTACAGCTTCAACAACAGCTTTTGTAGCTTCAATATTCGGACCTGATAGCATCCCATCCCTCGATATATCAGTATAAATTATTCCCCAAATACCATAGTCTTGCATCTTTATAGCAAACTCTGTTGCTTTAATATCTGTAACTTCAAGCCATCCTTTAACAGCCACAAATCCATTTTTTGCATCTATTCCAGCTATAATTTTGTCCGGGAATCTTTTGCATACATATTTTGTAAAATCAGGATTTTCAACCGTCACTGTTCCGAGAATAACCCTGTCAACTCCTGCCATAGACAGAAGCTCGATATCTTCTAATTTTCTAATACCTCCACCAACCTCAATGGTTCCATGAAATGTTTCCCTGATTTTTTTTATGGCTGGAAGGTTCTGAATCTTGCCTGATTTTGCTCCATCAAGATCAACAACATGAAGTACTTTTGCTCCTTCGTTCTGCCACTTTAACGCAGCTTCCTCAGGATTATTGTAATAAACAGTAATATCATGAAATTTGCCCTGACGAAGTCTTACACATTTGCCATCTTTTAGGTCAATTGCTGGAATTATATGCATTTTGTAGTATAACATAACCTTCCGGTACTGAATGGATAAGCCTGTTAATGTGTTAAAGATCATCTTTGCATTAAATTATAATAAGATGAGGAAATTATAACATCTTCAAATTTTTTAAACAGTTTTTATCAAATCGCACCTTAAGGATTTTTTATGGTATATTTAAACAGAGATGAAAAAAATTGTATTAATTTTGGCAGGCTTGATAAGTGTAGGTATCTTACTTTTAGTCATTGATTATATGGATAAGGAGTCCCCAATAAAGGTAAAAATCTCAATGGAAGGTTCAGTTTTTAAAAACGCTGAATTTATTCAGAAGAAAGATGGTCAGTTAAAGCTAAAGCTTGCATCTGATGAAGCCTTTATGAGTGATGATGGGAAATTTATGGATTTGAAAAATCTTACAATGTTTTTTCCTGATAAAGAGTTTACAGTAAAAGCTCAGCGAGGCTTTTACTATCCTGAAACCGGTAATCTTACCCTGAGCGGAGGCATTGAAGGATTTTCAAAGAATTACACAGTTTATGGTACAGAAGCATACTGGAGTCCAAAAGAAGGAACTCTTTATTCAGAGAAACCACTTAAGATTGAAACTAAAAAATTTTCTGTCAATGGTAATTCTGGAAAAGCTAATGCTGATTTAGTAGAACTAAATAAAGGGGTGGTGGCAATTGTATACGCTAATAAGAAGTAGCCTGATATTTTTAGCTTTTTTTGTTCTGATTATCAATCCAATTTTTGCTGAGGAGAAAAAAGAAACATCAGAGCCCATTATAATAACTTCGAAGACTCTTATTAATGACAGTAAGGCAAAAACAGCAACTTTTGAAGATAATGTTGTTGCTAAAAGAGGCGAGGTTACTTTATATGCAAAGAAAATGATTGTTTATTATGAGGATGAACAGAAAGATGGAAGTATCAAAATGATTGAAGCAATTGGAGATGTAAAGCTTATAAAAGGTGATAGAGTTATAACTTCCCGTAAGGCAACTTATTATCCTGAACCAGAAGAAAGAGTAATCTTTACAGGAGAACCGAGAGCAACAGAAGGGAAAAATCTTGTTACAGGAGAAACAATTACGTATTTTATGAAAGATGACAGATCACTGGTGGAAAAAAGTAAGGCTTATTTAAAAGAGAAAAAAACCGAAAAATGAGTAACACTTTAAAAGTAGAAGAATTAAAAAAGAGTTTTGGTAAAAAGGAAGCTGTTAAAGGCGTTAGCTTCAGTGTGCATAGTGGTGAGGTTGTTGGACTATTAGGCCCAAATGGTGCTGGTAAGACAACCACTTTCTATATGATGATTGGAATAATAAATCCTGATAGTGGGAATATTTTTCTTGATGACAAAAATATCACATCAATGCCCATTTATGAGAGAGCGAGGCTTGGTATAGGATATCTTCCTCAGGAACCTTCTATATTCAGAAAATTAACAGTCAGGAATAACTTGAAGGCTGTTCTTGAGATTAAATATGATGGTAATAAAGAAGCAATGCAGAGGATTGATGATGAGGTTAATCAACTTCTTGAGGAGTTTAATCTTACCGAGTTTGCCGATAGAGAAGGTTATAAACTTTCAGGCGGAGAACGAAGAAGGGCTGAAATTGCAAGGGCAATTGCATTGAGACCTATTTTTATGCTTTTTGATGAACCTTTTGCCGGCATAGACCCTCTGGCTGTGGTTGAATTAACCAAGACCATAAAACAGCTTAAAAACAGGGGAATAGGCGTAATAATAACTGACCATAATGTTCGAGAGACTCTTGCTATAACTGACAGAGCGTTTATAATACACAGCGGCAAACTCCTTGCTGAAGGCTCTCCTGATACGCTTGTTAACGACCCTGTTGTAAGAGAAGCATATCTTGGAGAGGAGTTCAGATTATAATGGCACTTGAACAGCGAGCAGATTTAAGACTAACTCAAAAACTTGCACTTACACCTCAGCTTCAACTTCAGCTAAAACTTCTTCAGTTGCCACAGCTTGAGTTAAGTCAGTATATTCAGCTTGAATTAATGGAAAATCCAATGCTGGAACTCGATGAGGATCTTGAAAATATTCAGGAAAAAGAGCAGACAGTAGAGGAATCCGATGAACCATTGGCTGTTGATAAATTAGAAAAAATAATGATAGATGACTATTTCACTGAAAGAGCAGATGATGGAAGAGACCTTGGATATTTTAATCTTGGCATAGAAGAAAAACCATCGTTTGAACTTTTTTATTCAACAACAGATGATTTATGGCAACATTTGTTGTGGCAGTTAAGATTGAGTAAAGCTCCGGATAAAATAAGAGTGGTTGCAGAGATGGTTATAGGAAATATTGATGAGGACGGGTATCTTAAGGCAACAGAAGAAGAAATAGCAAAAATGTCTGAAACAGATATTGAATCTGTAAAAAAAGCTATTGAAGTTGTTCAGGGATTTGATCCAGCCGGAGTAGGTGCCAGAAATCTTAAAGAATGTTTAATTTTACAGATAAGAGCACTTGAATTGGAAAATACAATCATTAAATCTGTGATTGAAGAATATCTTGATGATATAAAAAAGAAAAAGTATGAGCATATTGCCAGAAAATTAGCTATTTCAATTGATGAAGTTATAAAGGCTGTTAAAATTATAGAAAAGCTTGAACCTAGACCCGGTAGAAACTTTTCTAAAACAATGGTAAATGTTCCAGTCCCGGATGTTTATGTAAACAAAGTTGAAGGTCAATATCAGATCATATTGAACGATGAAGGAATTCCAAAATTACGATTGAATAAACTTTACAGACAGCTTTTTACAGAAAAACAACTTCAGACTCAGGAAAGAAAATATCTAAAAGAAAAGTTTAAAAATGCAGTTGAGTTTTTAAAAAGTTTAGAGCAGAGAAATAAGACAATTTACAGAGTAACAGAGAGTTTACTCAAATTTCAAAAAGATTTTTTTGATAAAGGAGTAAGTTATTTGAGGCCTCTTAATTTAAGAGATGTTGCAGGTGAGCTTGGACTTCATGAAAGCACTATAAGCAGAGTAACCTCAAACAAGTATCTTGCATGTGAGCACGGTATATTTAATTTTAAATTTTTCTTCAGTAATGCTTTATCTTCAAATCAAGGGAATGTCTCTACTACCCTTGTAAAAGAATTGATTCAAAACATTATCAACGAAGAAAAAGCAGAAAATCCTCTTTCTGATAAAGAAATTGCAGAGATACTTCAGAAACGGGGGATAGATATTGCCCGTAGAACTGTTGCAAAATATAGAGAAGAACTTAAGATACCACCAAAGCCTTTAAGAAAACTAAAAAAATATTAGGGAGGAAAATGATGAAAATAACCATTAGAGGCAAGAATATCGATGTTACAGAAGCATTGAGGCAGTATATTGAAAAGAGAATAAGCAAATTTGACAAATTTTTAAATGACCAGTCAGAAGCGGTGGTAACAATAAGTACCGAGAAGTTTACACATAAAATAGATGTTCTTTTAAAAGTAGATGGACATTTAATTCAGGCTGAAGGGAAAACTGAAGATTTATACTCAGCAGTTGACCAGGTTGTAGAAAAACTTGAAAAACAGATTTTAAAGTATAAAGAAAAGATTCAGGACAAAAATAAAAAAGAAACTATAAAATATCCATCCACATCTCAAGGGAAACCCGAGTCTCCCAAAGGAATTGTCAAATATAAAAAATTTGATTTAAGACCGATGTCTCCTGAAGAAGCAGTTGATCAGATGGAACTTTTAGATAAAGATTTTTTTATGTTTATCAATTCCTTCACAGGAGATGTTAACGTGGTATACAGAAGAAAAGACGGCAACTACGGATTAATTGAACCTGCCAGATAGGTTGGAATATTGCTTTGCCCCTTGAAAAATTTATAATAATAGTAACAGGGCTTTCCGGAGGGGGGAAAACTGTTACTATTAGAACGCTTGAGGATATAGGTTTTTTCTGCGTTGATAATTTGCCACCTCCTGTTATTCTTGAATTCCTGGGAATGTTGAATGAATTCAGCAGTTTTAGAAATATTGCAATTGGAATTGATATCAGGGCTCAGCAATTTCTTGAAAAAGCGACTGAAGTTCTTAAAAAGATAAAAAATCTTTATAAAACCGAAGTTCTATTCATGGAAGCTGACGATGAAACGATTCTTTTACGGTATAAAGAAACAAGAAGGCCACACCCTCTTTCAGGGTTGTATAACGATTTGCTTAAGGCAATCAAGCAGGAAAGAGTTTTACTTTATCCTATTCGAAGTTGTTCAGACCGGATTATTGATACATCCAACTTTAATCCTCATGCATTGAAGTTTTTAATCCGCTCACTATATGGAGCAGAAGAGATATCTCCTTCAGTAACTGTTATGTCCTTTGGTTATAAAAAAGGAATTCCTGCAAATGCAGACCTGGTGTTTGACGCAAGATTCCTGCCAAATCCTTATTTTGTTCCTTTTTTAACAGATTTGAATGGAACAGATGAGGAAGTAAAAAACTTTGTATTAAAGCAGAATGAAACAGTAGAATTTTTAAAATATATAAAAAATTTTTTGAATTATGCACTTTCAGGGTATAAAAAAGAAGGTAGACCTTATATAACAATAGCAATTGGATGCACAGGAGGAAAGCACAGGTCAGTGGTTATAGCAGAAGAGATAGCAAGATATTTGAGAAGCCTTTTTGTAAATTCTGTGGTGATTCACAGAGATTTATAAGTAAATTTTAAGAAGACCATAAAAATTTAAAATCTTAAAATTTCTTGACAAAATAAACTCTGTATGGTATGCTTTTTTGCAGTTGTTTTTCAAGGTCAAAAAAATCTAACAGAAAGAAGGTGGGGTATGTTAGAATTCAACAATTGGTTTTTTGTGTTAATGGTTCAATTCTTTATTCTAATGTTTATTCTTAATGCTATCCTATTTAAACCCATGATGGAACTTTTCAGACAGAGAGAGCAAAAAGTTAAAAGTGCTCTTGAAGAAGCTCAACTGATGAATGAGAAAAAAGAAAAAGCAATTGCTCAGATGAATGCAGATTTAGCTCAGGCAAAAGCTCAGGCAAAGCAGATTATTGATGCTCTGAGGGAAGAGGGGCTTGCTTATCAGAGAGACGTTGTTTCTAATGCTGAGAAGGAGGCTGTTCAACTGATTGAAAAAGCAAGAGCAGAGATTAAAGCTGAAACAGAAAAGGTAAGAACTATGCTCAGGCAGGAGATTGTGAGACTTTCTGAAGAGATTGTCAATAAACTGGTAAAGGTTTAAATGGAGGCAATATGAGAAAATTGATTGTTTTAATATCCATAATGATAGTAATGATTGCATCTTCAGCAATTGCTGCTGAGTCAGAACATGCTGGAGGTAGTTTAAAAAGCTGGATTTATCAGATTATTAACTTTGCTGTGCTGGTATTTATTCTGGTTAAATTTTTAGGTAAACCAATGAAAAATTACTTTGCCCAGCGGAAAGAATTAATAGAAAAGAGCATCAGTGAATCTCAACAGGCTAAAGAACTTGCTCAAAAAGCACTTCAGGAAGTAGAAGAGAAACTTAAATTAAAAGATAAAGAAGTTCAGGATATTCTTGATACTGCTAAAAAAATTGGTGAGCAGGAGAAAGCGCAGATTATTCAAGACAGTGAAAAATTAAAAGAAAAAATTCTTGAGCAGGCAAAGACGAATATAGAATTTGAGGTGAAAATGGCTAAGGATGCTTTAAGGCTCGAAGCTGCGGAGCTTGCAATCCAATTGAGTGAACAAAAACTAAAAGAGAAAATCACACCTGAAGAGCAAGAAAAGCTTCTTCAGGAATCAATAAAAATAATTGAGGAGCGGAAAAATTGAGAAAGGTCAGAGGTGCAAAGGCAAAAAAATATGCAAAACAATTTTTAAACTTGGTATCTCTCGATCAGGTTCCTGAGATTGTTGACAAGTTAAATTTAGTAGCAACTTTAATGAAAAAGGATAAAAATTTTAGAAACATGCTTGCATCTCCTTCATTTAATGACGAAGAGAGATCAAATGTGATTGGTTATTTATGTGAAAAATTATCTCTTTCAGAGGAAGTGAAAAAATTTCTAACTTTTCTCAGTAAAACAGGGGTTTTAATAGGACTGAATGAAATCATCAGATATATTAATACGCTTTATATGGAGCTGAAAAAGAAAGTAAAGGGCATTGTTATTTCTGCTGTTGAACTTCCTGAAAGCTATAAGCAAAAAATAATTGAATCCCTTAAAGCCGTTACTGACAGAGAAGTCGAACTTCAGTATGAGATAGATCCTTCATTAATCGGTGGAGTGAGAATCAAGGTGGGAAGTACAATGTATGATTTGAGCATAAAAGGCCAGTTGGGTCTTTTAAGAGATAAGCTTATAAAGGGGTGAGAAACTATGGAACTTAAGATGGAAGAAATTAGCGAGTACCTTAAAAAGCAGATTGCTGATTTTGAGAAAAAAGCTGATGTCAGCGAAGTTGGAATTGTTACCTCCATTGGTGATGGAGTTGCAAGAATTTATGGACTGGATAACTGCATGGCTTCCGAGATGCTTGAACTTCCAAATGGTGTTTATGGAATGGCTCTGAATCTTGAAGAGGATAACGTAGGTGCTATCCTTTTCGGTGAAGATAAACTTGTTAAAGAAGGTGATCTTGTAAAAAGGACAGGGAGAGTTATGGAAACCCCTGTTGGTGAGGAACTTATCGGAAGAGTAGTTAACGCAATCGGTATTCCAATTGATGGTAAAGGTCCAATTAATGCAAAGAACTTCAGAAAGGTTGATGTTATTGCTCCTGGTATTATTAAACGTCAACCAGTTAAAGAGCCACTTCAGACAGGTCTTAAGGCAATAGATGCGATGATTCCTATAGGTAGGGGACAGAGAGAGCTTGTTATTGGTGACAGACAGACTGGGAAAACAGCTATTTTGCTTGATACCATTATCAATCAGAAAGGTCAGAATTGTATATGTATATATGTTGCCTGTGGACAGAGGCGACAGAGTGTAGTGCAGGTCGTTGAAACATTGAAGAGATACGGTGCTATGGAGCATACAATAATTGTGGCAGCAACCGCATCCGAACCAGCATCCATGCAGTATCTGGCTCCATATGTTGGCTGTGCAATAGGTGAGTATTTTAGAGACAAGGGAATGCATGCATTGGTTTGTTATGATGACCTTACAAAACAGGCATATGCTTATAGACAGGTTTCATTGATTCTTAGAAGACCTCCAGGAAGAGAGGCATATCCTGGAGACGTATTCTATCTTCATTCAAGATTACTTGAGAGAGCAGCCAAGCTTTCGGATGCAGAAGGTGGTGGTTCACTTACAGCGCTCCCTGTAATTGAGACCCAGGCAGGTGACGTTTCTGGATATGTTCCAACAAATGTTATTTCCATCACTGACGGTCAGATATATCTTGAGCCAGAACTTTTTTATGCTGGTGTTCGTCCTGCAATTAACGTAGGTCTTTCTGTTTCACGTGTTGGCGGTGCTGCTCAGATTAAAGCGATGAAGCAGGTTGCTGGAATGTTACGTTTAGATCTTGCTCAGTATAGAGAACTTGCCTCATTTGCTCAGTTTGCAGCAGACCTTGATAAAACAACAAGGGGACTTCTTGAAAGAGGTCAGAGAATGGTGGAGCTTCTCAAACAGGATCAATACGTACCAATGCCTGTTGAAGATCAGATTATGTTGATTTTTGCAGGAACACAGGGTCATCTTGATGATTTACCTGTTTCAGCAATTAAATCTTTTGAGCAGGGATTCTTAAGTTTTATAAGAAGCCAGAAGGAAGACCTCAGGAAGGAAATTAGAGAAAAGAAAGAGCTCGATGATACTCTTAGACAGAGAATTACCGATACTATCTTAGAGTTTAAAAAGACTTTTCAGGCTTAAATAAAATCTGAAGTTAGGGAGCTGTTAAATGCCAACATTAAGAGATATCAGAAAACAAATAAAAGCAATACAGGGAACAAAAAAGATTACCTCTGCCATGAAGATGGTGGCAGCAGCCAAGCTTCGTAAAGTACAGGATAGCATGCTCAGATACAGACCATATTCTACGAAGATGCAGCAGATTTTAGCAGATCTTTCTGGAGCAGTTGAGACAAGAGGTGATCTTCCGCCATTGCTTTTAAGAAGGCCTATAAAAAATGTGGAAGTTATGGTTATTACGTCTGATAAAGGACTCTGCGGAGCTTTTAATACAAATATATTGAGATATACAACAAAAGAAATAGATCGACTGAAAAAAGAAGGATTTAATGTTACAATTTCAGTTGTTGGTAGAAAAGCGAGGGATTATTTTAAAAGAAGAGAAGTTCCTCTTAAAAATATATGGACGGGGATTTCGGGAAAACTTCAATATACTCACGCACAGATGATAGCTCAGGAGATGATTAATTCATATATTGATGAGATGATTGATGAGGTTTTGGTTATATATAATGAGTTTAAATCTGTAATCTCTCAACGAGTTGTAATTAATAGAATTTTACCTGTTGGTAAAATCTCTTCTGAATCATCTGAACAGCAGGGGTTTTTCCCATTTACATATGAGCCTGCTGCGCCAGAATTATTTGCAATGCTTCTACCCATTTATATAGAAATTCAGATTTATCGTGCTCTTTTGGAATCTCAGGCAGCAGAAGAAGCTGCAAGAATGACAGCAATGGATAACGCAACGAAGAACTGTGATGAGTTGATAAGAAAGACAACTCTTCTTGCTAACAAAGTAAGACAGGCATCTATTACAACAGAACTTATGGACATAGTAGGTGGTGTTGAAGCTTTAAAACAAGGTGAATAAAATTAAGAGAATAAAAGGAGGTTTAAAAGTATGAATGTAGGTAAAGTAGTACAAGTTATAGGAACTGTTGTTGATTGCGAGTTTGAAGGTCAGGTCCCAGAAGTTCTAAATGCTCTAAAGATAGATGAACCTGGTGATCCATCTAAAGGTATGCCAGATATTCATCTTACTCTTGAAGTTGCAATGCATCTTGGTGATAACAGAATTAGAACAATCGCCATGGGTTCAACAGATGGACTTGTTAGAGGGATGAAAGTTGTTGATACCGGTGCACCAATTACTGTTCCAGTTGGCAAGCCTGTTCTTGGAAGAATTATGAATGTTATTGGTGAGGCTGTTGATGAAATGGGTCCAATTCAGGCAGAAGATAATTATCCAATTCATATTTCAGCTCCTGAATTCACTGAACAGTCACCAACCACACAGCAGTTTGAAACCGGCGTTAAAGTTTTTGATCTTCTCGTTCCTTTTGTTAGAGGTGGTAAAATGGGAATGTTTGGTGGTGCCGGAGTTGGTAAGACAGTTATTATTATGGAAATGATTCATAACATAGCAATGAAACATGGTGGTGTTTCAGTTTTTGCAGGTGTTGGAGAGAGAACTCGTGAAGGAAACGATCTCTATCTTGAAATGAAACATTCTGGAGTTTTACCGCAGGTTGCCCTTGTTTATGGGCAGATGAATGAACCTCCTGGTGTTAGAGCTAGAATTGCTTTAACAGCCCTAACAGTGGCCGAATATTTCAGGGATCAGGGTCAGGATGTTCTGATATTTATAGATAATATTTTTAGATACACTCTTGCAGGTTCTGAAGTTTCAGCTCTTCTTGGAAGAATGCCATCTGCAGTTGGTTATCAGCCAACTCTTTCTACTGAGATGGGTGCATTACAGGAAAGAATTACAACTACAGCAAAAGGTTCTATTACATCAATGCAGGCAATATATGTTCCTGCTGATGACCTGACAGACCCTGCAGTTGCCGCAGTTTTTGCGCATCTTGATGGCACAGTTGTTTTGTCAAGACAGATTGCAGAGCTTGGAATTTATCCTGCTGTTGACCCTCTTGATTCTACAAGCCGAATTCTTGACCCGAGAATTATTGGAGAGGAGCATTATCAGGTTGCAAGAGGTGTTCAAGCAGTGCTACAGAGATATAAAGAATTGCAGGATATTATAGCAATTCTTGGAATTGAAGAACTGTCAGAAGATGATAAATTAACAGTTGCAAGAGCGAGGAAGCTACAAAGATTTCTCAGTCAACCATTTGCTGTTGCAGAAACATTCACTGGAACACCAGGGAAATATGTAAAACTTGATGAAACAATAAAAGGCTTCAAGGCCATTCTTGATGGACATTATGATGATTTGCCTGAACAGGCATTTTATATGGTTGGTCCAATTGAAGAAGTTGAAGAGAAAGCGAAGAAGATGGGATATACAAGACAGGTTTAATTAAAAGGAGTGTATGGAATGGAAAACAAATTGAAGTTGGAAGTTATAACTCCTTATGGGGAATTAATAAACGAAGATGTTGATGAAGTCTATACCACAGGAGCCGAAGGTGACTTTGGAGTTTTGCCTGGACATTGTCCTTTCTTAACTGCCATAAGAATTGGTTCACTTTCATACAAAAAGGAAGGACAGACTTATTATCTTTTTGTTAATCGAGGATATTGTGAAGTACTAAATGACAGGGTTCTTGTACTGGTCGGCAGTGCGGAGAGAGTAGAAGAAATTGATGTGGAAAGAGCAAAAGCAGCACTGGCACGTGCCGAGGAAAAAATTCGTAAGGCTCAAGCTGGCGAAGCAGATATTGACCTTGCAAGAGCTCAGGCAGCACTTGAAAGAGCAACAATAAGGGTTCAATTGGCAACTAAGCTGATTCCAAAATAATAAAAAAGTGGGGAGATTTATTGCTCCCCACTTTTTTACAATGATAAGAATTATATTCCTTTTTATTTTTCCAGTTTGTTTATTTTATGGCTATATTTAGTCATAGTCTTAAAATTTTTTGACTTTTTAAGTCAAAGTATAATTGAAATAATCACAATTAGTAGTAATCCCGTTTTTATTTAAAAATTTAAAATAAAAAGATTCTTGATATTAACCGAAATGTTTTGTTAATTTACTATTATAGAGATACAAATCTAACCTAGCTTCAAGAAAATCATATCAAAATATAATCTAAAAAAGATGCGGAGGTGTTATCATGGTAAAAGAAAGTGAAGTAATTGAGGTCAATATTGAAGCAAGAGTCCAGAAATTATTTTTAAATGCAATTGAATTGCTGGGTGGTCTAAAGCAATTATGTGACTACAGATCTCTGACATGGTTACCTGCACTTGCAAGGGCAGCTTATGCAGTGGTATTGAAAGAAGAATATAATAAAACAGATGATGAAATAGCTCAAGAAGTTGGACTTTCAAAACAGTCTGTCAGAAATATACTGCAATCCAATCCTGAATTAGTAAAAGAAAAGATAAAAAAAATAAAAGATTTTATGGAAGAAGAAGGAAAAGAGTTGAGAGGACATATCGCAGGAGCTATCGTTAAACTTGCTTATAATCTAAGCAAAGAAGACAGTTAATAGTTTAATTGAGAATGATCGAGAGCTGGCTTCGGAGGTGGACAGTGGAAAGAATGGACTTTGAGAAACCACAGGTCATTGAAGAGAGCATAATAAAAAGCAGAGAAGCATTAAAAAAATCTCCTGAATTAAAAGGACTTCCAACTGGAGTTGAAGGACTTGATGACCTTTTCTTTATTACGGAAATAAAAGATAAAAAAATTATCAAAAAACCACTTGGTGGAATACCCTCTTTAAGTGTGATAAACATTACAGGATCTTCTGATACAGGTAAGACTCTGTTAGTTGAACAATTTACAATCAAACAGGCAGAACTTGGTAGCAATATAGCATTTATAACTGTAGAAACACCATCAGCTTTTGTTGCAACATCTCTTAATGAGAGAGCAAGTGCAATGGGAATTAAATTTTCAGATATAGAAGACCGTATTATATTAATAGATGCTGCTTCTCATACTATGTTGCGTGAAAATACTCCTAATCTTTTAGCAACTCTGGCATATGTGATAAAAAAATATAACACAACTATTACTGTTATTGATTCAGTAACTGGATTTTATGAACACAGGGAAATGCTCGCGAGAACAATAATAAGACAAATTTATAATTTTTTAAAAAAATGGTATCAGACTGCTCTTATTGTCTCACAAAAACGATCTGGACATGAAGAGCTCACTGCTGAGGCAGCAGGTGGTTATGCTGTGGGGCATATTGTTGATGGTACAATGGTGCTTGCAAAAGAGCTCATAATGTCTCAATATAGTTCGAAGGTTTTTGGTAAACCTCTGGGAGAGATAGTAAGGCTTTTTCGAATAGATGGTTGCAGGCTTTGCGGGCATGATACCAGAACACATTTTCTTGAAATCAGTGATACAGGTCTTATAAAAGTAGGTCCTATTTTAGTGAATAAATGGTAAAAATATTATCACTGTTTCATTCTATCTATATCAATTTTCGTAAAATCGAGATATTAAAGAGTGGTAAACTGAAAAAATTCTGGTTATATATTTAATATTAAAACATTTCATAATCTTGAACAGTTTTTAGTTGTTAAAATTAATATTTATTTTAATAAAATTTATTGCATGAATTGACTTTGAGCATGTGAGAAGAGTATTATTTTTTATGAATAAACATGTTGCTTTTATATACGACGATATTTTTTTGAAACACGAAACTCCGGAAGGGCATCCTGAAGCAAAGGAAAGACTGATTGCGATTGTCAATCATCTTAAAAGTGAAGGAATATGGGACAAATTAATACATGTAAAACCAAGAAAAGCAACAGAAGACAACCTTCTTCTGGTTCATGAATTCGACTATATTGAAAAAATAAAAAACTTACCTCCTGGATATATAGATCCAGATACTTATATATGTGAACATACTTATGAAGTAGCTTGTTATTCGGTTGGTGCTGTTTTAGAGGCTGTTGATGGTGTAATTAATAAAAAATTTGATAGAGCTTTTTGTGCTGTAAGACCGCCAGGGCATCATGCAGAGATTGATAGTGCAATGGGTTTTTGTATTTTTAACAATATTTCAGTTGGTGCGGCTTATGCTAAAAAAAAGGGATTTAGAAAAATTTTTATTGCTGATATAGATGCGCATCATGGTAATGGAACACAGCATATTTTTGAAGATGACTGTTCTGTTTTTTATTTCAGTTCTCATCAATTTCCTTTTTATCCAGGAACAGGAAGAGAACTTGAAAGAGGAAAAGATGCAGGAGAAGGTTGTACCTATAATATTCAGTTAAGAGCTGGTTCCGGGACAAAAGAGTATTTAATGGTGTTTCAGGATATTCTTCCTCAGAAAATAAGAGAAGTTAAACCAGACTTAATCCTTGTCTCTGCTGGATATGATATGCATCAGGATGATCCGCAGAGCTATATAAATGTTACAACAGAAGGTGTGAGAAGTGTGATAAGAAGTATTTTATTGGCTTCATATGTTCCAAAAATATTTGTTCTGGAGGGTGGTTATAACCCTCCAGTTTTAGCAGAGTGTGTCAAGATAACTCTTGAGGAAATGTTAGATTAATCTTTCCATAGAAATAATCCTGTATCACTATCAAATCCTCTCTCAAAACTAATTCCTTCAAATTCAATTATTTCGAATTCAAAAGCAAAAATTTTAGCTTCAGAAAGATGTCCACCAATACATGTAAAATCATCTTTTGACAGGACAATATGAAGATGCATAAATGGTTCGTTATCTTTTATTGAAATATTGCCTTTGAGGGATAAAATTTCCATGGCTTCATTAAACTCTTTGGCTATATATTTTCGTTCAGTCTGGTTATAATAGCCAATTTTGGCAAAGCTCACAGCACCAATTCCGGTTATAATACCTGAAGTTATCGAGTTATCTTTTAAAAAACTGCTAAGTCCGGATATTATTTCATCACCTTTACATAGCCTGCCCTGTATAATTCTTTTTACATTAAAATTTTTAATCATTTTTTACTCCTTTAAAATCTTTATACTTTCATAATGAATAGATTAAGTTTATTCCTCTTAAAAAATTAGAATTTTATTTTTCATTGTTCGATTGAAGTCTCTCTACAAGTATATCTAATGAGTGTTTGACCTGAATGTCCAGTCCCTCCTTATCAACTCCTCCTCTTATCTGCATTACACAGCCTGGACAGTCAGTGCACACAAGTTTTACTCCTGTTTTTTTAATATTTTCAAGTTTTCTTTTCAAAATGATTCCTGATATTTCTGGAAATTTTAATGAATAAGAACCTCCCATGCCACAGCATGTATCTGATTCAAACATCTCTATCAGTTTAAGCCCTGAGGATTGTAGACTCTCTCGTGGTTCCATATAAATGTTTAGACTTCTTATTAAATGACACGGATCATGATATGTAAATGTTTGTTCATTTGATTTTTTAAAGTTGATTTTACCTTCTTTTATCAGTTTATTTATTAGCGCTGATGCATCAATAGCTTTTGTAGAGACTTCCTGTGCTTTTTTGATTACATCCTCTTTATAATCCTGATCTATTAGATCTTTTATAAACTGTTTTTTCAGGGCAACAGTACAGGTTGGACAGGCAGAAACAATATATTCAGCGTTAAGACTTAACAGTGCTTCAACATTTTGTTTTGAATTGTTTGCCGCAACGTCCATAACTCCAGAATACCTTGCTGGAGCACCACAGCAGGTCTGTTCTTCTGGGAATAAAACTTCGATACCAGCAGTATTTAAAAGCTTTACCAGAGCTTCACCTATTTCAGGATAGGCAAAGTCGATAAGACAGCCTGCATAGAATAAAGCTTTTCTATCTGATTTTGGTTGTTTGATATTTTTAAATCTATCTCTGAATGCAACATCAGCAATAGCAGGAAGACTTCTCTGTTCTGTAAGTTCTGAAAGAAAGAATGGCAGATGCCTGATAAATCCCTGTTTTTCAAAGGGTTTCTGAAGTTTTGATGCAGTCCTGAGTATTGTATGAAAAAGTTTTCTGTTATTAACAACTGAATATATTGCTTTTGTTTTGAAGTTTAATCCTTCTTCTTTTGCAAGTTTTTTCCTGAGTTCCAGAATTAAATCAGGAATGTTTATTTTGCCTGGACAGACCTTTACACAATTTCCACATTGAATACAGAGCCCCTGAATATCTTTAGAAGCTTTCAGACCTTCTGTCCATGCAGTAAGGATTGTTCCTATTCCACCAGTATAAACCCTTCCAAATACATGTCCTCCTATTATTCTGAAAACAGGGCATACATTAAGGCATGAAGCACAGCGTATACATTGAAATGTCTGTTTAAAAAGCGGGTCTTTTGCTAACTTGCTGCGATTATTATCAAAAAGAATTATATGGAGCTCTTTTTTTGAACCATCTGTATGTTCGGTCTGTGCATTGACAAAGGATACATAACTGGTTATTATCTGAACAGTTGCGCTTCTTGCCAATGTTCTTAAAATTGGGAAAGTATCTTCGATCTTTGCAACCAGTTTTTCAACCCCAACAACAGCAACATGAATTTTAGGTAAGGCCATTGTAAGACGGGCATTTCCTTCATTTGTACATACAACAAGTGTTCCTGTTTCAGCAATGGCAATGTTCGCACCTGTAATTCCCATATCTGCTGTCATAAATTTTCTGCGCAGATGCTTTCTTGCAAATTTAACCATTCTGGAGATGTCAGGCTCAATTGGTTCAACCTTTTTTGTGAATATGTCTGAAACATCATGTCTTGTTAAATGGATAGCTGGTAAAACCATATGCGAAGGTCGTTGTCCTGCAAGTTGAATTATCCATTCTCCAAGGTCTGTTTCATTAACTTCAATGCCTGCTTCTTGTAAATATTTATTTAAATGAATCTCTTCAGTTGCCATTGATTTTGATTTAACAACGCTTTTTACATTGTTCTTCTTTGCAAGTTCAATTATGTAATTTCTTACTTCATCAGGATTTTGTGTAAAGAAAACCTTTGCTCCATTGTCAGTAGCTGATTTAATAAACTGATTAACTAATTCATCAAGATGGTCGGCTGTATAGGATTTGCTTGATACAATTTGCTCTCGTAATGCTTCAAAATCAAGTCCCTCGTAAATCTTTTTTCTGCTTATAACATAAGCTTCTGAAAAGCGCGTTAATGCTCCAGAAAGATTGGCATTTGTTAAAGCCTTCTGTATTTCTTCTTTTATCATAATATATAGTTTCCTCCTAAAAGTTTTCTACACAAAGAATAATTACTCTCTCAGGCCCGTGCACTCCTATGGTGAGCACTCTTTCTATATCTGCTGTTCTGCTAGGACCACTAATTACAGTCATATATGGAATAGCTTTAATGTCAATTTTTTTCATCAGTGATTCCATATCAGGTAAAATGTTATTACATGGAAGAATAGCGATGTGAATTTCAGTCAAACTTGAACAGAGTCTTTTTGTAAGAGTATCAGATATCTCAACTATACTGCCTGTTTCCGCAATTCCAAAATTGACCTGATTTATTCCAATTTTAGCTGAGTTGGCAGAATTGGGATTAATATCAAACTCAATTTGAGGGAGTTCCTTTTTCAAAGAATCTAAATCTATGCCTTCAAGAAATTCGGAATAACACCATACAACAGATTTGGAAACTTCATCAGATATGTTCTGTTTTATAAAATCTTTTATAAAATTAAGCACATCTGTCTTATTGTTAAATGAGTAGACTTCAGCATTTACTACTTCTGCCTTTTGTTTAAAAAGCTTAAACATTTTCTTTCTCCTCAGATTTGTATGATTGTGCTAATAAATTGACTGTATGTAAAACCTTACAGCTATTATCCCATCTGTGGATGCTTTCAAAAAGTTGCATCATACAGGCAGGACATCCAGTACATACAACATCTGCCTGTGTCTGTTTTATGTCTTCAGCTTTTGATTGAGCAATTTTTAATGCTGTATCTGGATGAGTAAGATGGTAACTGCCTCCGCTTCCACAGCACATATCAGGTTTTTTCATTTCAATCAGAGTTATTCCGGGAATCATTTTTAGAAGTTGCCTTGGTTCATTAAATACTTTCATTGATTTTTTTAGATGACATGAATCATGATAAGTGACTTTGAGGTTAAGCTCACCTTTTGGTGGTTCGAATTTAATAATTTTCAAAAGAAATGTTGATATATCATAAACTTTATCAGTCCATTTTTTCGCTTTTTCTTCGTAAGCGGTATCACCTTCCAGAATAATGGGATATTCATGTTTTAATGCACTTCCACAGGATCCACAGACTGTGATTATATAGCCTGCATTAACTTTTTCAAAGATATCAATATTTTTTTTAGCCAGCTCTCTGGCTGTATCTATATCTCCATGAACCATCACAGGCATTCCACAGCAGTTTTGCTTTCTGGGAGTGATTACTCGTACTTTATTTTTTTTAAGAACATAGATGAGGTCATTTCCAACTTCAGGATAAAAGTAGTTTACAGAGCAGCCTGTAAAGAATATTGCTGTTGCTTGTGCATCTTCAACATCTTCCAGTTCCTGCACGGTGTCTCTAAAGCTTTCTTTTGAAATTTCAGGAAGTAAAAACTCTTCATCAAATCTTTTCCCGAACTGTCTGAGTAATCCTCTCGGAGCTCTCACTTTTTGTTCTTCATGTTTCAGAAACAATCCCTGCATTGTAGCAAAAGCTTTCATGCCTTTATCAAATAATTCTGGATTTTTAAGCAATCCAAAGAGAACTTTTTTAATGAATGGCAGGCCCTTTTTCTTTGCAATCGTAGCTCTCAATCCAAGAATAATCCTGTCATATCTGACACCTGAAGGGCATGCCAGCATACAGGATTTACAAACAAGGCAGTTAAATATCAACTTAACGAGAGTTTCATCATCTATATCTATTTTATCGTCAAGAATGGCTTCTCCAAGAGCTATCTTTCCTCTTGCAACAGAAGATTCTTTCTCCTCAACTCCGTATACTGGACATACAGACATGCAGTTGCCACATTTCATGCAACGTATTAACTCTTTTTTCAGAGTCTCAACATCATCAAAGACTGTTTTGGCTGTCACTTTAATCCTCCACTGGTACAAGCTTGGCAGGATTTAAAATGTTATCGGGATCAAGTGCTTGCTTAATCCGCCTCATAGTTTTAATGCCTGATTTTCCAATTTCATTTTTAAGATATTTAAGTTTGGCTACTCCAATGCCATGCTCACCAGAAAGTGTTCCTCCAAAAGATAGAGCAACTTCAAATATTTCATCAATAGCCTTATTAACACGCTCAAGTTCATCTTTGTTTAAAGGATCAATAAGTAGTGTTGGATGAAGATTTCCATCACCCGCATGCCCGAATGTGCCTATCATGATGTTGTATTTCTTGGAAATATTTGAAATTGCAGCGAGCATTTCAACAATTTTTGTTCTTGGAACAGTGGCATCTTCGAGGATTGTTGCTGGTTTTACCTGGGCAAGAGCAGGAAGAGCTGCTCTACGAGCTGTCCATATTGAGTCTCTTTCCTGAGCTGTTTGGGCAACTTTAGCTTTGCCATTGTTTTCTTTGATAATTTCAAGACATTTTTCTGCTTCCCAATCAACAGAATCTTTGCCCATGCCATCCACTTCAATTAAAAGCAAAGCTTCAGCATCGACAGGAAGTCCTACTTTTGCGTAGTTTTCTACTGTTTGAATGGTAACTTTATCCATTATTTCAAGAGTTGCTGGTATAACATGTGCACGAATAATATCTGTAACAGTTTTCCCAGCATCCTCAATTCTGTCAAAAAATGCAATCATGGATTTATAGTATTTTGGTGCCGGAATCAGTTTACATATTATCTCTGTTATGATTCCAAGAGTGCCTTCTGAACCAACAAAAAGACTTGTAAAATCATATGCTGTAACATTTTTTACTGTTTTCCCGCCATATCTGAATATTTCACCGGTTGGAAGCACAACTTCCATTCCCATAATATAATGTTTGGTAACACCGTATTTGAGTCCTCTTAGTCCACCTGAGTTTTCAGCAACTGAACCACCAACCGTAGCAGTTGCCATAGAACCAGGGTCTGGTGGATATATTAATCCATATTTAGAAACCGCGCTATTTAAATCTGAAATAATCACTCCAGGCTGAACAGTTGCTGTAAGATTATCAGCGTCAATCTCGATGATTTTATTCATTCGCTGAAAAGAAATCACAACACCTTTACTTAATGGCACAGGTCCTCCACTTAAGCAGGTTCCTGCACCTCTAGGATATATAGGTGTTTTTGTCTGCCTTGCAAGAGATATGAGTTCTTGAATCTGTTTTATATTTTGAGGAAAAACAACCACCCCGGGAATCTCGCTTGGAATCCCGGGAGTGGCGTCATAACTGTAAGTTATTAGTTCAGCTTTATCAGTAAGAACATTTTCAGGACCAAAGATGTCTTTACACTTTTTTATGAAACCATCATCAATCATTTTACTTCTCCCTTTCCGATGATTCTTGATAAAATTACTATAAATATTGAAATGACGAATGTCCCAATTAGATAGTTAACTCCTGCTTGAGACATACCAGTTTGAGCAACTGACTTAGTAGCTGCAACTGCTGTCTGAACCACCTGTTCCCAGTGAGGAACCATCCATGTAAATACGTATGCCTGAAGCATTGCTAAAACTCCCAATAAGAACGTAAGAACTAGAGAATGTTTCAAGGTGAATCTAAAAATATTACCTTCCTCACCCACAGATCCTGTAGCTGCTGTTGCAACAGCTATTGATTGTGGTGAAATCATTTTTCCGAAGACTCCACCAGAGGAGTTTGATGCTACTGTAACAACAGGATCTATTCCAATCTGACGTGCTGTAACTTCCTGGAGTTTTCCAAAAAGAGCATTCGATGATGTATCTGATCCAGTCATAAAAACTCCTAACCAGCCAAGAAATGCTGCAAAGAATGGGAAGATAGAACCTGTTGAAGCAAATGCATAACCGAGTGTAATAGCCATTCCAGAGAAGTTATAAAGATAGGCAAATCCAAGAATTGTGCCTATTGTAACAATAGGCCATTTAAGCTGATTAAGGGTTTTTCCGGCAACTTTAAGTGCTGTGCCAATTGATGCTCCCATGACAGGAATTGATAAAAGTCCTGCAAAAAGAATTGCAGTTCCAGCAGCTGAAAGTAAATTAAATGCATAAACTGCAGCTTTTGGTTTGCCGATATGGTCTATGACTTCTTTATCAAGCCCTGGAATTGAAAATTTAAATGTTGCAAGCTGGTCAAGAACTTCTTTAATTGGTTTTACACCCCATGCAGCAACAAATATTGAAAGAAGGATAAACGGTGCCCATGCTCTGAATACTTGGCCTCCTGTATATTCAAGTTTTGCTTTTCCTGTAGCAGCAGCTTCATGTTCAAAGGTCCATGATTCTTTCGGATGCCATATTTTGGCAAATATTACTGTTGCTATGATTGAGACAATTGCTGAAAGAATATCTGGTAGATATGGTCCAATATAGTTGGACACAAAGAATTGAGTTAATGCAAAGGAACCACCACTTACAAGAAGTATTGGCCAGATTTCAACTGCTTTTTTCCATCCAGCCATAACAACAGCCATGTAAAATGGTACAATTATGCTGAAAAACGGAAGCTGTCTTCCAACCATTTTGCTTATTGCCATCAGATCAACGCCAGAAACCCCAGAGGCTACCACTATTGGAATTCCTATAGCACCGAATGCAACAGGAGCAGTATTTGCAATAAGACAGATACCTGCAGCATAAACAGGATTAAACCCTAACCCCGCTAACATGGCTGCTGAGATTGCCACTGGAGTTCCAAATCCTGCTGCTCCTTCAAGAAATGCACCGAAAGAGTAGGCAATGATTACAGCCTGAACTCTTCTGTCATCAGAGATTGAAGCAAGAGAGTTTTTTATAATTTCAAACTGTCTTGTTTCAACAGAAAGGTTGTAGATATAGACTGCTGTTACAACAATCCAGCACACTGGCCACAATCCAAATAGAAAACCATTAAAGATTGAAAGGACAGAAAGATTTACAGGCATTCCATAGGAAACTATGGAGATTAACATCGCAATACAGACTGCTAAAATAGCTGCCCAATGTCCTTTCATTCTCTTATAGGCAAGAGCCCAGAAAAGAAAAAGGATTGGTATCGCAGCAACGAAAGCACTTAATGCAAGGCTACCCAAAGGGTTAATGTCCATTTTCCATGGCATGGTTAAACCTCCGTAACGTAAATTTTTAATAAATTATGCATATTTTTAGAATAACTGTAAATCAGAATATTCCTACAAAGCGAGTAAAAACTCGAGAATTGCTTTTTCGGTGTGAAGTCTATTTTCAGCCTGATCCAGAACAACGCTTTGAGGTCCATCAATAATTTCATCGGTTATTTCCTCTCCTCTGCGTGCAGGAAGACAGTGCATAACAATGACATCTAATTTTGCCTGTTTGAGGAGCTTAACATTGACCTGAAAATTTTTAAATTTTTCTTTTTTTTCAATATGTTCTTCTTCTCCCATGCTGAGCCAGACATCTGTGTAAACAACATCAGCATTTTCTACAGCAATTACCGGATCATGAAACAGTTTTATTTCTGTAAAACTTTTTGCTTTTTCAATAACTTCTGCAGAAGGTTCGCATCCTTGCGGCGTGGCAATATGCATTTTTACACCTGTAAGTGCAGAAGCTTCAATTAAAGAGTGTGCTACATTGTTTCCATCTCCAATGTAGGCTATTTTTATACCTTCAAGTTTCCCCTTTTTTTCAAAAATTGTCATCATGTCAGCCATTGCCTGACATGGATGATGTTCATCACTTAATGCATTTATTACAGGCACAGTTGACCATTTTGCAAATTCTTTAATTGTTTTGTGATAGAAGCTTCTTATTAAAATGCAGTTTAGATAGCGGGATAGAACTAAAGCTGTGTCTTTTATTGCCTCTCCTCTGCAGAGCTGAATTTCTTTAGAACTCAGATAAACAGGATGTGCTCCAAGCTGATAAATAGCAACTTCAAATGAAACTCTTGTTCTGGTGGAAGGTTTTTCAAAAATCATACCAATGCTTTTCCCTGAAAGAGGAGTTTCATGAAGATCCTTATTTGCTTTGAACTCAAGGGCTCTGTTTATTAAATAAGTAAACTCATTTTGATTTAAATCAAATACTCTTAAAAAATCTTTTTTCATTGTATATCCGACAATACAGAATTTAGAATGTATATGGCTTTATCCACATCCTCTTTTTCAATTATCAGCGGAGGGGTAAATCTTAGTACTGAACCATCTCCTGCTGTTCCAATGAGCAATCCTTTTTCTATACATTTTTTTACTATTGAAGCACCATTTATTGAAAGTTCTACTCCAATCAACAATCCAACACCTCGAATTTCTTTAATTTTTTCTTGATGTTTTTCTTTAAGAGAATTGAGTTTTTTTACTATATATTTAGACATTCTTTGTGCGTAATCGAGAAGATAACCATCTTCAAGAATCGTCTCAATAGTTGCAACAGCAGCAGCACAGGCAACAGGATTCCCACCGAATGTTGATGCGTGAGTTTTTGGCCCCATTGCCTGAGCAATTTCTTCTGTTGTTAGAATTGCTCCGATCGGGATTCCACTTCCGAGTCCTTTTGCAAGACTCATTATATCTGGTTTGATGCCAAAATGTTCATAAGCAAAAAGTTTACCTGTTCTGCCAATTCCTGTTTGAACTTCGTCAAGAATTAAGAGAATGTTATATTTGTCACAGAGTTCTCTTACTTTTTTAAAATAGTTTTTTGATGGAATGTTTATCCCACCTTCTGCCTGAACTGGTTCGAGAATTATAGCGGCTGTTTTGTCGGTTATTGTTTTCTCCATTGCTGTTACATCATTAAATGGAACAAATTTTATACCTTGAAGTAGTGGTTCAAAGCCATGATGATACTTTGCCTGCCCTGTTACTGAGAGACTGCCAAAGCTTCTACCATGAAATGAATTCTCGGCTGCAATAAACTCAAAGCGTTCCTGTCCGAATTTATTTTTCATATATATTCTTGCCAGCTTGAGGGCTCCTTCATTTGCCTCTGTCCCTGAATTACAGAAGAACACTCTGTCTGCAAATGAATTTTCAATAAGAAGTTTTGCCAGATTTAGCTGTGGTTCTGTATAGTATAGATTTGAAACATGTATTAATCTCTGGACCTGTTTTTGGAGTGCCATCACGACTTTTCTATGACAGTGTCCAAGAACATTTACTGCAATCCCTGCAAGAAAATCGAGGTATTCTTTACCATCCACATCCCAGACTTTTACTCCTCTGCCTTTTCTGAGCACAATGGGAAATCTTGTGTAGGTAGGAATTAACAATTTGTTGGAAAGTTCTATAATTGACCTGGATTCCATAAAGTTTAATAATACCACAAAACGCTTATTTAATGGTATAATTCAAAATGAGTTTATAAGTCCATGTTAATTTTTTGTCTTTTATAAACAGGGTTTTTCTATTAAAAATGCAATTTTAATTTACAGAGCTAGAAATCTGGTAAATGACAAAACAAGAAATCAGAAGTAGAATGCTTGAGAGAAGAAAAAATATTGATGAACAAATTAAAAAACAGAAGAATTTAAAAATTGCTTCTTCTTTCATTCATTTTTTAGAAACAAACAGTATTAAATCAATACTTCTTTACGCATCTTTTGGAAGCGAGGTTGATACATGGATGATTTTTCAATATTGCATAAACAAATCAATTAAAACTGCTTTCCCTAAAGTTAACAAAAAATCAAACAGGCTTGAGCTTTTCTGGGTTGATAAAATTGAGGAATTAACTCCAGGATATAAATTAATTCTTGAACCATCAACCAGTAAAAGAGCATTAATAGAAAACATTGATGTAATAGCTGTTCCAGGCGTTGCTTTTGATAAACAGTGTTTTAGAATTGGTTATGGCGGAGGATTTTATGATAGACTCCTTTTACATAAAAAAGGCTTTGCTATTGGACTGGCTTATGAAGAACAGATAGTTGATAAATTACCAGTCCTGGCACATGATAAAAGAGTTGATTTAATAATTACTGATGAGAGGGTGATAAGCTGTGTTTGATAGGAAAAAAATTGAAGAAGGTGTAAGACTTATTCTTGAAGGAATTGGAGAAAATCCCGACAGATATGGTATAAGAGAAACACCATCACGCATTGCGAGAATGTGTGAAGAAATTTTCAGAGGACTTTTACCTCCAGAAGAAGATTTGCTTAAATATATTGACGGAGAAACGCATGATGAGATGGTTCTTATTAAAGAGATTCCATTTTATTCAGTTTGTGAGCATCATCTCTTGCCTTTTTTTGGGTATGTGCATATTGCTTATATTCCGGCTGGACGAATCGTTGGTTTAAGTGAGCTTCCAAAGGCGGTGGATTATTTATCAAAAAGACCACAGGTTCAGGAAAGACTTACAAAGGAGCTTGCAGATTTGCTTATGAATAAATTAAAACCAGAGGGATGTATAGTTGTTATTGAAGCAGAGCATCTCTGTATGAGCATGAGAGGGATAAAAAAAATCGGGACGAAAACACTTACTTCAGCAGTGAGAGGAATATTCAGAAGAAATCAGACCACAAGACAGGAAGCACTTGAATTGATGGGTAAGAGGAGTGAATGAAATGACTGAGATTCTTGATGGAAAGTTATTGTCTTTTAAAATAAGGGAAAACATAAAGAAAGATGTGGAAGTTTTAAAAAATAGAGGTATTAGTCCATGTCTTGCTGTTATAGTTGTCGGTTATAATAAAGCATCGCTAAAGTATGTTTCTTTCAAGGAAAAGGCTTGTAAAGAACTTGGAATTGAGAGCATGATTTTTAAACTGCCTGAAAATACAGAAGAAATAAATCTTATCAAACTAATTGAAGAATTAAATAATAACCAGAGAATTAATGGAATTCTTATTCAGCTTCCTCTTCCATCTCATTTAGATCAGAATGCGATTCTTGAAAAAATCAGTCCGTTTAAAGATGTAGATGGTTTTACACCATATTGTCTAGGGAGACTTTTAACTGACAATCCTCTTTTTATACCATGTACCCCTAAGGGTGTTTTAAAAATGTTTGATGAATATAAGATTGCTTTAGAAGGTAAGCATGCAGTTGTTGTAGGAAGAAGTATTATAGTTGGTAAACCGCTTTCTTTACTTCTTTTAAGAAAAAATGCAACTGTTAGCATCTGTCACAGCAGAACCAGAAATCTTACAGAGATAACCAAAAAAGCTGATATACTCTGTGTTGCAATTGGCAAAGAGAGATTTATCAGTGCGGATATGATAAAAGAAGGTGCAGTTGTTATAGATATTGGAATAAATGTAACAGATACAGGAAGGGTTGTTGGAGATATTGATTTTGATGAAGTTAAAAAGAAGGCTTCATACATAACTCCGGTTCCCGGAGGAGTTGGTCCAATGACAATAGCAATGCTCATGGAAAATACAGTTATTGCAGCAAAACTCCAGAAAGAGTTATCAGGATGATTGTAACCAAACATAAACAATATAAGGATCTTGAAAAATATATTCAGAATTGTAAAACTTTTTTTCTGATAGGTTGTTCTGAATGCGCAACTCTTTGTGGAACAGGTGATGAAGAAGCTATTTTAAATCTTAAAATTTGGCTTGAAACTCAGAATAAAACAGTGACTGGATGGATGATTGCCAAAACAGGATGTCAGATATTGGGAACAAAAAGAGAGCTTTTTAAATATAAAGAAGCACTGCAGAATGCTGATTGTATTATGGTTTTATCATGCGGCTCTGGTACTCAGAGCATTACTGATTTATTTGAAGATAAGCCTGTTATTCCTGTCAATGATACGCTTTTTATTGGCAATATGAGCAGGTTTAAAGAATTTGAAGAAAGATGTCGAGCCTGTGGGGAGTGTTTTTTGGCATTAACAGGAGTTTGCGTTGTTACACTCTGTCCTAAGTCAATGCTTAATGGACCCTGCGGAGGATATAAGGATGGTAAATGTGAGGTTAATCCGCAAAGGAAGTGTGCTTGGGTGATTGCTTATAGTATTCTTGAAAAAAGAGGCTTTCTTGACAGATTTTATCAGGAAATTTTAGGTCCTAAAGATTGGGCAAAATCAAATACACCAAGATACTTTGGCAAAAGGGAGTCAATCATTGACAAAGCTTAAAGAAAAGCTTCAGGGTGGAAAATTTGTAATCACTGCAGAACTGACACCTCCCAAAGGACCTGAAACTTCTAAAATAATTCAAAAACTTGAGGAATTGAAAAACTTAGTGGATGCTGTTAATTTTACTGATAATCCCTCTGCTACAATGACAATGTCATCAACAGCTGCTTGCAAATTGTCTCTTGATCTTGGTTTAGAACCTGTTTTACAGATGACCTGTAGAGACCGTAACAGAATTTCAATTCAATCTGATTTGCTCGGAGCTTATGCATTGGGAATACGAAATCTTCTTGTAATGACAGGAGACCATACAATCCATGGTGACCATAAACAAGCAAAGCCTGTGTATGATATAGACTCTTCAATACTGATAAAACTGGTTGATAACCTTAATAGAGGATTGGATATTAATGGAAATAAATTAAACGGTAAAACTAATTTTTTTTATGGTGGTGTGGTAAATCCCAATGCAGAACCTTTAATGCCTCAACTAAAAAGGTTCGAGCAGAAGTGGAGAATGGGAGCAGAGTTTTTTCAAACTCAGATGATTTTTGATATTAAAAGACTTGAGAAATTTATGGAATATGCAGCAAAGTTTGAAACATTAGTAATTGCAGGTATTGTTATTATAAGAAGTAAAAAAATGTTAAACTACCTTGTCAGTAATATTCCTGGGGTTGTTGTACCACAGTGGTTAATAGATAGAACAGAAGGATTAAAAGATGAAGATGTGAAAAAATTTGGAATTGAGTTTGCAAGTTCCACAATTTTAAGTATATTAGAGCGAAAACTCTGTAATGGTATCCATATAATGGCATTTTCTAGGGTGGAAGAAGTGAAAAATTTACTAGATTTTATTAGAATATAAAATGGCACTTGTCGGAGCTACCTCTTTAGGTCAGTATTTAGTTAAAAAGGGAGTTATATCAGAAGGACAACTCCTTAATGCTTTAAAATTACAAAAATCTGAAGGAATCCAGATTGGCGCTGCTCTTATCAAATTAAAGTATTTAACCGAGGACCAGCTTGTTCACACCCTGAGTGAAATATATGGTTATCGTCTAATTAATTTATTACATACAGAAATTGATATAAATGCATTTAAATTAATTCCTGTGGAAGTTATCAAAAAGTATAAAGTTGTACCATTTGCCAGAACAGGCAATACTATAAAAGTAGCGATATGCAATCCATCAGATATTGTAGGTGACCATCTGAAATTTCTTCTAACAGGGTTTAATTTAGAAATCTATCTAACAAAAGAATCTGAAATAATGAAGATATTTGAGAAGTTTATGCTCTCTGCAAATGATACAAAAAAAACTGAAACAGTTGCTGATCTTGTAGAAAGTGCGCTTGGCGATGCGGTGTCATCAGAGGAATTTGAGTTTAGAGAAGAGGATGTTAAAGTCGAAGCTCCTATTATTAAACTGGCCAATAAAATAATAGTAGATGCTTTAAAAATGAGAGCCAGTGATATTCATATCGAACCATATGACAAAGGCGTTTCTGTAAGATACAGAATCGATGGCGTTCTTCATAAAAGTTTGAATCTTCCACTTCAGATAAAAAGTTCATTGATTACAAGATTTAAAATTATGGCACATCTTGATATTTCTGAAAAAAGACTGCCACAGGATGGACGAATCAAGTTAAAGATTTCAAACAGGGAAGTTGACTTTAGAGTCTCAACTTTACCGATTATTCATGGAGAAAAGATTGTTTTAAGAATTCTTGAAAAGGGAAGTCTGCAACTTGATCTAACAAAATTGGGATTTGAAAAAAACTCATTAGATTTTTTTCTTGAAGCGTTGCAAAAGCCATATGGAATGATACTTGTTACAGGACCTACTGGTTCAGGTAAAACAACAACTCTTTATTCAGCACTGATGACTCTTAATAAACCTGACGTGAATATAATGACAGTTGAAGATCCTGTGGAGTACAGTTTTCCGGGAATAAATCAGGTTCAGGTAAAAGAAGAAATCGGGCTTACATTTGCATCTGCTCTGAGGTCTTTTCTAAGACAGGATCCTGATATCATAATGGTTGGTGAAATAAGAGATTTTGAAACTGCGGAAATAGCTGTAAAATCAGCTTTAACAGGACATCTTGTTTTAAGTACCCTTCATACAAATGATGCTGCAAGCACCGTAACAAGGCTTGTAAATATGGGGATTGAACCTTTCCTCATATCTTCTTCAGTGATTTTAATTATGGCTCAAAGACTTGTAAGAAAGCTTTGTCAGAATTGTAAAAAAGAAGAAAAATATTCAAAAGAAACTCTTTTAAAAATAGGATTTTCTGCAGATAAGATAGACCACCTTAAAACTTATCGAGCCAATGGCTGTTCTGAATGTAACAATACAGGATACTTAGGAAGAGTTGCTTTGTATGAAGTTATGCCAATAAAAGATGAAATGAGAGAGCTAATTTTAACAGGTGCCCCTGCTACCGAGATAAAAAGAGAAGCTATCAATATTGGGATGACTACTCTAAGGCAGAGTGGAATAAATAAAGTTATACAGGGAATTACTTCGGTAGAAGAAGTTCTTAGAATAACTTTCGAGGATTAATTTTGCACATCTCAGAGACAATTCATACTGACTATCTCATTATTGGAAGCGGTGTTGCAGGATTAAGAGCATCAATTGAGCTTTGCAGTAAAGGAAATGTGCTTGTAGCGACAAAGGATTTACCAACTGAAAGTTCTACTGAATATGCACAGGGGGGTGTAGCAGTTGCTTTAAGTGATGAAGATGAAATAGGCATACATTTTGAAGACACAATCAAGGCAGGAGATGGACTCTGTAATGAAGAAGCTGTAAAAATCCTTGTAAGCGAAGGACCTGAAAGAATAATAGAACTTATTAACTGGGGAGCTGAATTTGACAAGGAAGGTCTAAAGCTTTCATTTACTCTTGAAGCAGCACATTCAAGAAAAAGAATTCTTCATGCTCATGGAGATTCCACTGGCAGGGAAATAGAGAGAGTTTTGATTAAAAAAGTTTCTACAATGAGAAAGATAAAAAAAGCTTCTTTTGCAATGGCAGTTGATTTGATAGTTGAAGAGGGAAGATGCATTGGAGCATTACTTTTAAGAGGTAAAGAAATTATCAAATGTTTTTCAAAAGCAACAATACTGGCCACAGGTGGTGCTGGACAGGTTTATTCAAGAACAACAAATCCAAGAGTAATAACTGGTGATGGTATGGCAATGGCCTTTAGGGCTGGTGGATATCTTAAAGATATGGAATTTGTTCAATTTCATCCAACAGCTCTTTATGCTCCAGGTATTCCAGCATTTCTTTTAAGTGAGGCAATGAGAGGTGAAGGAGCAATTCTCAGAAATATAAATGGTGAGACATTTATGAAAAATTATCATCCTCTTGGAGAGCTTGCTCCCAGAGATGTTGTTTCAAGAGCGATAGTATCTGAAATGATTAAAACACAATCAACTCATGTTTATCTTGATTTGACTCATCTTGATGAACATTTTTTAAAACAGAGATTCCCTACAATATATTCAACCTGTTTGAAATTCAATTTTGATATAACAAAACAGTGGATTCCTGTTTCGCCAGCAGCTCATTTTATTATGGGAGGAGTAGAAACAGATACAGATGGAAGAACAAATATTGAAGGATTATTTGCAGCAGGCGAAGTAGCATGCACAGGAGTTCATGGAGGAAATAGACTTGCAAGCAATAGTTTACTTGAGGGGCTTGTATATGGATATAGAGCTGCTCATGGAGCAATTAATTATGTTGAGGACAAACAACCGCCATCTTTAAATGATAAAGAAGTGATATCAGGAGAGATTCTTTATATGGATTCAGATGAAATAATGAATGTTAGGAAAGAATTGAGACAGACAATGTGGGAAAGAGTAGGTGTTATACGATGTGGAGAATCTCTAAGTATGGCTAAAAACAGAATAACTCCTGTTTATGATAAACTTTCAAAAGTAATTTTTCTTGATCCACTGGCACTGGAGCTGAAAAATATGATTACAGTAGATTTATTAATCACAGAATCGGCATTAGCCAGAAAAAATAGCGTGGGAGCACATTACAGAACTGATTATAAAGAAAAATTCCCTGGATGGGAAAAACATTTAAAGATTAGAAAGAGAGACAGATATATTGAAATCTTTTAATTTTAGACAAAATAAGAGAAAAGCAAAGATTGTCTGTACAATAGGCCCCGCGTCAGAAAGCAGAGAAATAATCCATCAGATGATAGAAAGCGGGATGGATGTTGCAAGGCTTAATTTTTCTCATGGTAATTATGAATGGTTTGAAAAGATGGTAAAAATAATCCGTGAAGAAGCTAGAATCCTGCATAAATCAGTTTCAATTTTACAGGATCTTCAGGGTGTCAAAATCAGAATAAGTGATGTTGAAGATGACGAAATCCAGTTATACGAAGGAGAAATAATTGACATTTTTCCTGGTAATAAACTTACAACTGCTAACAAAATATTTATTTCTTATATGCCTCTATTGGAAGATGTAGAACCAGGAGAGGATATTTTAATAGATGATGGACTTTTGAAAATTAAGATAATAGATAAACTTCAGAATAGATTAAAAGGAAAAGTCATTGAAGGAGGTATTCTCAAATCAAGAAAGGGTGTCAATCTTCCATTTACAAGAACCTCCATAAGTTCTTTTACTGAAAAAGACAAATCAGATCTCAATTTTGGAATTAAACTTGATGTTGACTACGTTGCAGTTTCATTTGTGAGATCTGCTTATGATATTGAGTTAATAAAAAAATGGGCACAGGAAAAGAATATTACTCTGCCACATTTGATTGCCAAGATCGAAAAAAGAGAAGCGCTTAAAAATATTCATGAAATTCTTAATACTACAGATGGAATTATGGTTGCAAGGGGAGATCTTGGAGTTGAATTGCCTCCTGAGGAAGTTCCTTATTATCAGAAAATGCTTATAGATGTTGCCAATCAAAGCAAAAAGATTGTTATCACAGCAACTCAGATGCTTGAATCAATGAGAGAACATTCAAGACCAACAAGAGCAGAGGCAAGTGATGTTGCCAATGCTGTGCTTGATGGGACAGATGCTCTAATGCTTTCAGCAGAGACAGCCAGCGGAAAATATCCTGTAGAGTCAATTATAACTATGGATTCAATTATAAGTTTTACAGAACAAAAACTTGCAGATAAAATTAACACTATTTTTAAAGTAAGTAAATATTTCCCTGAAGCAATAGCTTCTGGAGCAGTTAGAGTAGCACAGGACATAGAGGCAAAAGCAATTGTGGTTTTCACACATTCAGGATTTTCAGCATTACTTATTTCCAAACTGAGACCTTTAATGCCGATAGTAGCTTTTACCCCAGAAGAAAAGGTCTACAGAAGACTTCCTCTTTTATGGGCTGTTGTTCCAAAACATATACCTAAAAAAATTGATATGATAGATAACTTATTTCTCAAAGAAACTGAAGCAGAACTAAAAGATTTAAGTCTTGTAAAAGATGGTGATGCTGTTGTATTTGTAGCCAGCTCACCCTTTTTGGGCAATAAAAATGTGATTAGACTTCATAGAGTTGGAGATCCTTTATAAAAGCAGATCTGAGTAAGGATAGTTTTTAAGATATGCTATAAATTCTTCAACAGCTGGAGAAAGAATTGTGTTTTTAGGTAAAACAATATAAAAATCTCGGGTTATTTTCCCCTCTTTTAGTTTAAGCACTCTCAAATTTCCACATGATATTTCTTTGCGAATAGCCCATTTGGACACTATGGATAATCCAGTACCTCTTTCGACTGCTTCTTTTATGGAACCAGTACTTCCAAGAATCAATGATATATGAAGATCAGAAACGCTGAGCCCATTTTCTGCAAGAAATTTTTCAATTATAACCCTTGTGCTGGAACCTTCTTCTCTTATTACAAAAGGCTCTTTTATCACATCATAAATTGATACAGATTTCTGATGAGTTAGAGGATGTTCTGAAGAGCATATTACACACAATTCGTCAGAAATTATTGATTCAATAGAAAATTTGTTTTTCCCTGGCATTTCCGATATAATTCCAAAATCTATCATGCTTGAATTAAGCATTTCTAGAATTTTTCTTGCATTCCCGATTGAAATACTCACTCTTATTTTTGGATGTCTTTTTTTGAAATCCACTGCAACTGCTGGAAGTATATAATTGCCAACTGTTGTACCTGCTCCTATTTTTACACAACCTTTTATTAAGCCTGTTATTTTACTTATTTCTTTTGCGGCTTCAGCATAGAGAGTTAAAATTTGTTTTGCATATTTGTAAAGTATTTCACCTGCTGGAGTGAGATTTATACTGCCTGATGATCTATCAAATAGTTTGGTTTCATATAATTCTTCAAGAGCCTGAATTTGTAAACTGACAGCAGGCTGAGTAAGATGGATAATTTCTGAAGTCTTGGAAAAACTTTTAGTCTCAGCGACTGTGCAAAAAACCTTTAATTTGTGGTCTTCCATAAACAATTAATTTTACCATAAAAATTTTTAATATGCAACTAAAATTGTACCCTAAGGATTTGACAATTAAAATATCTTTTTATTAGGTTTATATAAACGGGGGAGGGGGATGCTAGTGATGATAAAAAAGGTTCTTTTGAGCAGATCGAAAAAAAATATGGGAAAAGTCATAAAAACTTATATTTCTTCAATGTGGGAGGTGATTTATGCCTTTATATGAGTACAGATGTAAAAATTGTAATACAACTTTTCAGCTACTTAAGTCGATAAACAGAAGGGATGATATGGAAAGGTGTCCTAAATGTGGAAGTATTGAGACTGAACGAATTATTTCTCAATTTATGAGCAATATTAAATCATGTAGTTCACATAATTATTCAGGTGGTTGAAGAATTAGATAAAACGGTAGGTTACCGTTAAACATGATATGATAAAATTGTTTTTTTGAATATACAAATCAAAAATAAGGAAGATTAATTGCACCAATTTTAGGCAAATAAAAAATTTTTCTGTTTTTATCAAGACTTTGTAATAAGATTAACATAGTTTTTAACAAAATTTGTTTAAAACATGAAAGGTTATGAAATTTTAAGGAATTTTTCTCTGATAATTTCTCTGAGTTCTTCATCAGAAAGATCTGGTTCAGATAAAAAAAGTTCAATTAATCTTACAGAATTATTGGAAAGACAGTTTGGGCATATAGTATTAAGATGAATGGTGAAGCAGTCCATACAAAAAAAGGCTAATTTCAATGGAATAATGCACTTCCCAAATTTTTGTCTGATTGTGCATTTTTCTTCTATTTCAAATATTTTAGTTTTTTCCATCTGAAAATATTATATCAATTTTTACTGGTAATTTATGTCTATGGTTTAAAATTTTTAACATTAATATCTGTTCTGGTATAATAAAAATTTAGTAAATCTGCAAGCTGGAGGATAAATGCTTCGGGATAAATATTGTGCTGAGGTTAAAGAAGATGAAATTGGTAAAGAACTCAGGCTCTGTGGGTGGGTTTTTCGTAGAAGAGACCACGGAGGATTAATATTTATTGATTTGCGTGATAGAACAGGTATTGTTCAGATTGTTTTCAACCCTGAGTTTTCAATTGAAACCCACGAGAAAGCTCACAATTTAAGAAGTGAATATGTGATAGCAGTAAAAGGTATTCTTCGCAGAAGACCTGAAGGAACCGAAAATCCGGAATTGATGACTGGCAATGTAGAATTGTGGGCGCAGGAACTTGAAATACTAAGCAATTCAAAAGTTTTACCGTTTCAACTTGCTGAAGCTGAAGAAACAAGTGAGCTTTTGAGGTTGAAATATCGTTATCTTGATCTACGCAAAGCTGAAATGCAACGAAACTTTTTTATAAGGCATAGATTAACCATGACAGTTAGAAATTTTCTTGACAGTAAAGGTTTTATTGAAATAGAAACACCTATGCTTACTAAATCCACTCCTGAAGGGGCAAGAGATTTCCTTGTTCCAAGCAGGCTTAATCCGGGCACTTTTTATGCTCTGCCTCAATCCCCTCAGCTTTTTAAACAGATTCTTATGATGTCAGGCTTTGATAAATATTTCCAGATTGTCCGATGTTTTAGAGATGAAGATTTAAGGGCAGACCGTCAACCAGAGTTTACACAGATTGATATGGAAATGTCTTTTGTAGAAATTAAAGATATTATTGAAATTACAGAAGAGATGTTAGCGGAAAACTTTAAAAATATACTTGGAGTTGAAGTTCTCCGACCATTTAAACAGCTTACTTACGATGAGGCGATGAACAGATATGGCTCGGATAAACCAGATCTGAGATTTGGACTTGAAATTCATGATGTAAGTCAGATAGTACAACACTCTTCCTTTAAGGTATTTCTTGATACACTTGAAAGAGGTGGAGTTGTGAAAGCAATTAGAGGGCAAGGGCTGGCAATACTTTCACGAAGTGAGATAGATAAATTAACCGAGAAAGTTCAATCATTTGGTGCAAAAGGACTTGCATGGATAAAGCTTAAAAATGGCTTTGAATCGCCTATTGTAAAGTTCTTCCCAGAGCAGATTCTTAAAGAACTGGCTGAAAAGATAGGTGCGCAACAGGGCGATATGTTACTGTTTATTGCTGATAAAAAATCCATAACCAATGAAGTTATGGGCAGGCTCAGGCTTGAAATTGCTGAGATGTCTCGGATAAAGAGAGAAGGATTTGCATTTGCATGGATATTAGATTTTCCTTTATTTGAGTGGAATGAAGATGAGAGACGATTTGTAAGTATGCATCATCCATTTACATCTCCAGAGGATAAACAGATTGAACAACTTCTCAATGTTTCAGATGAAGCCTTTAAAGATCCTCAGAGTACATTGAAAGATATAAAAGCAAAGGCATATGATATTGTGCTTAATGGTTATGAGCTCGGTGGCGGAAGTATTAGAATTCACAGGGCAGATATTCAAGATCGGATATTTAGAGTTCTTGGCATTCCAGAGGAAGAAGTAAAGAGAAGATTTGGTTTTTTTGTTGAAGCTCTTCAATATGGAGCACCTCCTCATGGTGGAATAGCTCTAGGATTAGACAGACTTGTTATGATTATGACAGGTGCAGATTCTTTAAGAGATGTTATAGCCTTCCCAAAAACTCAAAGAGCTTTTTGCCCTATCAGTGAAGCACCTACCAACGTTGATTTAAAACAGTTAAGAGAGTTACATATAAAAATTGATGTTTAGTGTATAATTTTATAAATCATGATAAAAATTCCAATTGATAAAGCAAAACCCGGAATCAAGATTGTCAAAGATATTGTAAATGAATCAGGTATGATTGTTGTTCCTGCTGGTAAAGAGCTTACAGAATCTTTAATAGATAAGCTTTCGATGATGAATATAGATTTTATATATGTTGAGGGGAAGAAAGAACTACCGCCTAAGGATGAAGTTCTTAATGAGATAGAGAAAAGATTTAAGAAAATAAATGATGAACCTACATTATTGATTAAAAGAGCATTAGAAGCACATATTGAGGATTTGTATAATGAACGTTAAGGAAGTAATAGCACGAGTTGAAAGAATTGAAAGTCTGCCAACAATTCCACCCATTTTAAAAAAGATTTTATCAATTATTGAAGACCCTAATGTATCGCTGAATAAAATAACAGAGTTTGTTTCAACAGATCCAACGCTCACTGCAAGAATTCTTAAAATGGTTAACTCCCCTGTTTATGGTTTTCCAGGAAGAATTTCCTCCATAAGTCATGCGATGGTAATACTTGGATTGAATGCTGTAAAGGGACTTCTTTTAGGGGTGTCAGTTTTTGAAATAATGCAAAAAAACATGATAGGACTGTGGGAACATTCTCTTTCTACAGCTATATTTGCACGGATTATTGCAACCAAAAAAGAGCTTCAGTCTCCTGAGGAGATCTCTATTGCCGGACTACTGCATGATATAGGTAAGGTTATATTTATAATTGCATTCAAAGATGAATACTTAAAATTACTTGAATCTGCACGGATAAAGAAACAATATATATATGAAGTTGAGAGAGATTACTTTGGAATCACTCATGCAGAAATCGGAGGGATTATAGCTCAAAAATGGCATTTTCCTTCAAAGTTAATTGAACCAATAATGTATCATCATAGACCGCAGGTTAGTGAGAAATTCAAATTAGAAACTGCAATAGTTCATTTATCCAATACCCTTGCAATTGCAAGGGGAATCGGTTACTCAGGAGAAATTTTTGTTCCTTCCGTTCATGTCTATACATGGGAATTATTAAACTTCAGAGAAGAAGAAATTGTAGAGATATTTAAAGAAGCCGAAGAGCCATTATATGCCACAGGAGAGAATTTTCTCTCTGATGAATAAAAAAATTATTGTTATTGTAGTAAATGAAAAGATTAAACAAATTATAAAAAAAGATCTTTCTAAATATCCATGTGAATTATATTTTTTTGAGAATACTAACGAAGCTCTACAACTGATATACGATGCTATACCTGATTTAGTCCTTGTAGAAGCAATCAATTATCCTTTATTTGATGTTTCTATGTTAAATGATCTAAAAAGTGATCCTATATTCTTATCAATGAATGTTGTTGCAATAGTTTCTTCAGATTTTTATATAGAAAACTGGCGTAACTTTTTAGTAGATGATTATATCAGGGTTAATACTTTAGAACTGGATTTACCTATGAGAATTAGTATATGTTTTGAAAGAGCTGAACGAATTATTGCAACCAATCCCCTAACAAAGCTGCCCGGTAATCTTGCTATTCAGAAAGAACTTCAGAAACGACTTGATAGAGGAGATGTTTTTGCTCTTGCATATGCAGATCTGGATAATTTTAAACCTTTTAATGATAAATATGGATTTTCAAGAGGTGATGAAGTAATAAAGATGCTCGGAAGATTGATTTTTAATATTGTCAGAGCAGACCAGCCATCTGGAAGTTTTATAGGACACATAGGAGGTGATGATTTTGTCTATATGATGATCCCTGAAAAAATTGAGAAAACAACTGAAAAAATAATAAATTTTTTTAATAATCTCATTCTGAACTTTTACGATGCGGAAGACATAAAAAAAGGTTATATAGAATCAATCAATAGAGAGGGTAAAACACAGATTTTTCCAATTATGACTGTTTCTGTTGGGATAACGTCGAATCAATACAGAATTTTTAACCATTTCAGTGAGATGGCTGAGGTTGCCTCCACAATGAAATCAGTGGCGAAAAAACAGAAAGATAAAAGATACGCCATTGATAGAAGAAGGGATATTCGTTAATCAAGAAGCAAAAGTAATTCGTTTGTTTTTTCTTCAAGTTTTTTTAGCTCATGTTTTGTGATTTCACACTCTTTTTTTGTTTCATAAAGTTCATCAGCTATATAAAAACAGGTAAGAATGGCTGCCCTCAAAGGAGGTATCGCAGAGTTTTGTTCATAAACTTTTCTTAATTTTTCATCAACATAGGCAGCCAGTTTCTGTATTTCTTCAGGAGTTCGTTCTCCTTTTATAGTATATTTCTGACCGAGTATATAAACTTCAGTTTTATGCATTTGTCTCCATATCGAGTTCTTTCAGAAGTTCTTCTATCTGTTTTTTAACTGCATCTCGTTCAGATAACAAATTTTCAATTTCCTGATTTTTTGTTTTTACAACCTCTTCTAATGTATTTACTTTTTTCTGCAACTCTTCTTTTTCCTGTTTTAGCATTTTGATTCTTTCAACGGCTGACATAATTTTTTCTTCAATCATGGATTTCCTCCTCTTATTTTTATTATTTTTGAAATATGTTCCTGTGTTAATTTTTTGTTAGTCCTGAGATATTCAAAATATGAAGTAAGAACTCTTTGTACATAGGCTTTTGTTTCGGCATAAGGGATGTCTTCAAGTAGTTCATCCATATCAGTATAAGAATTATTTTTAATCCATGATAATACAGCTTTTTCTCCAGCATTATATGCTGCAACAGCTAGTGCTATATTTTGAAAGTCTTCAATTAGATTTTTTAAATAAAAACTTCCAATTAATATATTTGTTTCTGGTTCAAGTATTTCATGGTCTTCTTTAAGCAGTATTCCTAATTTTTTACCTTCTCTTTTAGCTGTATAAGGCATTAATTGCATTAATCCCAGTGCTCCAGCAGGAGATAGAACCTGTCTATTAAATTTCGACTCTTCTCTCATAACAGCAAGAATAAGGTAAGGGTTAATATTAAAATTTCTAGAAGCTTTTAAAACAATATCCATGTAGGGTTCAGGATATAAAAGATCGTGATAGTTGAATCTGCCAGGAATTTTTGATATGAGTCGTATGGAAGTTGGATAATCACCAGCATCATAAACAATTTTGCTGAATAAAGGAATATTTTCGATATTTCTATTATTTTTTAATGAACTTTTTATCTCTTTTAGCACTTCTTCTTTAAATCCTGTCTGCATAAGTATATCGACTCTTTTGGGAAGTTTTAGTTTGTAATTGATTGATGATACAGGTTCAGGAATATATGAAATCTTACCTTTCATATACAGTAAGTATGAGTAAATATCTCCAGGGCGAAATGAAACAGAGTAATGTTTAGTTGTCACAACCCCCTTTAATTCATTAATTCTTTCAAGCCAGTAAAGATATTTAAGTTTGCTATATGAGGAATATAATTCTTGAAAAATCTTTTTTGCTTCTTCATATTCTTGCTGGAGGTAGTAGTTCCAGCCTAAAGACCACAGCCCATTTTCCCTTGCAGAGTTATATCTGTTAACCACCATTTTCAATATTTTTATTGCTTCATCAGGCTCACCAGTTCTTCTTTTAATATTTGCATAGTTTATAAGAATTTCTGATATTCTCTGGTCTCCAGTTTTTATATAATCTGGCAATTCTGTTTCAAATGTTTCATAGTCTTTTGCTCTTAAAAGAGCTCTTGCCCTCCAGTAATAGTCTTTACACTCTTTGAAAATTTCTGCAGCCTCAGAATATCTTTTTTGCATAAAAAGAGAATAACCCAGTATTGATAGAATTTCTGTTTTTTGAGAATTATCGGTATCAACTAGAGCCATTTTTATATATTTTTCAGCTTTTTTAAATAAATACGCATTGTTTAATGCTTTAGATTTTTTTATTAAATCATTTATTGTTATATCTTTTTTAGACAATTCTTTTTCTGCCTTATCAGCAAAAGATGTAGCGGTTATAAAAATATCTTTAAATATTATTTTTGCTTTTTCAATTTCTCCTTTTTCTTTGAGATGTTGAGCATACTCAAACTTAGTTTTAACTTCTTCAGGATATTCATTAATGAATGATTCATAGATTTCATCAACTTCAGGTAAATTAAGTTTTTTTGCTATCTCAATTTCTTCCTTAGCAGCTTCCTTAATAATCGGTGATGATGGATAGTTTTTCTTCAGTTCATTCAGGTCTTGTAAAGCTTTTTCATATTTATTCATTCCAGTGTAAGCCCTAGCACGCCAGAATAAAATATAATCTCCAATTTCCTGAAACTCTAGAAGTGCTTTTGTAAAATATTCTTCAGCGTTTGAAAAATCTTCTGATTTCAGTGATTGTTTGCCTTCAATTAGATAGTCTATTGATGAAAATTGAGAAAAACTATCACATGGAAGCAAAATAAACAATGATAGTATAATTAACAAGCCCGCGATTTTCATATTTTTTCTATCTGTTTTTTAAATGAATTAAAATTACTATTTATTTCCTGCAAGCTATCACCGCCAAATTTTTCTAAAAAAGCATCTGCAATATGCCATGCTAAAACAGCTTCACCGATCACGCTTGCAGCAGGTACAGCACATATATCAGAACGTTCATAAGAAGCCTCAGAGGCTTCTTTTGTAAAAACATCCACAGATTTAAGAGGTTTTCTCAGTGTAGGTATAGGCTTCATTGTGGCTCTTATAACCACAGGCATCCCATTTGACATTCCTCCTTCAATTCCGCCCATATGATTGGATATTCTGTAAAAAAATTTATCGAAAAAAATTTCATCCATAGCCTCTGAACCATATTTTTTACCGAGTATCACTCCATCACCAATTTCAACTGCCTTTATTGCCTGAATGCTCATAATTCCCATAGCAATGCGTGCATCAAGTTTTCTGTCCCAGTGAACATAACTTCCAAGCCCTGCTGGAAGACCTGTAGCAAACACTATAAAAGATCCTCCAACACTATCACCGGTTTTTATCGCATGGTCAATAGTATTTATGAAGTCTTCTTCTATTTGCTTCCAGGGACATCTGATCCGAGATGATTCAGCTTTATCAGAGAATTCTAGGAGTTCCTGTTCGCTTAAATAGGCTGTTTCGATATCTTTCTTTACAGAACCGATGTTAATTACAAAACTTCCAATTTTTATGTTGAAATGTTTTAAAAGCTGTTTCGCAACTGCTCCGATAGCAACTCTCATTGCTGTTTCTCTTGCAGATGAACGTTCAAGCACATTACGGATATCAGTATGTTGATATTTAAGCAATCCTGGTAAATCTGCATGACCTGGCCTTGGGCGTGTAACCGCTTCACTGCAGCCTTCTGATGATGATTCAGAGTTCATTGTCTGTTCCCAGTTTTTCCAGTCACGATTTTTAATAAAAAGTGCAATTGGACTGCCAAGTGTTTTGCCCCATCTTACTCCAGATATAATCTCAACTTCATCAGACTCTATTTTCATTCTTCCACCTCTACCATAGCCCCGTTGCCTTCGCTTTAGTTCTTTATCAATATCTTCCTTTGAAATACTCACACCTGCAGGCATCCCTTCGATTATGCCTGCAAGTGCCTTACCATGAGACTCACCTGCAGTAAGAAATCTAAGCATAGGCATATTTTAAAAAATATGAGCGTATTTTTTCATCTTTTACTGTAATTGTAAAAATTATTGAATTTTTTACATAATAGAAAAACTCAATTTTTAAGCTGGAGGGCAGATAATGCTTATTGTACAAAAATATGGTGGTACCTCAGTATCCAATATTGAAAGAATAAAAGCAGTTGCAGAAAGAGTATCAAACACTGTAAAAGCGGGTAATAAAGTAGTAGTTGTTGTATCTGCCATGGCAGGAGAGACAGATAAATTGATAGGACTTGCCCATCAGATATGCCCTGACCCTCCAGAAAGGGAAATGGATTTACTTCTTTCATCTGGAGAAAGGGTTACTGCTTCTCTTACTACAATGGCTTTACATCAACTGGGTCATAAAGCAATTGCACTAACAGGAAGACAGATGGGGATAATCACAGATACAGTGCATACAAAGGCAAAGATAGAAAAAATTATTGCAACAAGGGCAGTTAAAGCTCTTGAACAGGATTATATTGTTGTGGTGGCTGGATTTCAAGGAGTTACAGAAGATGAAGATGTAACCACTCTTGGAAGAGGGGGTTCAGATCTCACAGCAGTTGCAATAGCTGCAGCTTTAGGAGCTGATTTATGCGAAATTTACACTGATGTGGATGGTGTTTACACGGCAGATCCCAATATTGTTCCTGAGGCAAAGAAACTTGATAAAATTTCCTATGAAGAGATGCTTGAACTTGCTTCATTGGGAGCGAAGGTCTTACAAACTCGTTCTGTAGAGTTTGCAATGAAATACAGTGTTCCAGTAGTTGTTCGCTCAAGCTTTAATGATAATCCTGGAACATTGGTTACAAAGGAGGATAAAGAGATGGAAAAAGTTGTAGTTTCAGGCATAGCTCACGATAAAAATCAGGCTAAGATTACAATTCTTAAAGTGCCAGACAGACCTGGAATAGCAGCAAAACTTTTCAAAACAATTGCAGATACGAATATTGTTGTTGATATGATTGTGCAAAACATAAGCAGTGATGGAAAGGCAACTGATATATCATTTACGGTCCCAAAAACTGATGCAAGAAAAGCTCTTGAAATTACTGAAAAACTCTCAAAGGAACTTGGAGCAGAGGGAGTACTTCTTAATGAAGATATTGCAAAGATATCCATTGTAGGAGTTGGTATGAGAACTCACTCTGGAGTCGCTGCTCAGATGTTTGAGGTTCTGGCAAATCATGGTATAAATATTATGGCAATCAGCACCTCTGAGATAAAAATTTCCTGTCTTATAGATTCAAAATATACAGAGCTGGCAGTCAGAGTTCTTCATGATATCTTTAAATTAGGTGAACAATAATGGAACTTCCATCCCCGAAAGGATTTCTCTATTCTGTAGCAAGGGCCAATATTAAATATCCTGATCGTTATGATATGGCATTAATTTATTCTAAAAAGCCTGCTCAGGCTGCTGGTGTTTTTACAACAAACCAGATTAAAGCAGCACCTGTAAAAATATGTATAAAAAGAATAAAAAGTGGCATTGCTCAGGCATTGATTTTAAATAGTGGAAATGCCAATGCATGCACAGGTCAAAAGGGCATTGAAGATGCAATGCTTATTACAGAAAAGGTGGCAGAAAAAATTAATACTAATAAAGAATATGTTTTTCCGTTATCAACAGGTGTGATTGGCTTGTCAATGCCTATGGACAGAATTTTGCCCGCACTTGATGAACTTGTCAGTAACATCGGAAAAGTGAATCCATCTGATGTTGCCAGTGCTATTATGACAACTGATACCTTTCCAAAATTAACATTCAGACAGATTGAAGCAGACCATAAAATAGTTACAATTCTGGGAATCTGTAAAGGTGCTGGAATGATCTGTCCAAATATGGCAACAATGCTGTGCACCATTCTTACAGATGCCAGTATTGAATCAGAGTTGATAAAAGAGTCTCTGCAAGATGCTGTGCGGGACAGCTTTAACTCAATTACTGTTGATGGAGATATGTCAACAAATGATACTGTATTAATGCTTGCAAATGGAGAAGCAGGTTCTAAAAAAATAGTTAAAAATTCTTCTGTATGGAAACTGTTTAGACGATCTCTCAATGAATTATGCCTTGACCTTGCTCAGATGATAGTTAAAGATGCGGAAGGTGGAACTAAATTTGTAACTATAACTGTTACCGGTGCTAGAACTTCTTCTGATGCAAAAAGAGTTGCGAAGTCTGTGGCAAATTCTTTACTTGTCAAGACAGCACTTTATGGAGGAGATCCTAACTGGGGAAGAATTATTGCCGCAGCTGGATACTCAGACGTTCCTGTAAAAGAAGAGAAAATTGAAATTTTCATAAATGGAATCTGCCTTTTTGAAAAAGGGCTACCCACTATGAAGGAAGAAGAACTTAAAAGTGCTATCAAACAAAGAGAGATTGATATTTTAATAAATCTTAATGTTGGTAAAAGCTCAGCAAAAGTTTTTACAAATGACCTCTCTGAAGAGTATGTGCGAATAAACTCAGCTTACCGAACATAATTATCACACTTGAAAATATAGCAAAACTTTATTCAATCATTGAGCTGATTTTAATATTTTAGGTATTATAAAAAGATGGATGAAAAAATTTTCTCTGAAGAAAAGGAAGAAGTCTTATTTGATAGCCCTGAGTTGTATAGAGTGTATCTTTTAAATGACGATTACACAACAATGGATTTTGTTGTTTATGTTTTGATGACAATTTTTGATAAACCAAAAATAGAAGCAACATCCATTATGCTTCATGTGCACAGAAACGGACGAGGTCTTGCTGGAGTTTATTTAAAGGAGATTGCTGAAACAAAGGCAGCACAAGTAGAAAGCCTGGCAAGAGCTCATGGATTTCCATTAAAATGTGCGATACAAGAAGATGATTAACAAAGATTTGCAGATTATTATAACAGCTACAGTGGAAGATGCCATTGAGAGAGGGCATCAATATCTTACAGTAGAGCATCTTGTATATGCCATACTTCATGACGACTATGGTGTGGAGATAATAAAAAGCTGTGGAGGAGATCCCGAACAGATAAAGAGAAATCTTGAAAGGTTTCTTGAAGAGCAAATTCCAAAGAAGAAAGGGAAAGGACAGGCTCATCCCACTATCAGTTTTCAAAGGGTGATGGAAAGAACTTTAAATCATGTTGGAAGTGCAGAGAAAAAAGAGGCTGATGCAGGAGATTTTCTTGCTTCGATCTTTCTTGAAGAAGACACATATGCTGTAAGTCTTTTTAAATCATACGGTATAACAAGGATTGATATCCTCAACTATATTTCTCATGGAATTCCAAAAACTGGCTATGAAGAAACTGTTAATAAGGAAGAAAAAAAGGCTGATCCACTTAAACTTTTCACAGTAGAGCTTACAGAAAAAGCAAAAAAGGGCGAAATTGATTCAATCATTGGAAGACAGAATGAGCTTGACAGAGTGATACAAGTTTTAAGCAGAAGAAGGAAAAACAATGTAATACTTGTAGGAGAACCAGGAGTTGGAAAAACAGCAATTGTGGAAGGACTGGCTTTAAAGATTGCAAAGGGTGAAGTTCCATCGCATCTTAAGAATTTCAAAATATTTGCTCTTGACATGGGAGCCCTTCTTGCAGGCACAAAATACAGAGGTGATTTTGAGGCAAGAATGAAGGCATTAATAAACTCACTTTATAAAATTAAAGATTGCATACTTTTTATTGATGAAATTCACACTATTGTTGGAGCTGGCTCTGCAAGTGGAAGTACTGTTGATGCATCAAATCTTCTTAAGCCTTTATTAATCGAGGGGAAAATTCGATGTATTGGTGCTACAACCTATGAAGAATACCGAAATTATGTTGAAAAAGATAGAGCTTTATCCCGCAGATTTCAGAAAATTGATGTAGTTGAGCCCACTGAAGAGGAAACATTTGAAATTCTTAAAGGTCTTAAATCTTACTATGAAGAATATCATGGAGTTAATTATACTCAGGAAGCTCTAAAAACTGCGGTAAATCTCTCAGCAAAATATATTATTGAAAGATTTTTACCTGACAAAGCAATAGATATCATTGATGAAGCTGGTGCTATTGTAAGACTTTATCAGAGTGAAAATCCTGTTGTTGATGAAAAAATTATCGAGAAAACAATAGCAAAAATAGCAAGAATTCCGTCCCAGGAAATAACCTTAAATGAATCTGAGAGATTAAAGACTCTGGCGTCAGATTTAAAATCTGTAATCTTTGGGCAAGATGAAGCTGTGGAGGCTGTCAGTAGAGTGATCAAGCTTGCAAAGGCTGGACTAAAAGAACCTCAGAGACCAATAGGGAGTTTTCTTTTTACTGGTCCGACAGGAGTTGGAAAAACAGAGCTTGCAAAACAGCTTGCCCAAAAATTGGGTATTGCTTTTTTGAGATTTGATATGAGCGAATATATGGAAAAGCATTCTGTAGCAAAACTTATAGGCGCGCCACCTGGTTATATCGGATTTGAACAGGGAGGACTTCTCACAGAACAGATAAGAAAAAATCCACATTGTGTGCTTTTACTTGATGAGATTGAAAAGGCTCATGAAGAAATATTTAATGTACTGCTTCAGGTTATGGATTATGGAACCCTTACGGACAACACAGGGAGGAAAGCTGATATGAGAAATGTGATACTTATCATGACATCTAATATCGGTGCAAGAGAAATGGAAAAACCTACAGTTGGATTTGGTGATCGCAGTAAAGATCAGATTGGAAAAGCAGAAGAATCAGTACAGAGACTTTTTAGCCCTGAATTTCGTAATAGACTGGATGCTGTTGTAAGATTTAATCCATTACCCGAGGAAATTGTGCTTAAAATAGTTGATAAATTTATAAAAGAACTCAATGAACAGCTTATGGCAAAAAATATAACAGTTGAAATCACAGAAAAAATGAGGAGATGGCTGGCCAAAAAAGGATTTGATCCAAAATTTGGAGCAAGACCTCTTCAAAGAATTATTCAAAAAGAAATTAAATCTCCTCTTGTTGAAGAAATTCTCTTTGGTAAACTCTCAAACGGTGGTAGAGTTATAGCAGATGTTTTTGATGATTCTGTCAACTTTGAAATAGATGACAGTATTTTTGCTTCGTGAAACTATAGAATTCCCTCCTGCTGATCTTGCTGAGTCTGATGGCTTGCTCGCCATTGGAGGAGATCTCAGTGTTGAAAGATTAATTCTTGCTTATAGATCAGGAATATTTCCATGGTATAATCATGAACCAATACTGTGGTGGTCACCCTCTCTGAGACCTGTAATATTTCCGAGACTTTTCAGTATGTCAAGGAGTCTTTATCAGACTTTGAAAAAAGAGATTTACAGAGTGAGCTTTGATAGAGACTTTTATAGTGTAATTAAAGGTTGTGCTGCTGCTCCAAGAAAAGATTCTTCAGGAACATGGATTACAACAGAGATGATGGAGGCTTATAGTGTACTTCATAATCTTGGATTTGCTCATTCAGTTGAAATATGGTTTAATGATAAAATTATTGGTGGACTTTATGGAGTGGCTATTGGTAATGCATTTTTTGGAGAGTCAATGTTCACATTAATGAAGGATGCTTCGAAAGTTGCACTTGCCTGCCTTGTTAAGTTTCTTATTGAACAGGATTTTTATTTCATAGACTGTCAGATTACAAATCCTCATCTTTTAAAAATGGGTGCAGTTGAACTTCCTCGCTCAGTTTTTTTAAAAATATTAGATGAGGCATTAAAAAGGAGCTTAATACTTGGAAAATGGTCAGGCTTTGAATGCTCTACGAAAGAGGTAGCCTCTTTTCTTAAAAAGAAACTAATACCGAGGAGATTAAAGAATGAAGATAATACTTTTTGATATAGATGGTACTTTGATAAGTGCTGGTGGTGCAGGTACAAGAGCCTTAAACAAAGCCTTTGAACAGATTCTTGGAATTAAGGATGCATTTAAGAATTTTGAGATGGCAGGTAAAACAGATGTTCAGATAATTAAGGAAGGGCTTATAGCTTCAGGAGTCAAACTTTCTAATGTTTTAGTTAGTGAGTTAATTGAAAGCTATCTTGAAAATTTAAGCATAGAGATAAATAATAACTCAAAACATCTGAAGCCAGGTGTGAAAGAGTTTATAGAGCTTATTTATCACGAATTGAAATATCCCATGGGACTTCTTACTGGTAACCTTGAAAAAGGAGCCAGAATTAAACTTGAACCATTTGGATTGAATACATTTTTCCCATTTGGAGCATTTGGAAGTGATCATGAGGATAGAAATTATCTTTTACCTGTAGCAATTGAGAGATTTTCAAGAACATTCAACTATAATATTGATTTCCAACAGTGCATTGTTGTCGGCGATACTCCGAGAGATGTAGCCTGTGCAAAACCTTATGGTGCTACAGTAATAGCAGTGGCTACGGGTCCTTACAGTGTGGAAAAACTAAAAACAACAGGTGCAGATGTCGTAGTTGAAAACCTGTCGGAAATCAGCAAAATTCTAACACTACTTTCCTGAGATGGGGAAATTTCCAGTAACTGAGAAGAAAGAAAAGGAGCTTTTAGCTGAAATGGAAAAATTCGGTATCAAAGAATCTGAACTGGAAGAAAAATTTATCAGATGCTCAGGACATGGAGGCCAGAGGTTGAATAAAACATCAACAGGTGTTTACCTCAAGCATTTGCCAACTGGAGTGGAAGTGAAATGCACAAAGGAGAGATTTCAGGGATTAAATCGTTTTTTTGCTAGAAGAATGCTTGTAGAGAAAATAAAAGAATCTATGGGAATTCCTACGAGAAAACAGAAAGAAATTGAAAAGATAAGGAAAAAGAAAAGAAAAAAATCAGTAAATTCCAATTCTTCATAATAATAACTTAAATTAATATTTGCATTTTTATTACTAGATTGGTTAGATTATTTCTTGTAAATATTCAATAATTGCAGATTAAAAAAGAAGTATAGTAAATATTCTGCAACGGCAAGTTAGAATAATATCTAATTGCTTGACATAGTTTTAATTTTTTGATAAACTAAAAAGTCTTGTCTAGAAATGTTAAACTTTTGTTACGTTAAAGTAACTATAATTTTTATGAGGTGAAAAGGTGCCGACGATTTCACAATTAGTAAAAAAAGGCAGGGAGAAAGTTGAAAAGAAAACTAAATCACCTGCTTTACAATCATGTCCTCAGAGAAGGGGTGTATGTGTGAGAGTATATACAACGACTCCTAAAAAACCTAACTCTGCTTTGAGGAAAGTAGCAAAAGTAAGGTTGACAAATGGAGTTGAGGTGATAGCTTATATACCAGGAGAAGGCCATAATTTGCAAGAACATTCAATAGTTCTTGTAAGAGGAGGCAGGGTGAAGGATTTGCCAGGTGTTAGATATCATATTGTCAGGGGAACACTGGACTGTGCAGGTGTTAATAACAGGAGAAAGAGTCGTTCAAAATACGGCACTAAAAGACCAAAATAAGTAGGAGTATAAGATGCCACGAAGAGGTTATGTTCCAAAAAGAGAAGTTTTACCTGATCCAAAATATCAGAGTAAGCTTGTATCAAAATTAATAAATGTTATTATGGAAGACGGTGAAAAGGCTATTAGTGAAAAAATATGTTATGGTGCTTTTGAAATAATTAAAGAAAAAACAGGGAATGATCCTCTGAAAGTTTTTAAGCAAGCAATTGAAAATATCAAACCAATTCTCGAAGTAAGGCCTAGAAGGGTTGGAGGAGCAACATATCAGGTCCCCATGGAGGTGAGGCCTAATAGAAGATTGAGTCTTGCTTTAAGATGGCTTACCACATATGCAAGGCAGCGTAAAGAAAAAACTATGAAAGAAAGACTTGCAGGTGAAATTTTAGATGCCTACAATAATGTAGGTTCTTCAATAAAAAAGAGAGAAGAAACCCACAAAATGGCAGAAGCCAATAGAGCATTTGCTCATTACAGGTGGTAATTTAGAGGAGTATATGGAAAGATTCCCATTGGAAAAAACTAGAAATATTGGTATTATGGCACATATTGATGCTGGTAAGACAACCACTACAGAAAGAATTCTGTATTATACTGGCGTAACATACAAAATTGGAGAAGTCCATGACGGAGCTGCTGTAATGGACTGGATGCCTCAGGAGCAGGAGCGTGGAATAACAATAACCTCAGCATCTACAACCTGCATGTGGAAAGACCATAAAATAAACATAATAGATACACCTGGTCATGTTGACTTTACTATCGAAGTTGAAAGGTCTCTTAGAGTGCTTGATGGTGCTATTGCTGTTTTTGATGCATCAGCTGGCGTTGAGCCTCAGAGCGAAACAGTGTGGAGACAGGCTGATAAGTATAGAGTTCCCAGGGTTGCTTTTATGAATAAAATGGATAAACTGGGTGCAGATTTCTTTATGGCAGTCGATAGTATGGTAGAAAAGCTTGGTGCAAATCCAGTTGCTGTTCAAATTCCAATAGGAACAGAAGAAAAATTCAGAGGTCCTATAGATCTTGTTGAAATGAAGGCTTACTACTTTGATGATGAGACACTAGGAGCAAAATTTGTAGAAGATGAGATTCCTGCAGAGTATATTGAAGAAGCCAAAAAATATAGAGATAAAATGATAGAGACTTTATGTGATGTAGATGATAGAATCATGGAAAAATATCTTTCAGGCCAGGAGATATCTGCTCAGGAGATAAGGGATGCTATTAGAAAAGGTACAATAGAATTGAAGATTACTCCTGTACTTTGTGGTTCTTCTTTTAAAAATAAGGGCGTTCAGATACTTCTTGATGCTATTGTTTATTATCTGCCTTCTCCTCTTGATGTTCCTCCTGTTAAAGGATTGAATCCACTTGATGGTACTGAAATAGAAAGAAAGCCTTCTTTAGATGAACCATTGACAGCATTGGCATTCAAGATTATGGCTGATCCATATATGGGAAGTCTTACTTATGTGAGAGTTTATTCTGGAGTTTTAGCATCAGGAAGTTATGTATATAATTCAACTCGAAATACAAAAGAGAGAGTTGCCAGAATTTTCAGAATGCATTCAAATCGTAGAGAAGAGATAAAAGAAATATGTGCGGGTGATATTGGTGCTATTGTTGGATTAAAGAGCACCCTTACAGGAGATACTCTTTGTGATGAGAGTAATCCAATAGTACTTGAATCTATAGAATTTCCTGAACCTGTTATTTCTGTTGCTATAGAGCCTAAAACAAAGGCAGATCAGGAAAAGTTATCACTTTCTTTGCAAAAAATATCTCAGGAAGACCCATCTTTCAGAGTTAGTTTCAATGAAGAAACAGGACAGACAATAATCTCTGGCATGGGGGAATTACATCTCGAAATTATTGTTGATAGACTTACAAGAGAGTTTAAAGTTGGAGCCAATGTGGGTAAACCACAGGTTGCATATAAAGAGACAATTAAATTACCTGCCAAATCAGAAGGTAAGTTTATAAGGCAGACAGGTGGACGTGGTCAATATGGACATGTCTGGCTTGACGTAGAACCGATGGAGCGAGGCAAGGGATTTGAGTTTGTAAATAAAATCGTTGGTGGGACAATTCCCAGAGAATACATACCGGCTATTGAGAAAGGTGTTATAGAGGCAATGGAAGGAGGAGTTCTTGCTGGTTATCCTGTTGTTGATGTCAGAGTAACACTTTTTGATGGTTCGTATCATGAAGTTGATTCTTCAGAAATGGCTTTTAAAATTGCAGCGTCAATGGCATTTAAGGATGCATGTAAAAAAGCTGATATTGTTTTGTTAGAACCAATTATGGATGTGGAAGTTGTGGTCCCTGAAGATTATATGGGAGAAGTAATAGGAGATTTAAATTCAAGACGTGGCAAAATCCAGTCTATGGAAAAACGAGGGAAAGCGCAGGTAATAAGAGCAATGGTTCCACTTGCAGAAATGTTTGGATATGCCACTGATTTGAGGTCGAAAACTCAGGGCAGGGGAACATACACAATGCAGTTTTCACATTATGATGAAGTTCCTAAAAATCTTACAGAGCAAATAATTGCCAAGATAAAGGGTAATAATAAATAGTGTTTAACGAGATTGAAAAGATTTAATAAGGAGGGAAGGAAATGGGAAAGGCAAAATTTGAGAGGAAGAAGCCGCATGTAAATGTAGGTACGATAGGGCATATTGATCATGGCAAGACGACATTGACGGCAGCGATAACGAAGTATCTGGATTTAAAAGGCATGGCGCACTTTAAGAGTTATGACCAGATAGATAATGCACCTGAGGAGAAGGCGAGGGGAATAACGATAAGCACATCGCATGTAGAGTATGAGACAGACAAGAGGCATTATGCGCATGTAGACTGTCCTGGGCATGCAGACTACATAAAGAACATGATAACAGGTGCAGCGCAGATGGATGGAGCGATACTTGTAGTAGCGGCGAATGATGGACCGATGCCGCAGACGAGGGAGCACATTTTATTAGCGAGGCAGGTAGGGGTACCATACATAGTAGTATTTATGAACAAGACAGACATGGTAGATGATCCTGAGTTACTGGATTTAGTGGAGTTAGAAGTAAGGGAGCTATTGAGCAAGTATGGATTTCCAGGGGATGAGATACCGATAATAAGGGGGAGTGCATTAAAGGCATTGGAAAGTAGCAGCAAAGATCCCAATGCAGAGGAATACAAAGCAATACAAGAGTTACTGGATGCATTAGACAGCTATATACCAGAGCCACAGAGGCCAGTAGACAAGCCATTTTTAATGCCGATAGAAGATGTATTTACGATATCAGGAAGAGGGACAGTAGTAACAGGCAGAGTAGACAGAGGGATAATCAAAGTAGGAGATGAAGTAGAGATAGTAGGGTTAAGGGAGACGAGGAAGACAGTAGCGACAGGGTTAGAAATGTTTCGAAAGATACTGGATGAAGGAAGGGCAGGAGACAACATAGGGGTACTGTTGAGAGGGATAGGCAAGGAAGAAGTAGAGAGGGGCATGGTGTTAGCGAAGCCTGGAAGCATTACGCCGCATACTAAGTTCAAGGCAGAAGTGTATGTATTGACGAAAGAAGAAGGAGGGAGGCACACGCCATTTTTCAATGGATACAGGCCTCAGTTTTATTTCAGGACGACAGATGTAACAGGAGTGATAAAGTTACCAGAGGGAGTAGAGATGGTGATGCCAGGGGACAATGTGAATCTAACAGCTGAGTTAATAGCGCCGATAGCGATGGAAGAGGGATTGAGGTTTGCGATAAGAGAAGGTGGAAGAACAGTAGGTGCAGGTGTGGTTACAGAGGTGCTGGAGTAAAA